>JAFLJT010000009.1 GCA_022712855.1 Pseudodesulfovibrio sp. | reverse complement strand
ATCTCCCTTCCTAAACTTTTTGTATGCACATGCGTGCGGTTGTGCGTGATTGGTTAGCTGTGTTTTTTGCACAAAGTGTGTGCGAGCTTGCTAATGAGGGATGGGTGTCGTTATAGTCTTTGGATGTCCACATCTCTTGGTAAACGGGTTCTGAAATGGACCGTCCTGATAACTCCATGGCTGCTTGCTTTATTGCTTGCGGTTGGGTGGGGTTTGACTACATGGACGCCGGGATATCTTGAGGTATTGGTCCCCAAACTCGCGGGCGAGATGGGATTGCCGCTTGAGGAATTTCATATCCGGGATGCGGGGCTGTTTTCTGCGGACATCGGGCCGATTCGACTCGGGTCTGGCGAGAACGAACTGAAGCTGAGCAATGTCCATATGACATACACCCCGGCATCGCTCAAGGCGGGACGGGTGAAGGCGGTTGTCCTCGATGGTGTCACTCTGCGTTGTGAGTATGATGGGGAATCGTTCAAACTGCCGATTTTGGACTTAATTCCATCTTCGGGCGACTCCTCTGGGCAAGCGTCCAAAAAATTGCCCGACTTACCGCTGGATTCCCTCGTCATCACCAACTCGACACTTCTTTGCTCTCTTGAAGGGAAAAACTTCTCCATTCCATTCTCCGCCACACTGACACCCGTCAAAGTCTTTCATGTGTCCGGCACTATATACCCTCGCGATCAGAAAATTACCTTTTTCGGAGAGCTAGGGCCGACCATCGATGATCTTTCCTTGCAGCTTGATACCACCAACTTTCGGCTTGGTGCCATTCACGACCTCATGCCAATGCCCATTGATGGCAATATGGACCTCGGCCTGACAGCCACGATCAACCTGTCGAACCCCGAAGATCTGATCGCCACCATCGACCTTGGGCTTACCAATGCAGACCTGTCGCCGCTTGGGATTACGCTGGCAGAAAAGACGACGCTTTCTGGCAAGGCAACGATTGCAAAGAGCGCTGTAGAATTTTCAATCGCTCCAACATCCATTACAGCCCCTTATCCTGCCACCATTGCTATTCCAGAAGCGCATGCAACCACAGATGAAGTGGCCGCTGATTTCTCAATCACCGCCGCCGGAATCACCATGCCCGGTTCATTCAAGGCGAACAAAGAAGGCAATGCATGGACCGTCTCTCTCAACGCTGCCAACCCCAACTCTCTCAAAGTGGATACTGGCGGACGCACCATTCGACTGGGCGGCGCTCAATTAAGCATCAAAGGAACGGCTACCCCCCAAACGGCTAACGTTGTGGTCACCGCTTCCACCAAGGGCGTGGTGTTGGGTGGCATGGACATACGCTCCGGCCCGGTCCGTCTTTCGCTTCCGTTGGCGTGGCCCGCTCCCAAGCGGCATACTTCTGGTAAGCTCAAGGTGTCCGGCCTTCGTTATGGCAAGTACAAACTGGGAACGGCATCCTCAAAAGTTCGGCAGGAGGCCATGGGTTTGGCCCTCGACGGCACGTTGTTTACGCAGCTTTTGCCCAATCTTCGTGTCCCGTTTTCTGGCAGTGCGTCCATGGAAACCAAGGATGCATCCTTCAAATTTGATATAGGTAAATATCCGCTGCCCGACGGGCTTGATCTCTCCGCACTGGTCCCTGCCCTCACGGGTGTGGATATATCCGGCGTACTGATGGCTGACGGCGGGCTGGATATTTCCGACGGCACCATTAAAAGCCGCCTTGGTGTCTTCTTCACGGAGGGGAATATCGCCATGGGCGAAGAAAGCGGGACTGCCCTCTCTGGCGTTCGGCTCTTCTTCGAGTCCCCTGACCTGCTCAATTTCAGGAGCGCCCCGGCGCAGATGCTCTCTTTTGACAGTCTGACGGCCGGACCGATCATCATCAATAACGGCATAGTCACTTTCCAGCTTGAACCGGGCGGGGTCATCCTTGTCGAACATCTGGGCTTTGACTGGTGCGACGGGCATGTGGCGAGCCGTTCTTTCCGCATAGTCCCGGGGCATGATGACTACAGTGTCACGCTTTTCTGCTCGCAGCTCAAACTTTCCAGCATCCTTTCCCAGCTCGGGCTGGCCGAAGCCAAGGGCGAAGCGGCCCTGTCCGGCGAGTTGCCCGTCACATGGAAACAGGGTAAAATTTCGTTCAACGACGGCTTTTTGCACTCCACGCCCGGCCAATCCGGCATCATTCAAGTGAAAGCCATGGATGATCTGGTCAAAGCCCTGCCCAAAGGAACACCCGAGCGCGGCCAGCTTGAACTGGCCCAGGCCGCCATCAAGGATTTCGAGTATAAATGGGTGCGCATCAAGGCAGACACCGTGGGAGAAGAACTCTTAGTGCGACTCTCTTTGGACGGCAAGCCAATCGGCACGCTGCCCTTCGTTTACAAGAAAGATTTTGGCGGATTCGCACACGTCACTGGCGACGTGAAAGGCTCAAATTTTCAGGGCCTGAGATTGGATGTGAATTTCAGTCTACCGCTGGACCGCATATTGCTCTATAAAGATATTATCAACATGATTGAATAGCTGATTGTTGAAAAATGCCCGATTGCGTCGTTGCTTCAAAAAGCTCAAATCCTCACGTACAGGAAGTACGCTTCGGCCTTGACCTTTATCGCGCCTAGCACTCGAACATTTTTGAACAACCAGCAAGAATCATTGTAAACTGGCTGATTAAGAGGAACAGAACATGAAACAGATACTACTTTTCGCACTCAGCGCCATGCTGCTCTTGGCGTGGGGTTGCTCCACCAGCCACAGGGTCGAAGTGGCCCCGGTTGAGATTAAGCCCATCCACATTACCATTGATGTGAACGTCAAAGTAGACAAGGAACTGGACGATTTCTTCTCGGATATCGACAAGACCGAGAACACAGAGGAGACACCCAATGCTCAATAGAAAATATATTTTCGCACTTTTAGTACTCACCATCTGCCTGATGACAACATCCGCTCTGGCCGGTGGCGTCAAGGAACGCATGATCCAGCGAAAGCCCGCTATCGATGCCATGTTGGCCAACGGGACCTTGGGCGAAAACAATATTGGTCTTCTGGAATACAGAGGCAAAGAACTGGGCCTCCCCGAGGTCAAAGCGGAGAACAATGATCGCCTCGCCGTCTACAAAGCCATTGGTAAAAAGACGGGAACAACCTTCTCCGTAGTCGGCCAACGCCGGGCTGCGAAGATTGCCAAACAGTCCCCTCCCGGTACCTGGCTCCAGGACGGACACAGCAAATGGTACCAAAAGTAACAGTGGACAACTGTAAATAATAAACCTAATGCACGAGCGGCGCGATGCGTTTTTGCATCGCGCCGCAAATTTTTTATCCGATAGGCGAACCTATGCCCGAAGCCCAATTTGTTACTGTATCCCAAGCCGAATCCGGCCAGAAATTACTCCAGTTCCTGGAACGCCGCCTCATGGGCGACGTCCCACGCGCGGCCATCCAGCGCTGGGTTCGCAAGGGACAAGTGCGCGTGGATAAAGGGCGCAAGAAGCCCTTTGATCGCATTGAAGCCGGTCAAATGGTGCGCATTCCGCCATACATTCCAGGCTACACGAACGTTACTGCCAATGAAGGCAAGCTCGTCATCGCCTACGAAGATAAGCACATCATGGCCATTGCCAAGCCTTCCGGTCTGGCTGCCCATGGCGGCAACAAGATAACGGACTCCGTTGCTGGGCGTCTGGCCCATCGCTGCGCCAAAGCCGAGTTTATGCCCACCCTGGCCCATCGGCTGGACAAGGATACCTCCGGTATTCTCTTGGCGGGCAAGAGCTACGAAGATCTCCGCAACCTCAATGACCTCTTTGCCGATGGCGGCATAGACAAGCTCTACCTCGCCTGGGTCACGGGCGAATGGAAAGACCGCCATGAGGTCACCCTTGAGGATGTCATGGAAAAGACTGGCGAACCGGGATCACAGAAAGTTCGCACCGGCTCCGGCAAAGTTGCCATCGCCAAGGTCCTGCTTCTTCAGAAGAACCAGCGATACAGCCTCGTTGCCATCCGCCTGATCACAGGCCGCACACATCAGATTCGCGTGCAGCTTTCATCGCGCAAGCATCCCGTTGTCGGCGACAAGAAGTACGGCACGGGCAACGAACGCGGCGCCATGCGTCTGCACTGCTTTGCCATGAAAATACGAGAGAAAACCATCAGCCTCCAACCACCGTGGACAGGCCGATGGGAAGTTCCCGCCAACGCACTCCAAGTTGCGCTCGGCCAGCTCTACACATAATCATAAAAAAAAGCGACGCACCTAGCGTCGCTTTTTTATTTCTGAGGCGTATTCAGCGCTCTTACTTCCACTCTATCTGGATCACACTGTCCGCGCTTTTATCGAACTCAGTGACCACTTCCGGGCGCTCGGCCATGACGTCGTCAATGCTGACCCATTTGTCACAGACTTCATTGTCCGAATTGAGACTCTTTACCTTCACTGCGGCGACGACCTCTTTTTCAAAGGTCACGACGTAAGCTCGGACCAGCTCGCAAAAAGCGTCTTCAAAAATGCTCTTGGGCGGGAACACCTTGATCCCGGTCATGGGTGCATCCAAGGTCACACCGACCAGCTTTTCAAAATCATCACGCGGCATTTTGGTCACGAGTATGGCTGACTCTGTTTCGTTCTTGAACAGGTACCCCTTGACCATGACCTTCTCGAATTTGCGCTCGATGAACTCCTGATAGACGTATGGAGCACCTACGGCGACGGAGACACTCTGGCCCGTCGTATCATGGGTGTAGGTGATAACACTGTCCTGTTTCATCTCGGCGATGTCCGACTTGACCGCACAACCGAAAGAGAGCGGCAGGAGGACACCGATGACCAGTAGAATATTCAGATATTTCATTATGCTCTCCTTACTTCCAACCAGTCACTTCGTAGCCCTTCTTACTCAGGCACTTATTGACAAAACTCTTGTGTATGGAATCCGGATCGCCGGACTTCGCGGTCTGATGCACAGCGGAACCGGCAGCGGCGGCACCACCATACGCAAGGGCCGATCTGCCCACATCATTGCCCAATATAGCGGCAAAAACGGCTCCGGCGGCAGCACCAACGGCTGCTGATGTCGCAACATTTCCGGCAGCCTCGCCGCCCTTGCTGGAACTTGCGCCCGAGGCTTCAGCCTTGGTGATACACGCATCGATGTCCGCCTGACCGACCTGCATACCGACAGTGTCCAGATGTGCGTTGGGATACAACACCGGGCGTTTTGTCGAACAACCGACCGCCGCGAGCATACATGCCAGCACGATCAGCAAAATAATTCCTTTACCTATTTCCATGACGCAACCTCCAGCGCGATACAATCAATTGAAAGAGAACAATACGCAATTT
>JAFLJT010000008.1 GCA_022712855.1 Pseudodesulfovibrio sp. | reverse complement strand
TTGGTAACAACGGGAAATGTACCCCCAAAAACAGGGACCGGCAGTTCCTTGAGAATCGGATCAAGCTGATCCGGTGTGAACCCGTTTTCGTCACAGGATAACACGAGCAGACTCTTGGCCTGCCCCTCTTCCAGAGCTTGATCGAGGATCTTTTTCAGAGCGGCTACGGTGCCGTCATTTTCACTAAATACCTGCATACAAAATCCCCCCAATAGAGACACATCCATAAAGGAAACGTCTTCCCAAATTTTGTTACTTGCAGATTAGCAGATGAACTTTACGAAGGCTATGATAAACCGCTTGGCTCACCTTCCAAACACGCTGCATCCATGGGGGATCACAAAAGGCACAAGTTAATAATGTGTTGGATATGGCGAAGGATGGGAAAATCGGCTATCCTTGATTTCGCACCAATTACTTATTCATGCAAGCGGGTTGATCATGTTATCATTCTTGGACAAAATACCTTTTGGCACCCCCCGGCTGCGGCGTATCGCTTTCTGGCTGACCTCCAGCTTTCTTGCATATGTCATTATCGGATTTTTCATACTCCCTCCCATTGTCAAATCCATCATTCGTGACGAGTGCGAAAAAAACCTGAATCGAACCACGGCCATCGAGCGGGTTTCATTCAATCCGCTGACCTTGCGTTTTGAGGTAGACAACCTCACCGTGGACAAGCGCGAGGGCGAGGGCCACTTCGTTTCTGTGGGTTCATTCACCATCTCGCCGAGCCTTTCGTCCATATGGAAACTCGCGCCAGTCATCTCTTATCTGCACTTACGCAACCTCGCCGTGGACATCGCATTTTTAGGCGAGGGGAGATTTTCTTTCTCCGACCTCATACGAAACACGGCATCAAAGCAGACAGAAGAAGCAGAAGATAAGGAAGCGGTAGAGAAAGACGAAACGGTCTTCCCTTTCTCCCTCTATGGCTTTGAAATGACCAATGCGACCATCATTTTTGACGACCAGCCACATGACAAAAAACATGTCATTTCCAATCTCAATCTGCTGGTGCCGTTCACATCAAGTTTTCTCGACCTGCGCAAAGAATATACCCAGCCCAAGTTTACGGCTGTGGTCAACGGCGATCCGGTCGAGCTGAAAGGCCGCACCCTGCCTTTTGACGACACCCTGCGGACCGAGTTCGAACTGGGTGCCATAGACGTGGACCTCGACCAATACTGGCGTTACCTGCCAGTGGACTCTCCTCTGCAACTGGTCAAGGGACGGTTCACCTCCAATATCTCGCTCATTTTTGAGCGCCCCGACGCACAAAGGCTCAACCTCTTTCTCGATGGCGGTGGCTCTCTGACGAATCTGGAACTCGCGTCACCCAAAGACGGAAAAGTACTCGCCCTGAAAGAACTCAGCTTTGAAATGGAAAGATTCTCTCTGGGCGACAAGGAACTTATCCTGACCAGCGTTGTGATGGACCAGCCCTATTTCAAGGTTATCCGGCACTCAAAGACTGGCATCAACTGGGCAAATTATTTCCCCGGTTCCGAACTGACCAAGGAAGGCGCCAAGGTTCAGACAGCCGACAAAAACACCCCACTACTGCTAGATATCCGTAGCATAGAGGTCAAAGCAGGCATTCTGGACTGGCATGACAAGTACATTCCCGGTGGTTTCAAGAAAACATATCCGTACTTCACCTTCAAAGGAACGGAAGTAAGCACGCGCGGGGAACGCCCAAGCAAATTCGACATATCCATTGGCAAGGAGGGCATTGTCACCCTCAGCGGCATTGCCTCCATGAAACCCATAATGGGCAAAGCGACTCTCACGGGCAAGGGATTCAACTTCCCCACCTATGATCCGTATTTTAAAAAGCACCTGCCTATGATCGTGGATTCCGGTGTGGCCGGATTTTCCGCCGAAATCGATTTCAAGAAGGAAGGCGAGGTCATCAGTCTGGCTATCAAACAAGGCGCGATCACCATCGACAATCTCGCTCTGCGTAAGCCGGACGCCAAAGAACCGAGCATACAAATCGCGAAGTTTGCGATCACCGATACAGCGCTGGACCTCAAGGGCCAAACTATTGAAGTGGGCGACATAACCATCACCGCTCCGTCAATCAAACTGGTCAAGGAAAAGTCCGGCCAGCTCGATCTGGTCCGTGTTTTTGCCAAGGAAGATAAAGAAACCGTTAAGGAAGTGGAGAAAGACGCCACTACATGGGTCGCCACCATCAATGCCGTTCATATGGTCGAAGGCGCGGTTGCATTCAAGGACCTCGCTCTCAAACACCCGGCCAACCTCTCAATAGAAGGCCTCAAGGTCGAACTGGGCAATATCACTACCAGAGATAACGCGACCACCACGTACGACATATCCACCCGTTGGGGCGGCAAAGGCTCCATCGCCCTGAAAGGCGAAGCCATACTGGCCCCGCTCAGTGGAAAGGGTCGACTCAAAGTCACAGGCATGGGCCTGCGCCCGTTTGACGGTCACATGGGTGAACATACCGAACTGCTCTTTGCCAGCGGCACGGCCTCAGCGGACCTTAAATACACATTCAAAGGCGGGCCGAAGCCAACATTTACCGTCACAGGCAACACGGCTCTGCACAAGGTGCGGCTCAAGGACAACCGTGGTGACGGTGAATTTGCAGGCATCGATGCATTTAAGCTGGCAGGTATCCGGTTTGCCAACGAACCGTATCGTTTGAGCATTGCGGACATCCACCTTGGCGGTCCATCCGTCGCCATCGACTTTGATGAAAACGGCCACCTCAATCTCCGCCGTGCGTTCGGCATCCCGGAACCGCCGCCCGTGTCTGAAAAGGCCGAGACAGCCGCAGCAAAGAAGGCATTGGAAGAAGGTGAGGCCGAACAATCAAAGCAGGTCGCCAAGGCCGAACCGGAAGCGCCAAAGCCTGAGAAGAAAAAGACATTTTTCGAAACAATCGATATCGGCAAGATAACCATGAAAGACGGACGCATCAGCTTCCGTGACGCCACAGTTCATCCTGTTTATTACACCAAGATTCACGACATGAAGCTCGGTCTCATTGAGATCAAACAAACGCCCGATGCTCGGCCGAAAATCGATTTCAGCGCCAAGATCGGCCCCACGCCCATGTCCGTCACTGGCGTATTCAACCCGGTCATCACCCCCATCTATTCCGACCTCGCCATTGCGGTGAACGGTATGGAACTGGTGCCGCTGTCGCCGTACACGGTTCAGTATCTCGCCTACCCGGTTGAAAAGGGTCGGCTCTATGCGGACGTAAAATTCAAGACTGAAAACTGGGTACTCGACGCCAACAACAAGTTCTTTGTTGAGCAGTTGGTGCTCGGCCCCAAGGATAAGCGCCCCGATGCACCCAGTGTTCCGGTCAAGTTCGGCTTGGCTCTGTTACAGGACAGCAACGGCGATATGGAACTCAACCTCCCCATCAAGGGGCGGCTGGATAATCCTGATTTCCGCATCGGCGGCATCGTGTTCAAGGCCATTGCTTCCTTGTTCATCAAGGCGCTGGCCTCTCCGTTCACTCTCATCGGCTCTCTCTTCGGCGGCGGCGAACCAGACATGGACTTCGTACTCTTTGAGCCAGGACGCCATAAGCTGGACGCAGCGGGATTGAAGAAGATGGAGGGTACAATCAAGGCCCTCAAGGAACGCGAAAAACTCAAGCTCGAAGTGGACGGCGTCATCGATCCCATGGCTGATACAAGCGGACTGGTGGAAGTCATTTTCGACGATAAGCTCAAGCAACAGAAATACGATTCGCTCTCACGTAAAAAACGGGCCGACACCTCGGTGGAAGCCATGGTCATAGCCCCGGAAGAATATGAAGAATTCCTGTTCGAAGCATATGCCGACGAACCGGATGAGGAAGGCATCAAGCCGACCACGCTCTTCATGACAGACCGTCAGCCCATCGAGTTCATGGAGAAGTTCCTCCTCGACCGCATCGTCGTTACGGAAGAAGACCTGAATGAACTCGCCATGCGTCGCGCCTCGTCAGTGAAGGACCATATTGTCAGTCGTGAACCGTCCCTGACTGAACGCGTCTTCCTGCTCGACCGACGAGAACACAAGGAAGGCAAGACCGGAGTGCCGCGGCACAGAGTGGACATGGGAATCAAGTAAAGACCGATAAATATAACAGGGTATACACGGCCGACAACCTGAGTCAGTATAGAAAACCATGAGAATTGTTCATAGATACGTAAGGCCAATTCAGTGAAAACACACGCACTGCTTCGGTTCATAGCCAGCGGGGTCGCCACTTGTTGCGCCCTCGTATGCATCATGTTCTGGGTCGCCCCTGCCATGGCTCAGGACACTGCGCAGTTGCGCCCCATCACCATGCAATTCAAGTGGAAACACCAATTCCAGTTTGCAGGCTATTATGCAGCCAAGGCTCAGGGTTATTATCGGGATTTGGGACTGGATGTCTCGTTCAAGGAACATGATCCGAGCATGACCGTGACCACGGAGTTGCTGGAAGGACGCGCTCAGTTCGGCGTGGGCAGCCCGACCTCCCTGCTCGATTACTATGCGGGGGCACCCATTGTGGTCCTGGGCGTCATATTTCAACACTCCCCGGCTATTCTCCTCTCGCGATCCGATACAGGCATCAACACGCCCGAAGACCTGCGGGGCAAACGTGTCATGATCCTCAACACGAATACTCCATCGCTCAGAGCCATGCTCAAGGCTCAGGACATCAAAGCATCCGAAATCGTTCTGCAAGAAGTTTCCTGGGATATCAGTGCATTGATTGACGGTAAAACCGATGCCATTGCCGCGTATATCACAGACCAACCCTATACCTTGAAAAATCTGGGAATCCCGGCAAATATCCTGCGCCCCGTTTCTTACGGCATCGATTTTTACGGTGATATTCTCATCACTTCCAAAAAACTCGCCGATGACGATTCAGAGCTGGTGGAACAGTTTGCGGAAGCGAGCTACAGGGGATGGATGTATGCCATGACCCACACCGACGAGATCATCGACCTGATCTTGTCGGAATACAAATCAGGCAAAACACGCGCACAACTCCAGTACGAAGCCGAGGCCATGCGCGAACTTATCCTGCCCAGACTCGTGCCTATGGGCAGCATGAATCAAGGCCGATGGGAACACATCTCCGCAGTGTATGACGACCTCGACATGCTCAAAGTGACCAGAACTTTGGACGATTTTATATACACATCAAGCGAGCAGCGCACCCTGGAACTCTTCGGACAATGGATGCCATTCCTGTTGGGATTTATAAGCATGGCAGTCCTGGCTCTTATGCTCCTGCTCCTATTCAATCGCCGTCTACAACGAGGCATCGAAAAGAGAACGCAGGAGCTTGAGCTGAACAAGATCGCCCTCAGACAGGTGCTCGATCTAGTGCCCAACATGGTCTACGCAAAAGACCGCGAAGGCCGTCTGATTCTCGTCAATCGATCATTTGCTGAAAGTCTTGGTTGTACCGTGGAAGAATTGACTGGAGCCACACACTCCACAGTGCACCCAGACGAGGAGCAGACAGCATACATGCTCGAAAGCGATCGGAACGTCCTTGATTCCGGCACAGCCAAGGTGGCACTGGAAGAAGCATACCTGTTCAAGGATGGCTCAACTCACTGGCTCCAGACCACGCGTCTGCCATATATTTCCGCTGATACCAGCGAACCCGCCGTCCTTATCCTGTCCATCGACATAACCCGGCGCAAGCTGGCTGACGAAGCCCTGCAAAAGAGCCAGGACGAACTTCGCGATCTCAACGAAGAACTTGAAGGCCGCGTGACACAACGGACGCGAAAACTTGAAGAGGCCAAGGAAAACCTTGAGAACTCGCTGGAACAGCTCAAGAAGACACAAGAAGAACTGATTCTTTCGGAGAAGCTAGCCGCATTGGGCGGATTGGTGGCGGGCGTTGCCCACGAAATCAACACTCCGCTTGGTATCGGCGTCACAGCAAGCTCGTTCCTCCATGAAAAGATTCAGGAGCTTTCCACCAAATTTGATGGGGATGAACTCAAGAAATCGGATCTGGAAAAATTCATCAAAACAGGCATGGATTCCACGTCCAATATCCTGACGAATTTGGGCCGTGCCGCAGAACTCATTAAGAGCTTCAAGCAAGTGGCAGCCGACCAATCGTCAGAACTGCCACGTCGCTTCAACCTGCGGGAGTATGTGGATGAAGTGCTCCTGAGCCTCAGGCCCAAGTATAAGCGCACATCACATGTCATCAAGAACGACTGCCCCGATGTCCTGATGTTCAGCTACCCCGGCGCGTTCATGCAGATCATCACGAACCTGCTCATGAACACCCTGACGCATGCCTACGCCGAAGGGGAATCCGGCACCATCCGCATGGGCGGAAAAGTGGCCGGAGACACGGTCACCTTCACGTTCAGCGACGACGGCGTGGGTATTGCTCCGGAATTCAAGGAGAAGGTTTTTGAACCATTCCACACCACCAGACGCAATAAGGGCGGCACCGGCCTCGGGCTGCATATCGTGTTTAATACCGTGACCCAACTGCTGGGCGGCACCATCCATATGGACAGCACTCTGGGCGAGGGAACCAGCTACACCATCTCCATGCCACTGAAACGAGACAGACCTGACCCCACTGCGGAGAACAAATGAGTACAGACAGCAAACTGATTTTTGCCGAGGAAACCCCGGAAGAACCCAAGGGTGAACAACTCGCTCCAGCAAAGCGCCCGTGGAAACTGTTGGTGGTGGATGACGACGAATTTGTCCACAAGGTCACCACAATGGTTCTTCGCGATTACCGGTTCGAAGACCGCGGTTTAGAGATCATTTCGGCGTATTCTGGAGAAGAGGGAAAGACGACGCTCAAGGAGAACCCGGACACGGCTTTGATCCTGCTCGACGTGGTCATGGAAACACCCCAAGCGGGGCTGGATATGGCGGCGTGGATTCGTGACGAATTAGGGAACAACATGGTTCGTATCATCCTGCGCACTGGGCAGCCCGGCGAAGCCCCTGAGCAGGAGGTCATCTTCAAATATGATATCAATGACTACAAAGAAAAAGCGGAACTGACCTCGCAAAAGCTCACCACCACGGTCACTGCGGCCATCCGGTCCTACCGCGACCTACGAACTATTGAACGCAACAGAGAGGGGCTGGCCCGCATCGTGACCGCCTCACCCACCATTTTCAAAACCCAGTCCATGGGCGATTTTGCAAGCGGCGTCCTGACCCAGCTTGCGTCCACTATCTCCCATGGTGACGACTCGCTCATGGCACGTGCTTCCGGATTGGCTGCCACCAGCCAGGACGGAGAATTCACCGTCATAGCCTCCACTGGCAAATACGAAAACATGCGCGATGCCCCGGTGCACACCATCGATGACACGAGCGCTCTTGCCGCCATCAAACAAGCGATCACGGAGAAGAAGAGCTTCTTTTCTCCCGATGCTTTTGTGGGATATTACAAGACTGTCAGCGGCTCGGAATCTGTCATTTACCTGCATGGAGCCGACCGCTTCCGCGACAATGACCAGAAACTCATCGAAGTTTTTTCTTCGAACATTTCAGTGGCATTCGACAACATTGGCCTCAATCAGGTCATCACCGAAACCCAAAAGGAACTGCTGTTCACTCTGGGCGAAGTTGTGGAAACACGGTCCTCGGAAACCGCTAATCATGTGCGCCGGGTGGCTGAGTATTCGTATATTCTGGGACGCAGTTCAGGGATGAGCCAAGATGAAGCCGAACGGCTCAAGCTCGCTTCGCCCATGCACGACGTGGGCAAGATCGGCATTCCCGACGCTATATTGCTCAAGCCGGGCAAGTTGACCGAGGATGAATTCACCCTCGTCAAAACCCACACGACCATCGGCTACGACATTCTCAAAAAATCAGACAGGCCCATCATGCGGATGGCGGCCACTGTGGCGCTGGAGCACCACGAACGATGGGACGGAACAGGGTATCCAAACGGCCTCAAGGGTAAGGAAATCGCACGCGTCGCGCGCATTACCACCCTCGCCGACATCTTTGACGCCTTAGGGAATACACGAGTGTACAAAAAGGCATGGCTCACCAGCGATATCCTGAATTATCTGGAAAAGCATACCGGGACCATATTCGACCCGACGCTGGTTACGTTATTTATGGAAAATCTGGATCAGATTCTGGAGATCAAGAACCGTTTCACCAACGAAAAAGAGTGATCAGCCCTTCAAATCACAGACAGGCGCTACGTTCTGGAGGTATTCAATGACCTCCTCAAGAGGGAGCGGCTTGCTGTAGTAGTAGCCCTGAATAGTCTTGCATCCAAAAGAGTCGAGCAGTTCGAGCTGTTCCTTGGTCTCCACACCTTCGGCCACGACTGTCATCCCAAGGTTGTGGGCCATCATGATAATAGTCTCAACGATCTGCGCGTCTGAAACATCTTCAGTAATGTCGCGGACAAATGAACGATCAATCTTGAGCACATCAATGGGGAAATTCTTCAGGTAATATAAGGAAGAATGGCCCGTCCCAAAATCATCGATAGCAATGGAAATACCGTGGTCCACCAGCAAATTCAGCTTGGCGATGGATGTCTGAACATCGGTCATCAAGGTTGATTCCGTAATCTCAAGCTCAAGCCGCGAGGACGCAAGTCCATTACGCTCCAGGTTGTCGATGACCATCTCCACAAGATCTTCCTGCTCAAACTGGATGGGCGACAGGTTGACAGAGACCTTGATATCCCCGCACCCAACGCCATCAAAAATCTGCATGGCCTTGCACGATGCTTCGAGCACGAACTCGCCAAGAGGCACGATGAGACCAGTCTCTTCGGCCAGCGGGATGAACTCAACCGGGCTCACGATGGTTCCATCAGGCTTAACCCAACGAACAAGCGCTTCCATGCCAGTCACAGCCCCGGTCCTCTGATTGACCTTGGGTTGGAAATAAACCGTGAACTGACGTTCCTTGAGCGCCTGACGCATGTCGTTTTCCAGATTGATGCGCTTGGCAACACGTTCGTTCATCTCCTCAGTGAAAAGGAAATACGCATTCTTGCCCTTGGCCTTGGACTGATACATGGCCATATCCGCATTCTTGATCAAAATATCCGGCGTGGAGCCATCTTCCGGGTACAAAGTGACGCCGACACTGGTCGTCACAAACAACTCGTTACCCTTGATTATATATGACTCGTCAAATGCACGCAGCAACCGATCCGCCAGTTCCACAACTTCACGTTCATCGGCCACATTTTCGACAACAATGAGGAACTCATCGCCGCCCAATCGGGCAATGGTGTCAGCGTCACGAAATTCACCAAGCAACCGCTTGGCAACACTCTGAATAAGCATATCACCGAGTGAATGCCCCAACGAGTCATTGATCTTCTTGAAATTATCGAGATCGAGAAAGAGTACGGCAACCTTGGTACCAGCGCGCTTTGCATGGGCAATGGCAACGCCCAAACGGTCGGCTACCAGAATGCGATTGGGCAATCCGGTCAGGGCATCGTGATACGCCTGATGCTCGATCTGTTCATCCTTGAGCTTCATGTCGGAAATATCGTGGAACACGGCCACGTAGTTGGTCAACTCTCCCACATCATTATGAACGGAACTAATGCTGAGAATCTCCGGGTACGATTCGCCGTTCTTACGGCGGTTCCAGATTTCACCCTGCCAGGACCCATTTTCCTTGAGCGAAGTCCACATACCCGAGTAGAAATCCGGTTCGTGCCGATTGGACTTAAGTACGCTGGGGTTCTTCCCTATCACTTCTTCAGCAGTATATCCGGTGATGGTTGTGAAGGAAGGATTGACCGCCACAATGAGCCCTTCCTTGTCGGTGATAGATATCCCCTCAAGCGCGTTTTCAAAAACCATGGCGAACAACTTGAGCTGCAATTCGGCCCGCGTCCTTTCGTCTATCTCACCCTTGAGTTCATCGCGAAAGACACTGAGCTTCGTCATATACTGGTTAAAACGAGTGGCAAGCTCGCCCACCTCGCCGTGCGCCTCGGTATCAGCCCGAACAGACAGATCGCCCTTTTCAGCCGCAGACATGCTGCGTGCCAACCGAGTCAGCGGGCGGGTGATGGATGACCCCAGATAATAGGCCACCGGGAAAATTAAGAGGATGGCCAGGAACCCTGCCACGAGCATGACATTGCGCAATCTGTCAAGCGGTGCATACACCTCATCAAGATAGCTGGCCGAGGCCACTACCCAGTCAAATTCAGGCAGAGACCGAAAAACCATCAGCTTTTGGCGCGGCTCATTCTTGTCCGGGTCCATCCACGAATAATAAAACTGCCCGTTTCGCAGAGACATCATCTTCTTGAAAACAGCCGCCCCGTCAGCATCGGCACTCTTGGAAACATCACCCTCAAGCCATGGGTGAATGATCATTTCACCATCACCGTTCAGGATGAAAGCATAGCCCGACTTGCCGAGCCGGAATGCCTCAACACTGGAACGAAAATCTTCAATATCGATAAGGGAAGAAAATTCCTCGCGATACGACGAAACTGATACGATCCAGTCCCACGGTGCGAAATAATCCATATACAACGCCTTGGGACGCGCCGTTTCTTCTCCGGGGTTGGCCCAGTCGTATTCCAGATAGCCCGTGAGCACATCAACTTGTCGCTTGCCCAACCAATGGTCGGACATATCCCGTCCTCTCACTCCCGGCTCGGGATGGACTTCGACCTGAGCCTGACTATTCATTGTATAGATATACCCAGTTTCCCCGATACGCTGGCTGAGCAGAATTTTCTCGGCGATGACCTTGGCCTCGTCTTCGGTCAGGCTCTTGTCCCGGGCCTCGGAGTCGAGTTCGGTGAGAATATCGATGTTCTTTTCTGCAATGGCCCGCAGGCGATTACGCACGGAAACCCGGGCGGCAGTCTCGACCATGGAATGAATAGCTTCCGTGGAACCGTGCAGCTCGGCCAGGATATTTTCCTCTACAGTGTCGCGCACCATGGAATAAATCACTCCGCCCGCAATCAGGGTGGTCATGATAAATAGAAAATAAAACCACCCCATGAGGCGGTATCTAATACTTATACCCTTAAATAACTTGAACAAATTAGTTTAACCTTAATTATGTAACAGCTTGTGCAGGTCGCAGGGCACAAGCATATGTCCTTAAACAATAAGGTTTAGTGAGACATTTGGGAAGGGTGTTATTTTTTTATACGATGGAGAGTCATCAGCGGTTAGCCGCCGATGGAGGCCATACGCGTTCGACAGACGCCCTGTCCGGCAGGCATGCGCTCAAGTAATTCATGCCCCATGGGCTTATGACGGCTGGCGAGACGGATAATACGCTCCACGCGCTTAATGCCAAGTTTGGGGTGACGAAGTGCAGACCGCAGCCGATACACCTTGTCCGAAAAGAGGCAGGTGCGCAGGTTGCCATCCGACGTCAAACGCAGACGATTACACGTCCCGCAGAAATGATTGGTATACGGCGAGATGAGACCTAAGCGGCCCAAGCCGTCAGCGATGGAAAACATACGGGCCGGGCCGTTCTGTTTCCCGCTTCCGTTGTCGAAGGGCGTCAGGTCGGCCAGCGTTTTGGCCTCGTTCAAAATATCCTCGGCCTTCCAGACAGTGCTGTCGTCCCATCCTGTATCAAGGCCAATAGGCATAAACTCGATGAATCGCATATCCACAGCATTGTCCCGGGCAAAATCGATAAATGCAGGCAACTCGTCGTTGTTAAAACCACGCATGGCCACGGCGTTGACCTTAACCTTCATGCCCGCGTCCAGACAACGGTCGATGTTGCCTCGAACGGCATGAAAAAGGTCGTGCCCAGTAATATGTTCGAACTTGGCAGGGTCCATGGTGTCCAGCGAGATGTTCACCCGCTTAATGCCAGCATCGGCCAATCGCGCAACATGATCGCCGATCAAAGTGGCATTGGTGGTCACACACAGATCAACGGTGGGGAACCGGACGGCTGCATCCACCATGAAATCGGCAAACCCTTTGCGCACAAAAGGCTCGCCGCCAGTGAACCGAATTTTTTCCACACCCAGATCAACGGCCATTCCAATAAGATCGAGGATTTCCTCATAGCGCAGGATCTCAGCGTGCGGGATGAAGTTACACCCCTCGCCCGCACAATATGAGCACCGCAAATTACAGCGATCAGTGACACTGACACGCATGTAACTGGCCTTGCGACCATGCTTATCTTCTAACAGTTGATGCATGGGGATTCCTTACGCGAAAATCTCTTTCTTGGACACGGCCTCAGCCTTGACGCGGTCGAGGAAGTCGGCCAGCGCGGCTTTGACATTTTCACGAATATCGCCAGCTACGATGAGGTATAATACGTCGTCGCCAGGGTGCATGGTGCCGGAGTTGGCGTGGGCCACGGCACGGAAGATACCTTCGCGGGCTTCGATTTCCTGACGGATTTCTTCCATCTTGTCGTAGTCCGGAGAAATTTCGATACCGGAAACCTTGGCTCTGTCTGCGCGGGACCAGCCGCGTACAATACCGTTGTGCACCAGAATCATGCCGACATTGTCGTTAAATCCCGGTTCTTTCTTCAAATCGGCAAGGGCTTTATTGATATCCATGGTCATCTCCCTGTATATTGAAAAATTCAATTATCTTCATGCTACTTAAGCATCTGAATCAAGCGGGGCAAGTCCGACCAATTTGCCTCCGGTCCGGCACTGTACTTTTCTCGGCACACCGAGACAATTATAATACCAACCCTTCGGCGATAGGGTATGATTTAAGCACGGACACCCGTATAACTTCGGCAATCCTCTCCCGGTTGATGTCTGCCAACATCGCATTCAGGGCCAGGTCATGCCGTTTGCCGCAACAACCAACGCCCTCCACTGCCACGGTGAATGCGGAGCACTCAAACGGCGACGAGTTAGGTGGACATCGTGCATGGGGCCAGGGTCAGCTTTCGGAAGATATCAAGTTTTCCGGTACCGCCTGGCCCTTGTGTGCGTCTGGCACCTGCTTGGCAAATAAAAGATCTACAAGCTTTCCAGCGCGTCCAGAACCTGATCAATGAGATGACGCGGTGTGGAAGCGCCAGCGGTCACGCCGACCCGGGTGTATCCCTTCAGCTCATCAAGGGCGAGATCTTCCACGGTTTCCACATGCTTGCACGGAGTGCCATGATCAGCCACCACCATCGCGAGCCTGCGCGTATTACCACTATTGTAGCCACCGACGACGACCATGAAGTCCACGTCCCCGGCTAACTTATTGGCTTCCTTCTGACGCAGCTTCGTGGCATCACAAATGGTCCGCAGCACTGTGACGTCCAGATCAGGATCGTTCAGCAACCCTTCTGCCATGGTGTCGAAAAGTACCCGGTCCTGCGTTGTCTGGGCGGCAAATACATACTGCTTCTGTTTGGACAATGAATAGTCCGCCAACTCTTCTTCGGAACCAAAAACGAAGTGTCCGCTCTCCGCGTAACTGACCAGTCCCTTGACCTCCGGGTGATCGGCCTCGCCATACAACAGCAACTCCTGCCCATCCATAGTGTGACGACCAATGAGCAGTTGCGCCTTCTTGACGCGGGGGCAGGTGGCGTCCTTGATGATAATATCGCGAGCCCGCAAGGCTGCTTCCACCTGACGTGTGATGCCGTGGGCACGGATGACCACGTATGCACCATTCTCCACTTCTTCGGGAGTTTCAGCCAAAAGAACGCCCTGCTCGGCGTATTTTTTCAATACCTGGGGATTGTGGATGATCGGTCCGAGAATAAATATGGGGCGCCCTTCGGCGGCGGCCACGAGCTTGTCGAGACGACGCAGCGCCAGATCAACGCCCATGCAAAAACCTGCTGTTTCAGCGAGAACTACTTCCACGCCTATACTCCTTGAACATGTCTTTCACTAATGAACAAAAAAACCAGTAACGGCTTCCACTCAGTTTATTCTTGACTTACAGTCGCAGTGGGAATAAATTGCATTCAAACAGTTGTTTGAATTTCTCAAGACGGGATCAGGAACCGCACTCTATACTTATGAACGAAAAGCCCGACGTCAATACAAAAGATGCGCTTCTCAGCGCGGCCATGGAAGTTTTTGCAGACAAAGGCTTTGATGCGGCCACTGTCCGCGACATTTGCGGACGCGCCAACGCCAACGTTGCAGCGGTCAATTACCACTTCGGTGGCAAGGATGCGCTTTACGGAGCCGTGCTGGAAGAGATCTTCCCCAAAGAAGAACATCTCACAGTGGAACCAGATACATCACGCAGCCCGGAAGAGCATCTGCATGACTATCTTACCGCCATGTCCAGCGAGATTTACGATCGCGGCAACGGCATGGTCACCCAGCGTTGGGCGATCTTCCTGCGCGAAATGGCAAAGCCGAGCCACAACCTCGACTTCATTGTCCAGCGACAGGTACAGCCTCGCGCCAGTGAACTGCGCGCAATTCTCGCTAAAATCCTCGGCCCGGACGTACCGGATCATATACTTGCATTTTCCAGCTCCAACATATGGTCGCTTATGCTCGACCATCTGTTGACGCAACCGATTCTCGATCGCCTCAAACCCAAGCGCCCGATGGTGCAAGGGAATATGGAAGGGTTCGTGAAGCACATATTTACTTTTTCCCTCGGTGGCCTCAACGCCGTCAAGGAAAGCACGAAAGGTTAGATTCCGGGGTCACCCTCCCTTGACCATTACCCGGATTCTTGCAACCTTCCCCAATAGCGAGGGATGACATCCTCGGATGTCATCCCTCGCTCTGATTTTTTAGGGGAACCGCATGCTCAAATACGCACCACTCATACTCCTGCTCATCGCGATAATCTCATTGCCAACGCTGGTTCACGCCCAAGCGCCGAACCGTCCGTACACCATCTTAGCTGAGTACCCGCACGACACTTATACTTCCACCCAAGGGCTCTTTTTTCACAACGGGCTGCTCTATGAATCTTCCGGCGGCTACGGCAATTCCTTCCTCGCCATAGTCCAACCCGACACAGGGCAACACGTCACCAAACAATCGTTGGACCATAAATACTTCGCCGAGGGCATCACCCCCAATGGGAACACGCTCTATGCCCTTACTTGGCAATCCGGCACCGGGTTCACCTATGACCTCGAAACCCTTGAGCCGCGTTCAAGCTTTCGCTATCGCCCGGACAACGACGACAGTGAGGGGTGGGGCATCACCAGCAATGACACCCATTTTATCCTCAGTTCCGGCACTGCACAACTCACCTTCCACCGCCCAGAAGACTTCGCTCGCATAACCGCCATCCTCGTTCGCGATGGGGAAAAGCCCGTCCGTATGCTCAACGAGCTCGAATATGTGGAGGGGTTCATCTTCGCCAACGTCTGGAAGTCTGACAAAATAGCCATCATCAACCCCAAATCCGGCCAAGTCATCGCATGGCTCGACCTCACCCCACTCAGGCAAAAGATCGGCCCCATTCTTGGCTTGGACAGGTTCTGGGCTGCTGTTTTAGCACTTAGTCTTTTTGAGGGTGCTTACGCTTCCGAGATTTTT
>JAFLJT010000290.1 GCA_022712855.1 Pseudodesulfovibrio sp. | reverse complement strand
TCACCGCAGACAGCGACCTCCAAGTATGGGGTGTCGTCCGTCATGTGATTCATTCGGTGTAGGGAAAGCAACAAATCTGTATGCCCAAAAGCTATGCCCTCATTGATTGCAACAACTTCTACGCCTCCTGCGAACGAGCCTTCCGGCCCGAGCTGAAAGGACGCCCCGTGGTGGTGCTGTCCAATAACGACGGCTGTATCATCGCCCGATCCAACGAGGCCAAGGCGGTGGGCGTTCCCATGGGGTCGCCCTATTACAAATGTCGGGGGCAGCTCAAACGCCATAGGGTCGAGGTTTTCTCCTCCAACTATGCGCTCTACGGCGATCTGTCCGCACGGGTCATGGGTGTTCTCACACGGTTCTGCCCCGGCGTTGAAATATATTCCATCGATGAGGCATTCGCGGACCTCACGAACATGCCCGGCGGTGCAGACGCCTTCGCCCGACAACTCAAAGCCACGGTGGAAACATGGACCACCATCCCCGTATCCATCGGTATCGGACCGACCAAGACACTCGCAAAACTCGCCAATCGGTTTGCCAAAAAGCACCCTCGCTGCCGGGGCGTGTTCGATCTCACCGCCAGCCCAGCGCCGGACCTCATACTCAAGTGGACCGAAATCGGCGATGTCTGGGGCATCGGGCCGCGCCACGCCAAGCGGTTGCGTAAACTCGGTGTGAACAACGCGCTGGATTTCCGCGATCTGCGCCGGGATTGGGTACAGAAAAAAATGACCGTCACCGGATTGCACACCCTGCTCGAACTGCGCGGCATGCCGTGCCTCGGCTTTGCCTCCGGTCCAGTATCGAAAAAAACCATCGTTTCTTCGCGCTCCTTTGGCCGTCCTGTCACCCGGCTGGAGGATCTCCTTGAAGCCACGGCCCAGTATATGACCCGCGCCGCCGAAAAATTACGCCGACAGGAATCGGTGGCCTCGCACGTCCTCGTTTTCCTGCACACCAACACCTTCAAGCTCGGCGAACCGCAATATTCCAACGCCGCGCCCATCCCACTGCCAGTAGCCACCCAACACACCCCGACCTTGATCCGCGCCGCTCAAAGCGGCATCGAGCGCATCTATAAAGAGGACTATGCATTCAAGAAATGCGGCGTCATGCTCTCCGGTTTGGAACCCAAAAATGGCCGCTGGCTGAACTTCCTCGATCTACCACCAAACAATCGCCCAGGTGACGCCCCGCTCATGCAAACCGTGGACGCCTGCAACACCCGCTGGGGGCGTGATACTCTCAAATTCGGGGCATCCGGCAACGACGGAACATGGAGAATGAAACGGGAAATGTGTTCGCCAAGATACACGACAGTGTGGGAGGAACTCTTGGAAGTGATGGCGGAATGAGGGTACATCCCGGCATACATTACATAATATATACGTTGATTATTTATCAGTAAGTCTTACCATATGGGAACCACCCTCAGTCTTCCCCTTTAACTTCAGGAGACCGCCATGGAATTCAACGATATTTTAATAAAGCGCAGAGCCATCAACCATTTCGACCCCAATAAGGGCGTGGATGAAGCGCTGCTCAAGGCGATAATTGAAGATGGTGCCAAGGCTCCATCAAGCTACAATCTCCAACCATACAAGCTCAAGGTGTTCCGCGATCCCGACGAAAAGGCCGCTCTCAGAAAGCTCGCCTTTGACCAGCCCAAGGTCACGGAAGCCCCGGTGGTTCTCATGGTCCTCGCCGATCGCGACGGCTGGAAGGAAGGTAACGAGACTTTGGAAAAGGTCTTCACAGGTTTTGTGGATGCTGGCGGTATGCAACCTGACCAAAAGGAATGGTTTGTCGGCACCACGGCTGGCCTCTACGGGCAGAGCGACGAGAGTGCGCAGGCATTTGCCAACAAGAATGCGGGACTGTTCGCCATGTCGCTCATGTATGCGGCGAGCCATCATGGTCTCCACACCCATCCCATGGACGGGTTTGATCATGCGGCGGTGAAGATGGAATTCAACATCCCTGACCAGTATTGGATTCCCATGCTCATCGCCATCGGGCACCTCAAGCCGGGAGCGGAAGTCTACCCCAAGGGGTGGAGGCAGTCCTACGATGAAATAGTTTTGGATTGACCCATACGATGATTCGAACACCAAAAAAGCCGCCCATGAGGCGGCTTTTTTGGTTGTACGAGCGAGGGGAAGTTTTGGGAAAATGGCTACCACTGTATGGGTTTCGAATTGTTCTCTGGTCTAAAATCTCTCGTGATCGACCGGATCGTCTCTACATCATACGATTTTACAACAGCCTCATTCGAGAGAAATATGGTCTTGCCACCATAGAATTTATCAGAACCGCCGTCGCGCGTGATTTTCTTAGAGAGTACCAGAACATCATTGAAACTCTCCTTGCTGATGGCGAAGAGGATACCTTCATTGGAAACAGAGAGTATACGCATCGCCCCAAATGGAAACTGTCCGAATTCCTGTTCTGGAAAAACGCGAGTCAGGTCGGCAAAATAGACATCATACGTTCTGGGGCTTTCTAGGAGAGCACGTTCATCCTTCTCATTGTCCAGATGGGCGAAGTAGAGGGAAGAAAGGAGCAGGGCCACAATAATCGAGCCACTGTATAATGGAAGTGCTCTGAGTGCTGTGAATATGTTCTTTCTGGCCCGCAACGCCACTTCGCGGGGGACTTCATCATTCGTGGTTATTTTTTTACAGTTGGAACAACGCAGCCCAACCTGCTTTGAGGTGATCAGAAGGGGAATCCAGAACAGGTTAAAAAACCGGGAGATGCCAAAACTGACATGCTGTGTGTGGCCGCAGTTTTTGCAGAGGATATCGCTGACAGCTTCACCTGCATGCTCTTTTTCACCAATCCCGAATTTGATCATACCATGTGCCTTGTCATTATTAGTTTGGAGGGCACCATACGACGTAAAAAGAGAGGGAGCAAATGCTACCTCTTCTGAGAGTAATAAATGGAAGTTGCCTGACGGTATGATTAAAGAGATGGGTGCTATCGAGGGGCAGGGAAAAGTGAGAGGCGTTGGGGCTATCTTAAGGGCAGGAGCCATTCTTCGGCACTCTGGAAGTCATCAAACAATGTATAGTTGATTGACCTGTTTTGCAGCATAGTCTCGAAACATTGATAGATGGTAAGGTCTTTTGTGTTGTGAACGACAGCCACGCGCATGCCCTCTGCGGGAATATGTTCTGCTAAAGCCTCAGTGCATTGATACGCATCATGCTGGTCGAGATTGATAGTGACAGTACGTTCATCGAAGAGGACACAAGTACAGTTGTTCCGTTTAGCTTCGATAAGGACTCTGTTCGCAAGCGACAGAACATCTTCGACCGTATTTGATTCACCGCCAATGGTCACAAGGAGGTAGTCATCCTTCATTGTCATCGCATAATCATACGTCATCCAACTATACTCCCTTCATCATTTGGCTGATACCTATTATGGCTACCTCTGAAAGCCATTTAATTCAAGCAATACCTCAGAATCCCCCCCGTTTTAGTGAGGGATGCTGCGCAGAATGAGCAATTGAAAAATGGGAAAAGGGAGGGAGAGAGGGAGGGAGAAGGGGAACCGCCTGTCGGCGGGATGATGAATGTGAGAGAAGAGTTTTATTGTAGATTACACCATTCGTAGCGCGTCCGCGGTGGGCGTTCAGTAGGGTATCGGTTAATCGTGTTTCGCCTTTACGGCGAGGCGCTTTTTGCCTGAAGAGCAGCAAAAAGGGCCCAAAAAGTGCCCTTAAGAACGGGAGCTTGGCCGCCCGGTTTTCGCAGATCAAGAATCTGATCTACGCAGCAAAGGCTCCAC
>JAFLJT010000307.1 GCA_022712855.1 Pseudodesulfovibrio sp. | reverse complement strand
TTTTTGCCTGTCCCAGATATAGAGCCCACTGAACGATCCAACAAGAAGTCTGTTATCATGAAGAGGCCTCCAATCTGTATAGCGATAAATCTCCGGCAGTAATACAGCAGGGACAGTTATTTCACGGAGTAGAGAAGGATATGCCGAAAGCTTGAGCCACCTTGTCGCTGAATGCTCCAGCTGCGTTGATAAATAGGCCGTAGCCGATATCACCCTGACTAGTGCGGACACTATCTTTTCTTGCACTGAGAAAGCGTGTGTCGAAGAAAAACCGTACTTTCCCGGTAGATTCTAGTTCAGAGCGCATCTGTTTGAGGATGGCCTTGGGATCGACAACGGCTGTGAGGGGCGAATGGAGTGCGCGCCCGGTGGTTTTGGCATTGGGTTCGATTTCGGCGAGCTGTTTTTCGTCGATCATCTCGACGGTAGCGCCGTTAGCCGTGGCTCTTTGTTCTAACTCGTCCAAAGTGGCGAGTTCGGATTCATCGCGGGTGACGATGACCTTGCCGGATTTGAAGAGCGGTAGATTGTGCTCTTCGCAATACGCCTGCATTCGTTGGTTTCCTTGTAGGCACATTTTCGCCTTCAAGGTTCCGGGATCATAATAGATTCCTGCGTGCAGGACGCCGCTGTTACGGCCAGAAGCGTGGTAACCCAGGCCGTCTTCCTTGTCGAAAATGATAATATCGCCAGCGCCGGATTTAACCAGTTCGCGGGCGATGGTCAGGCCGAGAATGCCCGCACCGCAGATGACAACGTCCGCTGTGTACATCGGTTACGCCTTACTCAGCAGCTTGAGGCCGCTCTTTTTATCGACCTTGCGGAGCATGTCCGTGCCGATAATTTCCATGATAATAACTTCGCCCACCAGCCAGACATCAAGACCGGGGCGGATGCAACCAGTGTGTGTCTTGCCATCGCGGCCCAGTGCGGCGTGCATATGCAGGATTGGTGTGCCCTCGTCATCGCTGAACAGGGTGCCAACGGCCACAACTTCGTGCGCACCGCTGATGGGGTAGAGGATGGGATCGATGACAGGTGCGTCACCATCTTTGGGGCCAACAACGATGTTGCCAGCGTCAATTCCACCGATCATGGTGCAATGGGCAGCCTTGATATCGTGGTCTTTGGCGAACTGCTCGATGCAGTCGGGAACCCGTTCGTCATCGTCCAGACGCAAGGTGAAAACTCTGCCGATTTTTCCTTCACTATATTGCATTCTCGTTCCCTTATTTATTACTGACCACACGGGGTTTTGAAATCACACCATTGGCAACGACGGCCCGGTTGGGCTGTAAACTGCGTGGCGTCAAGCATGTGTCGAATGAGCGTTTTTATCAGGTGCGGGGCCATAACATCCACCGCTTCATGGCGCTCTTCATCCGTCCATTTTTTGCCGAAAACGAGGTCGGTTTTGCCGTCTTCTGCCAGCTTGATCAAGCCTGCGTCATGGGGCTTAGTGCCTTCACATTCATTAAAAAGATGCATGTAGACGGGGAGTTGTACGCTTTGGATAGCCTTCTCCAAATCGACGAGAAGCAATGGGTCGATGACGTCCGGTCCAAAGTTGTAGACACGGTCCCACAGTTCCATATTTTCCCACGCTCCCTTCTTGGGAATCACGCCGCCGCCTGTTTTGTAGTCGAGGATAAAAATACCATCATCCCGTTCTTCAATGCGGTCGAGATATCCTTTGAGTGGAATGGTGAGGTCATCCATGGTGACGGTTGCTTCGAGTTCTTTTTCCAACCCGATCAAGGTCGCTGGCTCTTGGGATTTAAGGAACATTTCCAGACGGTGGCGTCCCGTTTTTGTCAGCGCCATGCGAGTATCGAACGGCAAGTGGCCGAAGAATTCGCTTTCTTGAAAACGTTCGCTAAACAGAGCGAGCAGTGGGGCTGGATCAAGCGATGCAAAATCGGTTTTGCGGCCAATATACGGCGTCATGAATTCGCACAGCACATCATGAATGAGTGAGCCGAATTCGCTGCGGTCGCCGTCTTCATTGACCTGGTCAACCGGGCGTATTCTTGTGAGATATTTGTAGAAGAATTGCTTTGGGCAACTCATATACTGGTCAAGCCCGGATGGAGAGAGGCCGCGCTCTTGCAAGGTTTGTTGCAGCAGATCGCGTATATCCTGGGTCACGGGAATGGACTTGGCACCTGTTTGCAGGGAGCCTGCGGGAAACGTCACGGCTCGGATAAGCGGATCGCCAGTTTCGATGAGGCGTTGTTCCTGTTTCTCGCGTTCCCAGATGAGTTGTTCCACGAATCGACTGCGTACGGATTTCGAGTCGAGCAATCCGGGTTGGATGCCGCTTTGGTAATAAATGACCGCTTCGTCCGCGCCCATGAGCAATCGGTAGAAATTGTAGCCTGAAACATTGTCGCGCTCGCGGGAGTCCGGCAGGCCGAGGAGTTTTCGCAGCGGGTCGGGGAGGAGCGGATCGAAAGGATTGGTGCCGGGCAGGCGTTCTTCCACGGCGTCCAGAATGAAAAGTCGTTTGAAGTGGAGCAGGCGTGTTTCCAGTACGCCGAGCACTTGGAGTCCTGCTAATGGTTCCGGTTCGAAGGAGACTCGTTCCTGCGAGAGTGTGCGCCTAAGCAGGGAAAACAGCGTGGTTCTGCTGAATTCTTCACTGCTGACGCCCGCACTTTTGAGTTGCGGAATGACCGATGTGGTCAGTCGGAACAGGCATTCGGCGTCTACGAGATAGGTGTGCCAGAGGCGTTCTCCATGTTCGTGGAGCATGGCGGCTAGCCCTGCTAGACCGTTACCCAAGTCGTCGAGAGTCTTCAGATTTTCAAAGACAGTCAGGCAATGGTGCAGGATGTTAGTGCGAAGTGGTTCGGCTGCGACCTGATCGACATCATCCAGTACTTTATCGCCGTAGGGCGGCTCCCAGAGGAGTGGGTTGAGGTAGCGTTCGCCCGTGCGCATGCCCGCTTCCCAGACGTGGAAAATCTTGCGGAGCGGTTTGCCTTCCGGGCCGAGCAGGCGGAGGTACGGGTGGCGAATGAGATTTACTACATCGCGCCAGTAGTATTTTCCGTTCTCCAAGCGGTTTTCCTGGAGGGTGAGTATCGTTTCGATGAGTCGGGCCAGAGAAGTCCGGTCCAGCGGGTAGCCCATGGAAATATTGGGTTCCTTGTCCGGCAGGTGATGCAGGACCGGGAGCAGTGCACCTTCGTCGGGCAGGATAACGGCGGATTCGTCAAGGCCAGTGGCGGCCTGCATGTCTTCGGTCATGGCTGCAAGCTGTGAATGGCGATCAAATCCTTCGCAAAAACGAATATTGGGCTTGGTGTTGGATGGGGCAGCATGTGCTGGAATTTCGGCCTTCACTCTCCAGCGGGAAAGCCATGCGACATGCTCGGCTGCGGCCCAGTGATGGGGCATGCCGTCCGCCAGTGCCGGATCGGAATGGATGATCGGGTGCAGGATGTTGTCTTCCCACAACCTGCGGAAAAAGAGGTCTTCAGCGCCGCTCAATGCGTAGAATCCTGCGGCGATGACGGGAGTATCGGCAAGTTTGGTCGCAACATCTGCGATATTCTTCGTTACGAAGAGCCAATCGAGTCCGGGTGTAGTCCAACCGCGTACGGAGAGTCGGGACACGTACTCATGATGAATAGCGCTCAGTTGCTCAAGCAATCCGCTGGCATAGTGGGAAA
>JAFLJT010000007.1 GCA_022712855.1 Pseudodesulfovibrio sp. | reverse complement strand
TGCCCGACCTCGACTCGGTGAAAAGGTTCAACCAGAAGCTCGATCAGGTGGGCAACCTCGCATCCGATGGCCGCCCTATTCTGGGCCTCGACTGCCGCAATTTGCTGGACATGGTCCTTGAGACTCACCCTCAGGCGTTTCTGATTCCGGCCCATATCTGGACCCCGTGGTTTTCCATTTTCGGCTCCAAGTCCGGTTTTGACTCCATCAAGGAATGCTTCGGCGACTACTCGCAGGAGATATTTGCCATGGAGACCGGCCTCTCTTCCGACCCGGAAATGAACTGGACATGGTCCGAGCTGGATCGCATCAAACTCATCTCCAATTCCGATGCCCATTCCGGCGAGAAACTGGGACGCGAGGCCAATCTGTTCCGGGGCGAGATGTCCTATGAGGGAATCTACCGGGCACTTCGCGGTGAAGGATTGGGGCACAAATTTCTCGGCACGGTGGAATTCTTCCCGGAAGAAGGCAAGTACCACATGGATGGCCACCGCAAATGCGGCGTGATAATGGACCCGCATGAAACCACTGCACGCGGCGGCATCTGCCCGGTCTGCGGCAAGCCCGTCACCGTGGGTGTCTACAACCGCATTCTGGAACTGGCCGACCGTCAGGAGCCAGTCAAACCTGCGGGCGCGCCGGACTTCACCTCCATGATTCCGCTCAAGGAAATCCTCTCCGAGGTGGTGGGAACCGGGCCGAACACAAAGAAAGTAAACACGCTCTACATGAAACTCATGAAGGACTTCGGCACCGAAATGGACATCCAACAACGGGTGCCAACCGAAGATTTCAACAAATATTCTTGCTATCTAGGCGAAGCACTCACCCGCATGCGTGAGGGCAACGTCATCCGCAAACCCGGCTATGACGGTGAATTCGGCGTCATCACGGTTTTTAATGACAAAGAACGCGCCCAAATAAAGAGCGGCGCTGTTAACGTCGATATCGATCTTTCCAAAACGGAAACCAGCGAAGACGAAGAACCCGCCCCTGTCTGCCAGCCTCTGGAGAAAACGATCACTCAGGAGCTTTCGCCCATTACATATAATAAAGCACAGCAAGCGGCCATCAACGCTGGTCCCGGACCAATACTGCTTATGGCTGGACCGGGAACGGGCAAGACCCAGACCCTTATGGGCCGCGTCGCCCGTCTCATCGAAGACGGCGTCAAACCACGCCGCATCCTGGCCCTGACATTCACCCGCCGGGCCGCGCAGGAAATGCGTGACCGCATGAAGATGCTGCACGGCAATGACGCGGAACTGCCACAGGCCGGAACACTCCACTCTCTCTGCTTCGACTATTGGAAATATGCGTACAACGACACGCCGATTGTGCTGCCAGAAGCAGCGGCCAAGAAGCTGTTCATCGACGTCAATCCGCAGTTGGTCAGCGAGAAACTGCGCACCGGAGCCACAGCCGGGGCCGTGACCAAACATTTCGATCACTACTGGAACCAGTACAATCTTGACCGCGAGCGTTTGGTGGATCTGCCGGAGAATCTGGCCGAGGCGCATATCAACTACGGCAACCAAAAAAACCACTGGGATCTGGTGGACTACACCGACCTGCTGGAATTCATGCTGGAACAATCGGGCGCACCGACTTTCCGCATGCCGTACATCCACGTACTGGTCGACGAGGTACAGGATTTAAGCCCCCTGCAACTGGCCGCCATCCGTGGCATTGCTGGCGAAACTGGCAACGGCGTCTTCTGTGTCAGCGATCCCAAACAGTCCATCTACGGCTTCAGTGGCGCAGTGGGCGAAGTGGGCGAACGCCTCACCGACATCTGGAACAAAATCGAGACTATCACTTTGGGTGAGAACTACCGTTCCGGCCAAAAGATTCTCGATTGCGCAAGCGCACTCTTCCCGGAAATGCCTAAGCTCAAGGCCAATACAAACGACGAATCCACCATCCATTTCTTTGAAGGACCGGACGGCATCCGAGAAGCCACCTGGATCAGCGACAAGATCAAGGGCCTCATCGGCACCACCTCCCATTCCATTTCCGAGGCCGAAGGGCACGGCGAACTCGCCCCCGGCGACATCGCGGTACTGGTGCGTTTCAAAGCGCTCATTCCGTCCATAGAAAAAGCATTAAAACGGGCAGGCATCCCCTGTTCCACCCCGGAACTGGATGGTTTCTGGCAGGAGCCGCGTATCGCGACCATCTTGCGCACGGCCCAACGGTTCCTCGGCATGAACGTGGACGCCGATCCCGACAACGAGGACATTCTCGACATACCTGAACACATCCTCGCCAAAGGCCCGGTAGGTTTGGCCGCGCATCTCAACGAGACGCCCCCTTTCGATCAATTTTTCTGGGAAAGTCGGCAGTTCCAAGAACTGAAAAAGGAATTCGACCGACGCGGCGGCTGGCAGGCCCTCATCAACTGGGTCAGCCTGCAAACGGAGTTGGAGCTTGTGCGCCGCTCGTCAGAGAAAGTACAAGTCATGACGCTACACGCAGCCAAGGGCTTAGAATTCGAAGCCGTCTTCATGCCCGCCTGCGAAGAAGGAATCCTCCCGTTCGCCGGGATGGACCTGCTCACCGCCAAGGTCACCCTCACGCCGGGGCGTGGTCAGCGTTTTGCTGAAGAACGCCGCCTCATGTATGTGGGGATGACACGCGCCAAGCGTAATCTGTACATCAGCCGCGCCGACAGTCGGCAGCTTTATGAGAAAAAGCTTAGCCTCCCGCAGTCACGATATTTACGGGAAATACCCGAGGCATTGGTGACGCGTTCCACGCTGGCCGCAAAGAAGGTCACGAAGGAAAAGCAATTAGGATTGCTGGATTAGGGGACGGGAAGAGAAGAAGAGAGAAGAGAAAGAAATTAAGAGAAGTCGTAGCGCATTCGCGGTACGACTTCTTTCGTTTGTGAGCAGGGAGTGCTCCGCTCTCACAGCGGCTGACTTTTTGACCAAGTCGTCAAAAAGTAAGCAAAAAATGCCTTTTTCTAGCTTGGCCGCTACCTCATTCCCCCAAGAATCTGATCCAACCGGGTCGGCTCCACCATCGAAGTGTGGCACGCCCTCCCCTTCAAATAAATAAGTGGCCGTCAAAGGTCATACGTATCGCGGCACCAGAGCCGCCTCCTCCGTTTGGTCAGCTTCTAAGGCTAATGAGGCTTAATGCTGGGTGGTAGTTTTTGATGAGAATGATTGTGAAATTTGAAATTCCATGTGGTGTCCCATTAGTTTCCCTAAATCTCCTCACTCAACAATCAAAGATTGTTTAATTTTTTGAATAACCGCATACCACAATGCTTTTTCTGATTCACGATAAGCTAAATTTATCTTCACTTCTTGCCTAGTAGTATAAACTGTTATTATTTCTACTATTACAGGACCTTTTGGACCACTACGCCTATAACTAACGACAAGCGACGGATGCCCGCTAATGCTCATTTTATCGAACCCATAAAAATCCAACAATTGGTTCCCTTGGTAAGGGATTAACTTTTTAAATTCTTTCTCCATATATGGAGTAAGTTCAAGCAGGTCTTGTCGAGTTAACGATTGAATTTCTTGCGGTAAAGCAGAAGGAGGAATTGTCGAATCAATTCTTAATGAAGCATAAGTACTTCTTGGCATCGAATTAGCTGCTATTAAATTTGTATCTGAGCCATCCCCCATCCCTATTCCAGAAAGATCTAACGCAGCTTCCACACTAGCTTTAATCAACTGGTTGTAGTCAGAGCCAAGCAACCACCATCCCTTAGGTAGCTGGACTTCAACTCCTCTTGGCAATTTAATTGGAACAAATGAGGAGGGCTCAGCATTAGCGACGGATAGAAACAGCACGAATCCCAAAGATAAAAACACTATCCTTTTTAGGACTTTAAAAGCATTTTGACATGAACCAATCATTATACTTCTTCCTTGTTTTGGGTATTTACAAAATTATTCCCCAAACTCGCAAGCTAATCGCCGAGCACCATTAGACTATATCTAAAAATACAAGAATATGCACGAGGCCATTCTTCCTTCCGGCGGGCTATTTCCAGTTTTGAATTTGTAACCCACCAACATTTTAAAACAGCATACTAAATTCACACGCACCCCCCTGTTCCCCATCCAAAATCATACAACAGCCCTTATTTGCTAAGCCTTAGAAGCTGACCAAGCAGTGGGGGCGGCTTTGTTGTCGCGATACGAAAGACCTTGGACGGCCAAATATTGGTATGATTTGCAGGGCGTGCCACGCTCCGATGGTGGAGCCTCCGCTGCTTGGATCAGATTGTTAGCGGCAAATGCGGGGCGGGAAAGATAGCGCTCTTAAGGGCACTTTTTGGGCCCTTTTTGCTGCTCTTCAGGCAAAAAGCGCCTCGCCGTAAAGGCGAAACACGATTAATCGATACCCCACTGAGCCTTCATCGCGGACGCGCTACAGATGATGTAATCTAAGGATATCCCCACACATTCCCCATCCCGCCGAAAGGCGGTTTCCTTCCCTCTTACCTCTTCCCTCAAAAAATGATCAGAGAAGAAAGCGATACAACCCACGCTCATACACTCGACAAACATTCCGCGCTGCCCCCAAAGACAGACCAACGCGACGAAGTCGACAAAACAGATGCAGCGGGTTGAAAATGTGCTGGCAAAAATCTCGAAAAATCTTCATGATCGCATCCTCGGCCACATGGTTCATTCAATGAACAAAACAGTGCAATCCCCATGCCCCAAGTGGATAATTCAATAATGATTACCAGTTCTGAATCCGACTCTCCCGACAACCGGGAAAAAAGTGCGCAGCGGCGTCACACTTCTGTCGCAGCCGTTCAAGATACATTGAAACTGGCCGTGCCGTTCACCGTGGCCGCGCCCTCCTTTGTCATTCCCGCTGGAGCCGCCGAAAACAGCCGTTTTCTGGCCGATTATTTCCCGGAAATCTGCCTGCTTTTTTTCGAAACCGAGGCGTGCCTGAAATATACCGACTTTGACCTGCCGCCAGACCTTGTAGACCTGCCAGTTTCATGGCATGTCCACTTGCCGCTCGATTTACCGTGGCAAGATGGGATGGATGTCGTTTGGGAGAAACTCTCCCGGCTCATGAAAAAGGTCGAATACCTTTCGCCGAAAGTATGGGTGCTGCACCCGCCCACTGAGCCGGATATGCTGATCCCACTGGCCGCCCGCTTCCGTGATGCAGGCATTGATCCAGCTTCCATCCTGCTGGAAAACGTGGAGGAATCTGATCTGGGCGCACTCTGGACCGAAGCACGGGCCGGGGGCTATTCGACCTGTCTGGACCTTGGGCACATCCTTGCTTATGGTCAACATTCCTTGCTCGACCTGCCGGGTTTATGGGAGACAGCGCGCATGCTCCACGTATATGCCCCCAAAAATGGCGGGCGACATACAGGATTGGGTACGCTGGACGATGAGGGCAAAGCATTACTTCGTAGTATGCTGAACAACTTCCAAGGCGAGACAATTACGCTGGAAGTATTTGATGAGACTGAAATTTTTGACTCCCTGAATCGGCTCATGAGCTGGATTTCATACTGGAACGGTAAAAAATGATCACTTTGGTTCTCGGCGGTAATAAATCCGGAAAATCCGACTTCGCGCTCGATTTGCTAGCCAAATCGCAGGGTCCGGCCCTGTTCATTGCCACTGGCAAGGCAAAAGACATGGAATTCAGAGAGCAAATCCGTCAACATCGCCAAAGTCGGGGGCCAGACCTTGAGGTAATTGAGGTGTGTGAGGACTTGCCACAAACGCTGAAGAAGGCTAAATTGTCGTTTCCGTCCGTGGTTGTGGACAGCTTGGACTACTGGCTTTTCGCCTGCCGAGAGGCTGGGTGTGAATCTGAAAAGGTTCAGGAATTCCTCGCTGTTCTTGAGGATTGGAACGATACGGATTTGATATTGGTCTCATGTGAGGCCGGGCTTGGGCCACTGCCAGCCGGCAGTGCTGTTCGAGCATTTATACGGAGTCTGGGCGCGCTGAACCAAGGCGCGGCAAGGGCGGCAGATCAGGCTTTTCTGATTGCTGCGGGACTCCCGTTAACTTTGAAACAGGGATAGTTTGTGGCACTATTCAAACAGCTGGATGATCAGGTCGAGCAACTGCTTAGCCTTTTCAAAAAGGATGACAACTGGCTCATCGTTATCAACGCCGACCCGGACGCTTTAGGCTCCGCGCTGGCGCTCAGGCGCATTATGGCCCGTCGAGTCAATGACTCCGCCATCGCGCAGATCAACGAGATTAAACGGCCAGATAATCTGGCCATGATCCGCTACTTGCGTATACCAACGCAAAAGCTCATCCCCAACCTTTCGGCGCAATACGATAAATTCGCCCTGGTGGATTCCCAGCCCCACCACAATCCAGAGTTCAAGCAATTCGATTTTTCCGTTGTCATCGACCATCACCCGGTCTCTCAGGATATTGAGGTCAAGGCTGATTTTGTGGACATCCGGCCCAAGTATGGCGCTGTCTGCACTATGATGACCGAATATCTTTACAACATGAAAATCCGCCCGGCCAAGCTGCTGGCGACGGCTCTCATGTACGGCATCCGTTGTGACACGCGCACTTTTGAGCGCGAGTTCATCGACCCGGACATGGCCGCCTTCAAATATTTGAGCAAGTTCGCGGACTCCAAGCTGATGAACCGTATCAGCCGTTCCGAGTTCCACCTCGACTGGATGCGCTATTTCTCCCGCGCTTTTTACAACCTGCGCCGCATTGGTCAGGGACTCTACGCCCATGCTGGCAATGTGGAAAACCCGGACATTCTTGTTATCGTGGCAGATTTCTTCACCCGTGTTCACAACGTACCGTGGGTCTGTGTATCAGGCGTTGCCGACGACAAACTCGTCTGCATCTTCCGGGGTGACGGCCAACGCCGCATCATGGGCACCATGGCCCAAAAGCTTATGAACGGTCTGGGCAGCGCCGGTGGTCACGCCATGGCCGCCCGCGCCGAAGTAGAAATTGCCGATCTGGATGGCGAAGACCCGGAAATCTTCATGCTCAAGCGTTTTGGCAAGGGCAAGAAGAAGAACATTCGCCGCATCTAACTGGTCCTTACGGCCCAAACATCTGGTGACATCACAATTCAAGGCCAACGGCTCAATGGCGTTGGCCTTGTTTTTTTGTTATCTGCTCAAACAGTCAGAACTCATCGAAACCCACTAACAACCGATATACATTATGTCCCTTAAAGAACGCCTGAATTTCGACAAGGAACCCGTCATTCTCATCGACGGAACCGCCCTGCTTTACCGCGTTTTTTACGCACGCTCCGACTTGTCGCGCTCAGATGGCTTCCCGACCAATGCCATCAACACGACACTGCGCGTACTCATGAACATGCTCCGGGACGAGAAGCCCACCCATGTAGCGTTCATGATGGACGGCAAGGGACCGACCTTCCGCCATGATATGTATGATTTATACAAGGCACAACGCCCGCCCATGCCCGAACCGCTGGTCGAACAGATCGAACCTGTCCGCCGAGGTATCGAATTGCTCGGTTTCAAACTTCTTATCTCCGACGGCGTGGAAGCGGATGATTGTATCTGCGCACTGGCCCATCACTATAAGAAGGAACGCCCGGTGGTCATCATGGCCGCGGACAAGGACCTCAAGCAGTGCCTGGACACCAACGTGGTCATGATCAGCCAGCACATGGGCAAGGAAACCATCCATACTCTGGATAGCTTCCGCGAAAAAGAAGGAATGGAGCCTGCCACGTGGCCGGATTTTCAAGCGATCATCGGCGATTCAGCAGATAACATTCCCGGCATTCCAAAAGTCGGTCCGGTCACGGCTCGCAAGATTTTCGCCGAAACCGGCCCCACCCTTGAAGAGGTACGCGACAACTATTCCCGCCTGCCCGACAAGCTGCGCGAAAAGATCGAGCCTGAGCTGGAAAATATTTTCATGTACCGCGATCTCACTCGGATGAAGACCGACTGCTGCGATATCCCGCTGGAAGATTTCGCAATGAAGGAGATCGATCCCGACGCTCTGCACGCATTTCTCGACGAATACGAACTGCGCGGTCTCAAAAGCATAGTGCCCAATCCCGGTTCAACTTCCCAAGCTACCGCGCCCGCCAAAGCCAAGGCCAAGAAGAAGGACGCAGCCGCTGAAGGCGGGATGCTCTCCCTGTTCGGCGATGCTCCTGTTGCCAAAAAAGAACCAGAGGAACCGCTTTCAGTGGTCGCTGTCACTTCGCCCGAAGAACTGCCAAGTCTGGCGGGTGAAGACGTCGGCTTACTCTTTGAAGACAACGCATTTTTCATCGGTATGGAAGGCAAGGAATACAAATACTCCGGGCCGGTAACCGAGCTGGTTCGTGCTCTGGAACATGCCTCTGTCATTGCCACACCAAGCGTACAAGACCTGCTCCGTGCCGACGATGGCTGGGGTTACATCCTCTCCTCGCAATGGTTCGACCTCAGCCTGGCCGCCTACCTGCTCGACCCGGAATCGCGTAATTACACATGGCCGCGCCTGCGTCAGTCCATCTATCAGGATGGTCGCACCGAGTTTGCAGAAGCGGCTGAAAACCTGCATCCACATGCCAAAGGGCTGGCCGCCCTCGCTTACATGCGCGGCATCCATGGACAGGTTGAGGGCGCAAAGCTCCTGCCGCTCATGCGCGAACTGGAACTCCCGCTTATCCCGGTTCTTGTCGCTATGGAGAAGGCGGGCATCACCGTTAACACCAACGCATTCAAAGAGTTTCTCGATGACGTATCCAGCCAGCTCAATGAACTGACGCGCTCGATCATCGAACACGCGGGCGAGACGTTCAACATCCGCTCAAGCCAGCAGTTGGCCGTTATCCTGTTCGACAAGCTTGATATCAAGGAAGGGACAAAGACTGCCACAGGCCAGCGTTCAACCGCCAACCAGGTACTCGAGAAAATCCGCTCCAAACATCCCATCGTGGAGGACATCCTCCAATACCGGATGCTCGAAAAGCTCCGCTCCACATACCTTGAGCCACTACCCAAGCTCGTGGACGCAGATTCGCGCCTGCACACACATTTCAACCAGCTCGCCACGGCCACCGGACGCCTGTCCAGTTCCAAGCCAAACCTGCAAAACATTCCCATTCGCGGTGTCTACGGCCCACGTATGCGCGCCTGTTTCACCGCAGCGCCCGGCAATAAGCTGGCCGCAGCGGACTACTCGCAGATCGAACTTCGGGTGCTGGCCCATTTCTCCCAAGACCCGGCCTTGCTCGAAGCGTTCCGTAACGACGAAGACATCCACACGCGCACGGCCGCATTGCTCACCGACAAAACGGTGGAAGAAGTGCTGCCCGACGAACGGCGCAATGCCAAGACCATCAACTTCGGCCTGATCTACGGTATGGGCGTGCAAAAGCTTGCCCGTGAATTAAAGATCACACAAAACGAGGCGAAAGAATTCACTGAGCGCTATTTTGAGAAACTCTCCACGCTCAAATCGTACTACGACACCATTGTCGAAGACGCGCAACAGCACGGTTTTGTTTCTACTCTGGCCGGACGCCGCCGCTTGCTCCCGGAGCTGCATTCACGCAACAATATGCTCGCATCCGAGGCGCGACGTCAGGCGGTGAACACCGTTATTCAGGGGACCGCAGCCGACATCATCAAGATGGCAATGGTAGCAGCCCACGGTGACAAGGAACTCGCAGCCTTGGGCGCGAAGCCGATTCTTCAGGTCCATGATGAATTGATTGTGGAAGCCCCGGCTGCCAACATCGAAGCGGCGGGCGAACGCCTGAAAAAGATAATGCAGGGAGCCGCAGATTTGGCTGTTCCTTTGAAAGTCGACATGGGTATCGGAGAGAATTGGGCCGAAGCGCATTAAATGAAACTTGCTTAAAGATACTACGCAATAAAAGGCCGTCCAATTGGACGGCCTTTTATTGATGACAAACCCCAATCTGGCAGGCTGTTAACAAAGGTTCAAGTGCAAGGCGCAAAAAAAATCCAAGGCCGATGCGTATTTCCTATACGTGAGGGTTTGGATTTTTTGCAGCAACGCAGCAATTGGGCCTTTGTCAGCAGTCTGCACAACCTACCGACTGTGGCAATCGTTCGCGCAATTAACACAGCCGTCAACCTTGGTGAAAAACTTCTGCGCAGCAGTAATGGCGCTATAACAGCTCATATGTCTCCCAAGAGAGATACAGTTTTTCAAAATCGGCATATTCGGGCACCCCGCGACATGGACTTCATGTTCCCCGGTCGAGAGCGTCAATTTGTCCACATAATAATCAATCATCGAAGCCTCCTTGGCATACTCCCCTACCAAGTTCATCGAATAATCTATATCCTTACATTGTCCTATTATAAATGATCTCTCGCAGTGTCGCCCGTTGCACATCACACCCTAAAATGGTAGCCCTGCCCCATGTCGTACCTCAAAGAATTCAAGGCGGCCCTGAGCCGTACTAAAAAATGGAAAATCGGCGATGGCACAAGCAGCGAATCTGTTTGCACCATTGATCAAACCATCCTCAACGCATTGGAAGGGACCTGCCACATTCCGTTCCCGGAACGAGCAGGCAACGCCATGTCCGTCAATTTCGGCATGTTCCATATGTTGGTAAAAAAATTCCGGCTCCCGGGCGCAACCATCACCGTGGGCAACGTGGCCGTTAACGGCGAGATGCGTATGCCTATCACGCACCCGCAACTCAAAACCATTCTCGCTGACGAGACTGGCGAGGAAAGCATGGGGCAATACCACCTATGGACCACCTTGCCCGGCGGCATGGTGCTCGACCATGTGATCATGTCCTCACTGCACAGAGATGGGATTGTCGAGATCAACGAGATGATACCTGCCGAACGCTACATATACGGTCAAGGCGACGACCTGCCCCATGGCCTGACCTACCATCCGCTCGTTACCGGGCTTGAATTCTTCGTGGCATCCGGCACCATCGACCCGGAAGCCATGGCCTATATCATGGGCGAAGATTTTGCGAAGCAATACGACTAACCACGCTTGTGCCCTCGCAGAATATGGGCAGATTGTTGACAAAGGTTCGAGTGCTAGGCGTAAAAAAACCTCAAGCCCGACGCGTACTTCCTGTACGCTAGGATTTGAGATTTTTGCAGCAACGACGCAATCGGGCCTTTGTCAGCAAACTGAAGGGCAGCCCGGTTAAACCGAACTGCCCTTTTATGCTTTCGTATGTCTGGCTAGAACTGATATCTTAGACCGATAGTACCTTCGATGGAGTACATATTCTTGATCTTGCCATCGTAGCTATTATCCGCATCACTATAGGTGAACGTGGCACCCTCGCCAAACTGACTGATTTTATACCCGATGTCCAACAACAGGCTCTCGGTAAACTTGTAGCCAGTGCCAGCAATAAGGGAATAGGCAAAATTGGTGGATGATTTACCACCCGTATTCTTTACATTTGCCACTCCGGCACCGAGACCTAGATATGGGACAAAATTCGTGTCGTTATAAAAATCATAGTAGACATTGAGTTGCAGAGTCTGGACTGCTGATGAAGCGCTCGCCGTGCCGTTATCGTCATTGTGCGTCATTTTGACCTTGCCATGATCATAGTACTCAATCTCTGTGCGAACGGGAGCACCGGTATCGAACCAGTTCCATCCAACTGCAGCACCATAGGAAAATGTATCACTTGACCAAGAGGTCTTATCATTATCAAGAGAAGTCTGGTTGTGACTCATGGTTTTATCGCCACGCATAAATCCAATTCCGCCCTTGGCAGACAGATACAGTCCACCGCCATCGGCCAAGGCCAATGTAGACATCCCCATCATGAAGATCGCGCCCAAACAGCAAGCAAGAAGAACTTTTTTCACACATCCCCCAATATTATTTAGCACGACACCGCGCACATGAAATTCTAAATATTCAAACATATCGAGCAAGAACGCCCTCAATGTTCTCTGGAAAAACTCTATAGCAGACAAGAGCATGCACCACAATGGTTTGCGCCTAAAGATCACAGGGGCTAGGCCCACCGCACACTCCCCGATTAACAAAAAAAAGCGATGCTGATCACATCGTTTTTTTGAAGTCTAAAGAAACCAAGTGAGCTAATTTTTACTCTTCATCACGGCATGCATCATGTTTCGTTCACGAATCTTGATGACACGGGTATCGTGTTCATCCCGTCCGATGGCCACAAAGTGTTGCTCGGCCAACCCGTGGATATATTGTTCAATACGATCCGTCGTAGTGACAAAGGTGTCAGCCAAAGACTTAACGGCCGAATCGTACTTGACAGTCATTTGATCATTGGCCGAAAAAAGATCGAACAACCGCACAACGCCCATGCCAATGCTGGGAACCTTCATCGCTTTTTTTGTCGTTGTCTTGAGGCGACCAACCAACACGGTGATAATGGAAGAAATGACCTTGGGCGAATCGCGCATGAACTCCTCCAAATCATCCTGGGTGACCACGATGAGCTTGGAGTCTTCCATAGCAATAGCTGTGGCCGTACGCACACCTTCGTCCAAGAAAAGAGCCATCTCGCCAAAAATTGAGATGGGACTCAGGATGGCGAAGACTTTCTTGTGCCCTTCGACAATGCCTGAAATCTCGATTTTCCCGTCAGTCAGGATGTAGGCACCATCCCCTCTGGCCCCCTGATTAAAGACCACATTGTGCTTGAGCACATTGCGCATCAGGAAGTTCCCACGGGATACCTGTTTCATTTGAACGGATTGCTGGGCCACGTATTGTCTCCTGCGCAGAAGTAAATTCAGTTCGTCTATCCAGTGATACCAGAATCGTGACGGGATTCAAGCTGTTTAGAATACCCTCGAAGTTCGAAGGCTGACTCTTTTGCCTATTCTACTTCGTGACTCTCGGACTTTTCAAGAACACTCGCAACTTTGTTTGTCAGGCCGCCTGACCTGCCGCGTTTACTATCAACTTTTATGTTCATGTAAACCCGGTCGCAATCCTGCTCCAGTTCACGGTAACAAGCATCAACGACAGCCATGACCTCAGCCCATTCTCCTTCGATGGAGGTCCCCATAGGGCCAAGCGTATAGTCGAGGCCAGATGATTTAATGACGTCCAGAGCACGTGCCACATAGGGGCTGAAGCTCGCTCCTTCTTTGTCCAAAGGAAAAATGGAAAAATCGATGATGACGCTCATGGTGAGCTCCTGCGTATGCTGATTTGATTGTAATGCTGTCCGAAGTGATCGGCGCGACTACATATTAGAGTAAAACCCAACCGTGCAATGGAGGAAGCGGCAAGTCAATAGCAGCATGGACATTGTAACGCGTCTTTACTCTTTTCGTGCGAACCTTGAACTTGGGTTTCCGGCGTGCCTTAACGCGTAAGCTTGTTTTGGCCACTTTCCGTCCTCCTACTTTTTAAAGGGCATACCAAGAAGATCAAGAAGGGATTTGCCTTCCTTATCTGTCTTGGCGGAAGTGCACACAGTCACGTTCATGCCCTTCACTAACTCAACTCTGTCAATGTCAAGCTCAGGGAAGATAGTATGTTCCTTGATACCCATCGTGAAGTTACCACGACCGTCAAATCCACGATCGGGGATACCGCGAAAGTCGCGGACACGGGGCAGAGCGAAGCTCACGAGCTTGTCATAAAAGTCCCACATCGCATCGCCACGCAGAGTGACGCGGCAACCAACAGGCATGCCTTCGCGCAGCTTGAACTGAGCGATGGACTTCTTTGCCAGGGTTACAACGGCCTTCTGGCCGGCAATGGCGGTCAGTTCCTTGGCAGCGGGTTCGATGAGCTTGCTATTCTGGCTGGCTTCACCGAGACCGATGTTCAGGGAGATCTTCGTCAATTTCGGGATCTCCATGGAACTGGAATAACCGTACTCCTTGAGGAGTTCGGGGACGACCTTATCTTTGTATTCTTTTTCAAGACGAGTCATACTGTTCCCTACTTGAAGACTTCGTTGCATTTTTTGCAGAAACGAATCTTCTTGCCGTCTTCAGTCTTCTTGTACCCGACCCGCGTGGGCTTGGTGCAGGCATCGCACACAACAGCCACATTGGATACATGGATCGGGGCTTCCTTCTCAATAATCCCGCCAGGTTGCTGGGCATAGGGATTGGCTTTGGTGTGACGATGAACCATGTTCACCTTCTCAACCAGGACTTTGTCCTGCTTCTTGAGAATTTTCAACACCTTGCCGATCTTTCCCTTGTCCTTTCCGGCGATGACCATGACCTTGTCGTCTTTACGAATTTTAGTCTTCATCATTAATATCCTTTTACAGGACCTCGGGGGCGAGGGAAACGATCTTCACGAAACCGGCTGCACGCAGCTCACGAGCGACAGGACCGAAAATACGGGTCCCGACTGGCTCGCCAGTGGAGCTAAGCAGCACGGCAGAATTGTTGTCGAACTTGATGTAGGAACCGTCCTTTCGGCCAATTTCCTTCTTCGTACGTACGACAACCGCCTTCATGACCGAGCCTTTCTTCACTTTGGAATGGGGCATGGCCTCTTTGACGGACACTACAATAATATCACCGACGCTGGC
>JAFLJT010000240.1 GCA_022712855.1 Pseudodesulfovibrio sp. | reverse complement strand
CCACCAAGTTCGGCAACGAGCCCAATGAGAACGTCTGTCCGGTCTGCTCCGGCATGCCCGGTGTGCTGCCCGTGCTCAACGAAAAAGTTGCGGAATACGCCACCAAGATGGGCCTCGCCACTGGCTGTGAGATCAATCTCAAGTCTGTGTTTGCACGCAAGAATTATTTCTATCCAGATTCTCCCAAGGGCTATCAGATATCGCAGTTCGAGCTTCCAATTTGTGAGCACGGCTATATCGATATCGAGGTGGAGGGTACGAAAAAACGTATTGGTGTGACCCGAATCCACATGGAAGAGGATGCAGGAAAGAGCATTCACTCTGCTGCCGAAAACGCCAGCTTTGTGGACCTCAACCGGACCGGAGTTCCGCTCATCGAGATCGTGTCCGAGCCTGACATGCGTTCTGCCGAGGAAGCGATTGCTTACCTCAAGGAAGTTCGCTCGGTTCTGCTCTACCTCGACATCTGTGACGGCAACCTGGAAGAGGGCAGCTTTCGCTGTGACGCTAATATTTCCGTCCGTCCTTATGGGCAGGAAGAATTTGGTACACGCGCAGAACTCAAAAATCTCAACTCCTTCAAGAACATCCTCAAATCCATTGAGTACGAAGTGGATCGTCAGATCGACCTCGTGGAAGATGGCCACAAAGTGGTGCAGGAAACCCGTCTCTATAATGTAGATAAGGGGACGACTCATTCCATGCGCGGCAAGGAAGAGGCCCACGATTACCGCTATTTCCCGGACCCGGATCTTGTTCCGCTCGTTCTCGACGAAGCGTGGGTCGAGAAATGGCAATCCGAACTGCCGGAGCTGCCTCGTCATAAGCGTGAGCGCTTCATAGACGAGTTCACACTGGCCGATTACGACGCAGCCCTGCTGACCAGTGAAGTTGTTGTTGCTGATTATTACGAAGCAGCAGCCAAAGCCTACGGCGGTGAAGCCAAAAAAGTCACTAACTGGGTGGTCGGCGAATTGCTGCCATTCTGTAATGATACTGAATCCTCGGTAGCTGACTGCAAGCTGACACCTGAGAAGCTGGCAACATTACTCAAGCTCGTGGACGACGGCACTATCTCGGTCAAGATCGGTAAGGATGCCTTCCGCGATCTCTGCGAATCCGGCGATGATCCTGCCGAATACGTCAAGACCAAGGGCTTGGTTCAGGTGTCCGATTCGGGCGAACTGGAATCCATGGTTGATCAGGTTATTGCTGAAAATCCCAAGGAAGTGGAAGCATACAAGGGCGGCAAGACCAAACTTATCAGCTTCTTCATGGGCCAGATCATGCGCCTGTCCAAGGGCCAGGCCAACCCCGGTGTTGTGACACAGCTTCTTCAGAAAAAACTTTCATAATTACAAGGTAATTCAATGACCGAACATATTCAGTATTCTGCCGAAAAAGACGTTCTTGTCCTCCTGGACCAGCGCTACCTGCCCAATCGCGAAGATTGGTTCGAGTGTAAAACCACCGAAGATATTTGTTACGCGCTGGTCGTCATGGTTGTGCGCGGCGCGCCCGCCATCGGCGTGACTGCTGCGTACGGCTGTTACCTCGCAGGCCGCGAAGTGCAGGGCATGGACGGCGATTGGAAAGTGAACCTCGAAGCCAAGCTCGACCAGATTCACGAAGCTCGTCCTACAGCAGTCAACCTACGCTGGGCCGTGCGTGAAATGCGCCGCATCTGGAAAGAAGCGGGTGATGTTTCTCTGGAAGCACTGCTGGACATCTGGCTTGCTCGCGCCAAAGAAATTCATGTCGACGACATTACAATGTGCGAACTCATCGGCAAGTTCGGTGGCGAACTCATGGACGATGGCGACGTCATCATGACCCACTGCAATGCGGGCGCCCTCGCTACTGCCGGATACGGCACCGCACTGGGTGTCGTTCGCGGCGCCATTGATCAGGGTAAAAAAGTTTCTGTCATCGCCAACGAGACCCGCCCGTTCCTGCAGGGTGCGCGTTTGACCGCGTACGAGCTGCACAAGGATGGCATCCCGGTCAAAGTGGCGTGTGACAACGCCTGCGCACTGCTCATGAAGCGCGGGCTGGTAGACAAGGTCGTGGTCGGTGCTGATCGCATTACCGCCAACGGCGATGCCGTGAACAAGATCGGCACATTTGGCGTGGCGATCATTGCGGATCATTTCAACATTCCTTTCTATGTGGCCGCACCGCAGTACACCATTGATATCGAAACATTCTCTGGTGATGACGTACCCATTGAAGACCGTGATCCCAAGGAAGTGACACATATCGGTGATCATCGTATTCCGCCCGAGGGCGTAGAGGTGTACAACCTTGCATTCGATCCGACTCCCAATGAGTTGATCGCAGGCATTATCACCGAGAAAGGTGTCCTTTACCCGCCGTACACTGAATCCATTAAAAAGTTGTTTGAAGAATAAAGATATCCGTTAGTTCGACCGATATTAATCAAGGATGGCCTACTGCTGTCCTTGATTTTTTGGTATTGACAGATAAAACTAAGTCTTGGTAATCATTACTAGATAAAAGATCGCGATTGGTATTTGATAAATTTCGTTAATAGAGAGGATCATTATGCAGATAAAAAGCGTTAATACCGCCATTACTGTTCTTATAGCAGTCGTTATCGCGGTAACAGTTGCTTCTGGAGTCTGGTGGGTCAGCAATGACACCTATCAAACAGTATCCAAAGAGCAACAAAATGCCATGAGGAACGTGGTCAAACAGACCATGACTGCTCTTGATGGGTATATTGAACAAACAGAAAGCCAAACTCGCATGCTCGCTTCGCAGCAGGCGGTGATCGATGCTCTTACAGGGCATGATATGCTTTCTGCTGACTGGCTTTTTAAAGACCTCATTAACAATAGTGATGGGTACTGGGCGGCGTTTGCCTTTGATAAAAATGGTAATGTTGTCGCAGGATACAATGCCAAGGGCAAAAACATGGCAGGCGCAGACCGCAGCAACCGTGGTTATGTGAAGGCTGTCTTGTCCGGCAAGAGCGAGAGCTTTCTTTCCAAGGACATTCTCATCTCCAAGAGTGGCGGCGGTATCCTCATTTTTGCGGCAGCCAATGTCGTCTATGATCATACTGGTGAGATTATTGGCGGTGTCGGTATATTCCCGAAATGGGAAGGATTCACTTCCAAGTTTATTGATCCGTTTCGTATTGGCAAATCCGGTTATGGTTTTATGCTTGATGGCAAAGGGCGAATCATTGCCCACGCGGTCAACAAGAAGCTCTACCTCAAGGATCTGTCCAAGTATGGTTTTGTACAAACCGCGTTGAACGATAAAAACGGCGTTTCCACATATGAATGGGAAGACCGTAACAAATTGATGGTTTTTGAGACGTTGCCCAAAACTGGTTGGGTCATGGTTATGAGTGCCTACGAGGATGATCTGGCTTCGGCTGCGACATCCCAGAGGAATACACTTGCCATTGGTGGCACAATCGTGGCGCTTCTTCTTATTGGTATAATGGTCTTCATTATTCGTAAGCTAGTGACTGCACCCGTCAAGAGTGTCCTTGCCTATGCCTCGTCCGTTGCAGACGGTGACTTGAGTGCGACCTTAGAAGGGACATATCAGTTTGAGTTCAAGGAGTTATCCGAACAAATTGAGACCATGGTTGGCGAATTGAAAAATAAGCTTGGCTTTTCTGATGGCGTGCTCAACGGTTTGACCTTGCCTTGCGCTCTGATCGCCCCTGATTTTAACACCCTCTGGGCGAATGAGCAGATGTGTGCGTTGCTTGAAAAGACTGGTGATCCTAAAAGTTATGTTGGCCGTAAGTCCGGTGATTTCTTTTACGGCGATTCTAATCGTGAAACGCTCTCTAACCGGGCCATCAAAGAGCGCGCACAATTAAATTCTGAAATTGAATATGAAGCCCCTAGTGGTAAGAAACTCAATATACAAGTGACCGCCACACCGTTCTACGACATGGATGGCGAAATGCTCGGCTCTCTGGCTATCTGGGTGGACATGACAGAAATCCGCACCCAGCAAAAGCAGATTGAAGAGCAGAATGCTCGCATTTCTCAGGCGGCCGAAGAAGCGGAAGAAGTCTCTCAACGCTTGTCCAGCGCAGCCGAAGAACTGTCTGCCCAGATTGAGCAGGCCAAGGGTGGGTCTGATACCCAAAGGGCACGTGCAGAAGAAACTGCCACAGCCATGGAGCAGATGAATTCCACGGTGCTTGAGGTTGCTCAAAATGCCAGCATGGCTGCCGAGGAAGCTGATACAGCCAAGGCTAATGCTCAGGGTGGTGAAGGCCTTGTCAGCCAGGTTATCGAAGCTGTCGGCGATGTTCAGAATCAGGCGAATAGCTTGAAAGTATCCATGGAGGAACTTGGTGTTCAGGCCGCTGATATCGGCAATGTCCTTGAAGTCATCACGGACATAGCTGACCAGACAAACCTGCTCGCACTCAATGCGGCCATTGAGGCTGCTCGGGCAGGAGAGGCCGGACGTGGTTTTGCCGTTGTTGCCGATGAAGTTCGCAAGCTTGCTGAAAAGACCATGAGCGCCACTGGCGAAGTCGGTAACGTGATTACCAAAATTCAGTCCATGACCAAGGAAAATGTGGCCGCAACAGAGCGTGCTGTGCAGTCGGTTTCCAAGAGCACAGAATTGGCCAATGATTCTGGTCGTGCTCTGAGCGAGATCGTGAGCGGCGTCGAAATGGCGGCCGATCAGGTTCGCGCCATCGCTACTGCAGCCGAGGAACAATCCGCTACCAGTGAGGAGATTAACCGGGCCACTGATGAGATTAATCAGATCGCCACGGAATCCTCTCAGGTGATGGATGAAGCGTCCAAGGCTATTCAGGAAGTCGCTGCCATGGCATCGCGTTTGAACAACGTCATCGAGGGTATGGCTATCAAATATGACTAATTTGACGATATCTGTCGGGAACAATAGACTCGACATTTGATTCAAGGTACGTTATTCCGCGCTTCCTTCTACTAATGGAAGCGCGGGTTTTATTTTTCAATCCGTGTCGATATAATATTTCTGGAGCCACCATCATGTTGCCAATTGTCGCCCTCGTAGGACGCCCCAATGTGGGTAAGTCCACACTCTTCAATCGCCTGCTCAGGAGATCGCGGTCTATTACCCACGATTTGCCGGGTGTGACGCGCGACCGTATCTATGGCGAATGCCAGATGGGTGAGACCAAGTTCGATCTCATCGATACTGGTGGTATGGTGCTGGAATCCGAAGCCGTTCCTGAGTTGAGCAAGGATTTCGAGGATGAAATCTTCGAGCAGGCACAGGAAGCTATCAATGAAGCCGACGCCATTCTCTTTGTGGTTGACGGCAAGGAAGGACTGACACCGCTTGATGAACAGGCTGCCGAGATTGTGCGCCG
>JAFLJT010000184.1 GCA_022712855.1 Pseudodesulfovibrio sp. | reverse complement strand
CAGAGTCTTGCTGGTGTCCTTGCCGGGGATGATCGCTGCTACGCTGGGACGGTATCCACACGATACGTCTGTGGCAGGCGCTCTGAATTCCTGAATGTCGGAGATGCCCATGGACTTGAGATGGCTGAGCAGAAACTCTGCCTTTTCCTTTTCGCCGTCGCCACCATTGATGGGACCGAGAGCGGGAATAGCGGTGAGCTTTGTCTGCAGTTCAACAACAGTTTCAGTCTGTTCGTCGAGTGTAGCGAAAATTGCGTCCATAATATCTCCGATTGCTAATTACTCTCAGCAAACTTTTGCAAAGCCATTTTCTTGAAGTCTGTTCAAAAAGTGTTAGCTGCTAGGCGCAAAAAATATCAAGGCCGACACGTACTTCTTGTACGCTAGGGTTTGAGATTTTTGCAGCAACGACGCAGATGACGCTTTTTCAACAGACTTCTTATAAACAAAAAAAGGCGGGGCAAGCCCCGCCTTTTTTTGAAATCGTAATTCCTAACGGCCGCGTGCTGCGCGCTTGGAAGCCTTGAGCGGGTTGACCTTGACCTTGCCGCCCTTGTCCACACCAGCGCGGGCGTGGGTGGCAAAGTTACAAATGCCTTTGGCCCATTTCGTAGTGGGCTGTGCGTAGGTGGGGCAGTATTTGCCACCTTCAACCTCAGCGACACGTTCACAACCTTCACATTTGTCATCGATGGGGTCCATGATGACGCCTTTGTAGGTCAGACCAGCGTCAGTCTTGACTGCGCCTTCCAGGGAAATAATTTTTTTCTTAGCCATGTTAGCCTTCCTCCTAAAAATGATACTACTGGGTGTATGCCAACGGCATATTAATCTCGGTTTTTTTGCAAGAGCAGAATTCGATATGCACCCGAGGTGGGTGTTGTCAAGTTTTTTGGGTTAATTTTTTACTTTTTTGCCGTGGACAAAATCCACTTAGAAGCTCGCAAAGCCTCGCCTCGCAACGCTTTGACGTCTAAGGTCTTAAAATCCTCGTAAAGATACAAAATCTCGCCGCCGACCATTGTCATGCACACTTCCATACCCGTTGCTCCGTACACTGCATGGGACACATGATTGTATACTGGCATCAAATTCGGGTAGGATAAATCCAGTGCAATTATGTCAGCAGGATACCCTTTTTCAATACGACCGAGTTCCGGCCAACCAAGGCACTTTGCAGAACCTCTGGTCGCCATATCGAGAGCGGCCTGAGCATTCACTGCCGAAGCATCGTTATGTCGGACCTTTCCGATAAGAGCGGCCAAAGCCATGTCACGAAACATGTTCAACTGATTATTGCTGGAAGCGCCATCAGTTCCGAGGCCGACGGTTACGCCTGCATCGAGCATTTTTTGCACAGGCGACAGGCCAGAGCACAGCTTTAAATTAGACCCGGGATTATGCACCACGTTGACTTTGGTGTCCGCCAAAAGAGCAATCTCTTCGTCAGTGACGTCCACACAATGATGCAGTGTGGTTTTGTCTGTGAGCAGACCGTACGCATGAAGAAGCGGTATAGGACGTTGTCCATACTTCTCCATACAAATAGCTGTTTCAGCAGTTGATTCAGCAAGATGGATCTGCCATGGCACATCCAACTCAGTTGCCAATTCAAAGCTGGCGACCAATTCATCCGGAGCGACGGTAAACGCTGCGTGTGGCGTGACCGCCGTACGGATAAGCGGATTGGAGTCATACCGTGACTTCAAATTGCGGATAGTACTCCAACAATCCTCCGCGGTGGGAAAATGCGGCGACGGGAAATGGAAGAATCCTTCGCCCAACACAGCACGCAGGCCACATGCCGACGCTGTATCTCCGGTGACAGCTTCATGGAAATACCCGTTAAGAAACGAGGTGCAGCCTGTACGGATCAACTCTGCGCAGCCTATTTGTGCGCCGATGGTGAGCATGTCGTCTGTGAGTTGGAACTCAACAGGCCAGATGTGATCTTCCAGCCACTCCATGAGCGGCAGGTCGTCAGCATACCCTCTGAATAATGTCATAGGCAGATGTGTGTGCCCATTAACCAAACCGGGCATGAGCATCTTGCCCGCGAGGTCCAGACGTGAAGTTGGTTCGAAAGCAGCTTCAATTGCTGCGTATTCGCCGACTTCAACGACTAGGCCGTCAAGTATAGCGATGCCCGCATTGGTGATCACCGATCGGGCGTCATCCTGTGTAACCACAACATCCGCACGGATGATCAGGTCACAGGCCTCAGGTGCGGATGAAGTGGTATTATTCATAATAGTCAGGATTGATTAATCAATGTTTTTGATGGCTTCGGTCAACAGGGAGACGACTTTCTCGACATTACCCTTGAAGACTTCGAGGATCTCATCCCAAGTAACGGGAGCTTCGTCGGTCTTCCAGCAATCGTAGTCCGTGCTCATGGCAACTGCGGCGTAGGGAATACCAGCCTCGTTAGCGAGGATACATTCCGGGGCCACACTCATGTTGATAACGTCAGCGCCCCACATGCGGAACATGTTGGATTCAGCTCTGGTAGAGAAGCGCGAACCTTCGATGGTCACGACGGTACCAGCTTGATGGTGCGTGATATCGAGTTTTTTACACCCTTCATTAAGAAGGCCACGCAGCTTTTCATCGAAGGGATCAGCCATGCCCGTATGGACAGCGCCATGCGGTTCGAATTCTTCATAGAATGAAACTGGGCGACGGCGAGTGAAATCGATGAACTGATCAAGAATGACCAAATGCCCGCGGTCGATTTCCTGACGCAGAGAGCCGCAGGCGGTGGTGGCAATAATCATGTCACAACCAGCGTCTTTCAGTGCCAGAATGTTTGCCCGGTAATTGACAAAAGTGGGCGGAACTGTGTGTTCACGGCCATGGCGGGCGAGGATGATAACATCCTTTCCTTCAATGGTGCCACACATGAGTGGGGAAGAAGGTGCGCCGAAAGCGGTTTCCACCTCAACATCATGGGCGTCCTTGAGGATATCCGGATTGTCCAGGCCGCTACCGCCGATAATACCTATTTTAGTCATGATAATATCCGCTTAGTCGATTTCGATGAGGTAGGTGACTTCCTGTCCGGCATCCTTCAGAACTTTGTTGCCTTCGAGGAAACCGAGTTGGATGACAAAGCCGTTGCCAACGATGTCGCCGCCAGCTTCCTTGACCAGTTTGACCATACCTTCTGCGGTGCCACCGGTTGCGAGCAAGTCGTCGATAATCAGCACTTTTTCGCCTTTTTCAATGGCATCATCGTGTATGCACAGGGTGTCGGTGCCGTATTCGAGGTCGTAGGTCACGCAACGATTCTTGAAAGGAAGTTTGCCAGGCTTGCGAATGGGAACAAATCCGATTTTCATTTGCAGGGCAAGGGGTGCACCAAAGATAAAGCCACGAGCTTCGGCTGCTACGATTTTAGTGGCGCCGCAGTCTTTGAACTTTTCGGCAAGCTGATCCACAGCATACTGGAAAGCCTCGGGGTTGCTTAAGATCGGAGCAATATCAAAAAAGGTGATGCCTTCTTTGGGGTAGTTTTGAATGTCTCTGACGTAATCGCGTAAATTCATGTAATCCTCCTAAAATTGAATACCGACGAGTCATACGTTTTATAAGGATATAGTGTCAATATTGTTGCGGAGTGTATGTACTTCGGCTAGTGGTGTCCCCACATGGAGAACGCGTTATGAATCAAGATCAGCCTCGTCATCGGGCAAAAAAAAGCCTCGGGCAGAATTTTCTGCAAGATCAGAACACCTGTCGCAGGATCGTTGATGCGATCAAACCAACCCCTGAGGACCATATAATAGAAATAGGTCCGGGGCAGGGGGCTTTGACGCGATTTCTTGTGGATGCTGCGCCAGCTCGCCTGACCGTACTTGAAATGGACGACTATCTGGCTGAACAGCTTGATGAGGAATATCCGATACTTGAAGTGGTCCGCACGGACGCACTCCTCTTCCCATGGGACTCTCTCAATGACGGCCCTTGCAAGATAATTGGCAATCTTCCTTACAATGTAGGCTCAAAGCTCATCTGGGATATTGTCAGCACTGTGAAGACGTTTGATATCGCCGTATTCATGGTGCAGCACGAAGTTGCTAAAAGGCTGACTGCTGATATTGATAGTAAGGCATACGGCGGTCTGACTGCATGGGTGAAGAATTTTACTACGACTAAATACCTGTTCAAGGTACCGCCAACAGTCTTTCGCCCGCAGCCCAAAGTTGATTCAGCAGTGGTCGCATTTGTTCCACTTCCTGCTGACCAATGGCCAGAAAATCCTGAAGCGCTGTCCCAACTGATCAAAATACTTTTTCAGAAGCGAAGAAAGCAGCTTTCGACCATTCTCAAACAACATTGGTCGCCTGCAATGGCGGAATGGTTTGAGAAAGAAGGGGTCAGCACCAAGGCGCGGCCTGAAAATCTTACGCCGGAGCAGTTTTTAGGGCTTTCCAAACTGATTTAGTGCAGATTTTCACAAGTTACAGGCGATTTGTTTGCTTTCTGAGGCAGTGTAATCGGTTTTATATAGCATCATTTTGATCTAAAATTTCCACGAAAGCACCGACTGGCATCGTTTTTTTCACTTTTTTCCTCTATCGGGCTAGACACAAATAGAAAGTTCCATTAAAGCCCAATGGAGAAAGTCGTTAGGAATCAAGGTGTGGAAGTCAAATTGTGCTCTGACTACACTTTAGAACTATACGTAGGTTAATATCTTTATTTGAGGAGGAAGGACAGATGACAAAGGCTGAATTGGTAGTCAAGATTGCGGAAAAGGCTGACCTGACAAAAGCAGGCGCTGAAAAAGCTCTGAACGCTTTTCTGGATACCGTCGAAGGTACTCTGGTAAAAGAGGGCAAGCTGACTCTGACAGGTTTCGGAACATTCGCAGTGGATCAGCGTAAAGCTCGTGTAGGTCGTAATCCCCGCACTGGCGCTGAGATCAAAATCCCGGCCACCAAGGTCGTCAAATTTCGTCCCGGCAAGCTCCTCAAGGACGCCGTAAAGTAACCAGAAGGAACTTGATATGATGATTCACGGTGAAACCGTACAAAGCCCGCTGCCCATGGATTTGCCCTGGTGGATGCCCGATCACTTCGTCTTCTTCGGCACTCTGTATGTCGTTCTGGGCGTTCTCGGCATCGGCCTGACAATTACTGTCTTCCAGGCCTTGCGTGACGCTAAGAAAGCAGGTCACTAGTCCTCGATTTATTTGATAATTACAGCCTGCTGCGCAGATGCGTAGCAGGCTGTTTTTTTTTGTTCATTCAGGCAGAGATAATTCATCAGTGAATTCCACTCTTAATCATGTGAATAGTGTTGCAATTCGTTTATAAGACGTATATGTAACTCTTCTTATTTCGCCAGCCCGCCATTCCAAAAAAATTATCCGAGCGGGCGGTTCACCGAGGAGGTGATTGACTTTGCCAGGTGTATACCTTGATGATAGTGATAACTTCGATATCTCCCTGCGTCGTTTTAAGAAGCAGGTTGAAAAAGCTGGAATCCTTTCCGAGCTGAAGAAGCGTCAGCACTACGAAAAGCCCAGCGTTATGAAGAAGAAAAAGAAAGCTGCAGCCAAGAAAAGGCTCGCCAAGAAAATGCGCAAGATGCGCACCATGTAGGTTTATGAGTTTATCCAAACAGATAGATAAAGACTACATTGCGGCTTATAAAGCCAAGGCTACGATTAAAGTGGCCGTCTTGAGACATCTCAAGACGGCCATTAAAAATCGTATGATCGAGGACAAGTCCGAGGAATTATCCGACGACATCGTTTTTGATCTCCTCGCCAAGCAGGTGAAACAGCGCAAAGATTCCTTTGAGCAGTTCACCAAGCATGGCCGGGATGAGCTTGCAAAAATCGAGGCCGATGAGCTTGTAGAGCTTGAGCAGTACATGCCCAAGCAACTGAGTGACGATGAACTTGCTGCAGCAGTAGACAAGGCCATCGGTGATCTTGGTGCTTCCGGCTTACAAGACATGGGAAAGGTTATGGGCGCGGTTCTCGCTGCCTACAAAGGCCAAGTCGACGGCAAAAAAGCCAGCGACATGGTCAAAACCAAACTCTCTTAGACTCTTTAAAGAGCATCATTTGCTTCGTTGCTACTAAAAAACTCAAATCCTCGCGTAGGAAAACTACGTAATGGCCTTGAGTTTTTATTGCGCCCAGCATCTGACTCTTTTCAAAAAGTCTAATAACACTCCAAAAAAAGATAGTTGGCTCACATGGAGTCCAGAACTTTCCACGTATTGGAATTCCCCAAGATCCTCGGGGCATTGTCCGGTTTCGCCGTTTCCGAAGCGGGTGTTTCCGCGTGCCTTGCGTTGCGCCCGTACGATACCCTAAAAGGTGTCAGAAAAGCTGCTACGCTCTTTGAGCAAGGTGCTGCATGGGTTGGAGAATCCGGTTTTCAATTTAAATCTTTCCCTGAACTCGACGGACTTTTTTCCTATCTGGACAGCCCGTCAGGTGTTCTTGATCAAGACGGCCTGTTTGCCCTCAAGCAGGTACTCGATACAGCCCGCCATTCCCGCGATTCCTTGAAGCAGTATGAAGATCGAGAGTGGACAGTTCTCTGGGAATCCCTCTTTTCATATGTATGGCCTGATAAGACCGTTTCCGCCATTGGACGTTGTCTCGATGTCGAAGGCCGTATCAAGGACGAAAGTTCCCCAGACCTTGTTTCTGTTCGTCAGGAAATCCGCTCTATCCATCAGCGTTGTACTAAACGCGTTAAGGATTTTGTGCTGGAACAGAACATGGGCCAAGCCATGCAAGACGATTTCATGACGATCTCGTCTGACCGTTATGTGCTGCCCATCAAAGCGAACTACAAGAATAAGACCAAGGGTATTATTCACGACTACTCGCAGACTGGCGAGACGTGCTATTTTGAGCCCATGTTCCTCGTCGAGACGAATAACCGTCTGCAGGAACTTAAACGCGAAGAACGCGAAGAAGAATTTAAGGTTCTCAAGTACTTGACTGATCTTATTCGTCAGGAACAACAAGGCGTTTACGAAGCATATACTGGAATGGTGAATCTTGATGTGCTCATGGCCAAGGTCAGACTTGGCAATAAGTATGACGGAAGGGCTATCGAGGTTGCTGAAAACGGCAATCCGAAATTGCTCAAGGCGCGTCATCCATTGCTTGCACTGGCTGACAACTCCGTACAGCCGCTCAATATTGAGCTGTTGGATGGTCAGAAAGCCCTCATCGTCAGCGGTGGTAATGCTGGTGGTAAGACGGTTTGCCTTAAGACTATCGGCCTGATTGGACTCATGGCTTTCACCGGCCTGCCTGTCCCGGCTGCTGAGGGAAGTTGCCTGCCGCTGTGGACTGATATTTTTGTTGTCATGGGTGATGAACAATCACTTGAAGAAAATGTTTCTACCTTTACGGCGCAGATTCAATACCTCAAGCGTGTCTGGGATGACGTTGGTCCTCAAACGCTTTTCATTCTTGATGAATTCGGTGCAGGCACTGATCCGTCACAGGGGGCAGCTCTGGCCCAAGCGCTCATTGATTCTCTGGTTGAAGGCGAGGCCACTACCTTTATAGCCACTCACTTTCCGGCGCTCAAGGCGTATGCCATGGCGACCGAATCGGTACGTGCTGCCAGCGTATTATTTGACCCCAGCACCAAGCGTCCGCTCTACAAGCTGGCGTACGATCAAGTAGGTGCGTCCATTGCTCTGGACGTTGCTCGCGAACATGGCCTGCCACCACATATTTTGAAACGGGCGGAGAAATATCTCCTGCTCGATGGCTCTGATACTACGTCTGTTCTGGATCGCCTCAATGAGATGGCGGTTAAACGCGAAGAACAGCTTGAGGCCGTTGAAATTGAACGCGAGAAGCTGGAAAAGAAACGTTCCAAACTGGAAGTGACTTTCGAGAAAGAGCGGACCAAGCTGTTGCAGGAAATCCAGACGCAGGCCCAGTCTATTATCAAAGAATGGCAGGCTGAGAAAATCGGCCAGAAAGAAGTTCGCAAGAAATTAGCGCAAGTGCGTGAAAAAGCAGAAAAGTTGGCTCCTGCTAAACAGGAAGTTTCCACCTTTTCTTTTAATGACATTGTCCCAGGCAAAAAAGTGTCGTATCTGGCTTGGAACAAGTCTGGAACGGTCATGGAAGTTAATATCCGTAAGCAGCAGGCCAAAGTCGATATCGGCGGTGTTGCCATGTGGGTGAAGGCAGAGCATCTCGGCCCAGCTGAAAAAACTGCCAAGGCAACGGGATATAAGCCTAGTGTTGCTGCCTCGGCTCCGTCTGATCTTGTGGTCGAAGTCGATCTTAGAGGCAATCGGGCAGACGTTGCTCTGAGCATATTGGATCGAGCCATTGACGATGCTCTTCGCAAAGGAGCTGGAAAGATGGAGATTATTCACGGACGAGGCACTGGAGCCTTACGTCGTGAAGTGCATGAATTTTTGAAATATTACCCGGCAGTCGCAAGCTATTCTCTGGCCAGTGAAGAACATGGCGGAGATGGCATGACCGAAGTCACCCTCAAGTAATCGGTCGGCGTGGAGAGACATTGGACAGAAGTGCAGTAGAAGCCGTTAAGGCTCGTATAAGCATCGTGGATGTAATCCGACGATATGTAGACCTGAAGCCGGTTTCAGGTCGTTTTATGTGTGCGTGCCCGTTCCATCAGGAAACGAAGCCATCCATGTCTGTTAACGATGACGAAGGGTTCTTCTATTGTTTCGGTTGTCAGGCTTCTGGCGATGTTTTTGATTTTTATTCGCGCATCAATGGTCTTGATTTCAGAGAGACTCTTGAGCAATTGGCCGCAGAGGTCGGCATCGAGCTGGGTAATGTGCCGCATGATCCTCATGCAGCGGAACGCAAAGCACGAAAGCAGATGCTTCTTGATATGCACAACGAGTCCAACGCGTATTTTCAGCGGAATTTGGGCATGGCGGCGGGCGATATTGCCAAACAATATCTGCTCAAACGCGGCATGACACAGGAAGTTATCGAAAAATTCGGCTTGGGTTACAGTCCGGAAGATTGGCATGGTTTGGACAACCATCTTAAGAGTAAAGGGCGAACATCCGAACAAGGGGTGGAAGCCGGACTTTTATCTCAAAATGATAAAGGCAATATTTACGACCGTTTCCGTGCAAGACTCATTTTCCCGATACAAGATATTACGGGTCGGGTTATTGCTTTTGGCGGTAGAATCATTACTGATGGAGAACCCAAGTATCTGAACAGCTCGGATACACCCATTTACAAGAAGGGCGACCACTTGTATGGGTTGAGTTTGGCACGGTCTACCATGACCCGTACGAAGCGGGCGATTCTGACCGAAGGATATATGGATGTTATTTCGCTCCATCAGTTCGGTTACACCGATTCCTGTGGTGTTTTGGGCACGGCTCTGACACCGGATCAGGTAAAACGGTTGGCCGGCTTTTGTTCGCGTGTCGATTTAGTGTTCGACGGCGACGGAGCAGGGCACAAAGCTGCACTCAAGAGCAGTAGGATGATTTTATTGCAGGGCGTGGCCTGCAGAGTTGTTCTCATGCCGGATGGCGAGGACGTGGACAGTTTGCTTCAGGAGAAAGGAACCGAGGGATTTGAGGCGTGTATGAAGACCGCCCCTGACGGTTTGCAGTTTTGTATGGATACTCTGATTGCGGATTTCGCACCCAGAGACATTATGGCATGGGCCAAAAGTTTTCTGTCGGATTTGTCTGATCCTTCCTTGCGGGCATTTTATTTGCCTCGCATCGCAGGCGGGCTTGGTTTGTCTGAGGCTGACTTTAGGCGTGACGCTGGCGTTTCGGGGCCACCGCGCAAAACATATCAGCAGCCTCCGCCACAACAGGCACCGCAAGCGCAGCAACCGCTCATGCCCATAAGCATGCAGACGGGCAAGGAAAATTTGGACGACCGATATTTTTTGAAGTTTCCTATCCAGTACCCGGATTACATTCCGGCGCTGGCAGAAAGAAGCTTCGGGCATATCCTCGGCACCGAATGGGCGAGGGCACTTTGGGATAAGCTCATCAACACGCAGCATGGCCAGATAATGAGTCTGCTGAACGAACAAGAGAAGAGCTATTATATCAAGTGCCGTGAGGAATTGCGCGAGGAAATACTTTCTGGACAGCAGTTGCTGGAAGAATGGGAACATATCTGTGACAAGATTACAGATGGTCAGAAGAAGCACAGCGTACGACAGCTCAAAGAGGCCCTCAAGCAGGCGCAACTCAGTGGTGATCGACAGCAGGTAGACGAATGTTTTCGGGCCTTAGAATCTCTCAGGAGGGACGATGAGCAACATTAAAGAAATCCAGCATATCAAGACTCTTATCGCGGAAGGTAAGAAGAAAGGATTTCTGACATATGATGAGTTGAATAAGGCACTGCCTTCCGACTATAATACGCCAGAACAGATTGAAGAACTTCACGCCATTTTCGACCAGATGGGCATCGCCCTTGTTGATAATGATGGTAATGAGAAAAAGTTTGATCCAGATGACAAGAATTTAAAACTCACGGAAAAAGACGAAGATTCCGCTGATTATGCTTCTCGCAGCACCGACCCTGTACGCATGTATTTGCGTGAAATGGGCGCTGTGTCGCTTCTTGACCGTGAAGGCGAAGTCGTCATTGCCAAGAAGATAGAAAATGGCGAATTGGACGTTCTGTACTCCTTGGTCGAGGTGCCTGTAGCCGTCGAGGAACTGATCTCTGTCGGCGAAGACCTTGATGAGGGCAAAGTCAAGCTCAAGGATGTCGTCAAGACCATTGAGGAAGACGATCCGAGCGAAGACGAGATGAACCAGCGTCAGCGCGTCATCTTCCTGCTTGCCGAAGTGCGCAAGATCTACAGAAAGAAAAGAAAGATTTACGAGAAGCTCGATTACTGTGCGAACATGGACAAACGCGTCTATGGCGTTCAGAAAGACATTCTCAAATACAAGGAAGATGTGGTCAACAGGCTTCGGGATATCAAGCTCGAAAAGACCCTCATCGACCGCATCATTGAGACCGTCAATGACTATGTGCGCCAGATGCACAACTGTGAACGCGACCTCGCCGCTTATGTTCTGTCCGTCGGGCAGACCAAAAGCGAGATCGAAGAATTGTTCAAGAAAGTCGATGCCCGCGAGATCAATCCGGTGGTCGCAGCCGACACTCTGGGTATGACCGTTGAGGAGTTCTTCTCCTTCAAGGAAATGCTCGCCGGTAAGCTGGAGATCATGCACCGCTTGCAGGAAAAGTGTTGCCACCCCGTACACGACCTCGAAGAAGTCCTGTGGCGTATCAAGCGCGGCAACCAGTCCGCCATGCGTGCCAAACAGGAACTCATTCGCGCCAACCTGCGTCTGGTCGTATCTATCGCTAAAAAGTACACCAACCGTGGTTTGCAGTTCCTCGATCTTATCCAGGAAGGCAACATCGGTCTGATGAAGGCTGTTGATAAATTCGAATACCAGCGTGGTTACAAGTTCTCGACTTACGCCACATGGTGGATTCGTCAGGCCATCACCCGCGCTATCGCGGATCAGGCCCGTACCATTCGTATTCCGGTGCACATGATCGAGACCATTAACAAGCTTATCCGTACCTCCCGTTATCTGGTGCAGGAACTTGGCCGTGATCCCTCTCCCGAGGAAATTGCCGAGCGCATGGATTACCCGCTTGAGAAGGTCAAGAAAGTCCTCAAGATTGCCAAAGAGCCGATTTCTCTCGAAACACCTATTGGTGACGAAGAAGATTCGAGCCTTGGTGATTTCATTGAAGATAAGAAGGCTGCCGCGCCTGCCGAAGAGGTGGTTTCCACCAAACTCGGTGAGCAGATCGCCTCGGTTCTGTCCGACCTGACTCCGCGTGAGGAACAAGTCTTGCGTAAGCGTTTTGGTATCGGCGAGAAGTCTGACCACACCCTTGAGGAAGTGGGCAAGCTCTTCAATGTTACTCGTGAGCGTATTCGTCAGATCGAAGCCAAGGCACTGAGAAAGCTCCGCCACCCGGTGAGAAGCGCACTACTCAGGTCCTACTTCGAAAACTAGCGC
>JAFLJT010000006.1 GCA_022712855.1 Pseudodesulfovibrio sp. | reverse complement strand
GAGGCATTCCCCTTAACCCAACTCAAACGACGTGACGCCGAAAATTTTGTTCATATCCATCTCTGGTGCTGCTCCGGTATACATACGCACCGTGACGAACACTTCTTCGAGATTATGGAGCTTTGCCAACGCTCCAGCAGCTTCGTTCGGCTCAATGACATCAAGGTAAAATTTCTCGCCGGGAATTCTGGAAACCAGTGCTTGATAGATGGTCTCTGCGGTCTCAGCATTGTCAGCGAACAGCGGGCCGATCTTGTAGCCCATAGCGCATGGACGGATGACGCCGAACCCGGTCAGTTTATCGCCATCCATGACGCCGAATCCGGTGGCTCCGGTGGCATCCAGCCAGGTCTGCATGAAGTTTTTGCGTGCGCCGGGGAAACACTGGCGGTCGTATTCAACGATCTTGGCAAAATCCACGTCGCTGAGGGAAACCACACCGTCGGGCTTGGAACCACCGCCCACACCTTCGAATCGGGTGGAGCGATAGAATGTGCTGAATCCGGCCTTAGCGTAGGTTTGCTCCTGCTCGGTGACCGCATCCAATCCGATGTTGCATCCCTCAAGATGTTTGATGGCGTGGTCCCACAGCTCCATGCCGTACCCTTTGCCACGAGCATCCGGGGTCACGATATACAACCCGAGAAAACCGAAATTGTCTTCATAACGCACGGCCGAAATGGTGGCGATAGGTTCGCCATTAAGTTCGGAAATAAAAAAACCGTCAGGGTCGGCAGCGTAGAAACACTCGGCATCGGACAACCCGGGATTCCACCCTTCCTTGGCTGCCTGACGAATGGCAAAGTCCACGTCCTCGCGAGTCATGGTGCGGATTGTCGGGGTTCCAGTCATTGTTCTAATCCTTGTTCTCGTCTCTGGTTATCTTCACGGAAAGCTCGGAATCAGACTTGATCAAAACATCACGTTGCGGGAACGGGAAATCAATGTCGTTATCGTGGTACAATTTCCAGACATTGCGCAAGATATCACTGCGCACACTGGCGACCCCCTTCTCAGCGTCACTGATCCAGATGCGTAGATCAAGGTCCACAGAATTATCACCAAACCCTTTCAAACGCGCTGCCGGAGCGGGATCTTTCAGCACACGATTAACCCCCTCAGTGGCCTTTGCGAGCAGTTCGAGCGCCTTGTCCACGTCGCTGTGATAGGCGATACCTACCGGAATTTTGATGCGTACATTGGTGTCGGAATAGGTCCAGTTGACCACTTCGCCTGCAATAAGCAGCTCGTTAGGAATCAGATATTCCATGCCGTCACGGGTCAGCACCGATGTATAACGACCGTGCATATCGCGCACAACACCGAAGACCTGCCCCACCTCGATGGTGTCGCCAGGTTTGATGGAATTGTCCAGGAGTAGAAGAATACCAGCGACATAGTTGGAGAAGATCGTCTTGAGGCCAAAACCGATGCCCACGCCGAGTGCGCTGGAGAAAATAGCGAGACTGGTCAGGTCGATCCCCACGCTGGACATGGCAAACAGGACGGCCACCGTATAAAGGAGAGTTTTAACGCCCTTTGTCAGGAGCACCTGAACGGACGGAGAAAGGTCTTTCACTTTCTCGATACGTCGGGCCGAAAACCGAGTGGTGATGGCCGCGCCCTGCAATAATATGGCTGCCAATATGAGGCCATTGATAACACCGAGGGCGTTGAACGACGTATCACCCACGGTCAGACTCATTTCTCGAAGAAATTCAGTGATGGGCGAAAGCAGACCGAAGATGCGCAACGCGGCCCAAATCCAGACACTCACCGCCACACATTTGGAAATGGTCCTATTGGAGATAATGCCGGACAAGAGCCTGATGAGAATCCAGGCCACAGCCAGAATGGACGTTGCATTGAGCACCCGAGGCTCAATGTCCAAGCCCTGAAAGGAAGCCGAGCATACTTGCAGCAAGATGATAAGCAACGCCGTTCCGCCAATTCCGGTGACGGCAAGCATCATGGAACGGCCGAATTCGCTGCCCACATGATCCTCAACCCAACGGCCGATACGGCGGCGCAGAATCCTCCAGATCAAGGAGGTCAGGAGCATGGCCACGCCAACGCATATCCACTGCGCTGCCGCATCCCACGTCAGCACATTCACGAACACCCAATCGATCAGATACTGGCCAATTTTATCAATTCGTTGATCCATGGAAACCTCACCCTCCAGCGTTATCAGGCTGACACAAATAGATCAAGAATCACGCCTAAAAACAGCACCACCGCGATAACACCGTTCATGGTAAAAAAGGCCACATTGACGCGGCTCAGGTCATCCGGCTTGACCAGCAAATGCTCGCCCATGAGGACAAGCCCTACACAGCCAGCCACCAGAAAATAGATCAGTCCAAGGCCTGCGGCCCAGCCTGCCAGCAGGAAAAACACCGCCGTGGTCGCATGGCTCAAGGTAGAGATACCAAGCGCTGCCGGAACCCCCAGTCGGGCCGGAATGGACCACAGCCCACGCTCCCGGTCGAAGTCCGCATCCTGACAGGCGTAGAGCAGATCAAATCCGGCCACCCACATGGTCACGCCGCAGAAATACAGCACCGCAGGCAAGGTCAAAGTCGGGTCAACACTCAACCAGCCAGCCACCGGGGCCAGCCCAAGGACCATGCCCAAAACGAAGTGGCACCAGTAGGTGAAGCGTTTGCAAAAGCTATAGAACGCTGACACGCCCAGCGCCAACGGTGACAAGAAGAAGCAGAGCGGATTCATGAGCGCACAGGCTCCCACGAAGACCACTGCCGTGCCGACGATGAACGCCAGCGTAAAGGCGCTGGACAACTCGCCCGTCACCAACGGCCTGCCCTGCGTCCGGGGATTGGCCTTGTCGATGTTCAGGTCCGCGTAGCGGTTAAACGCCATGGCAAACGAACGGACCGCCACCATAGCCACGGTCAGCACGCCCAGATTGTACAATCCCGGCCAGCCACCTGCGGCGAGGAATGCGCCGATGTAAGCAAAGGGCAATGCGAACACAGAGTGTTCAATTTTGATCATCCGACAAACAACACCAAGGTCTTTAACGATATTCATCTGTTTCTCACTTAATATTCTTTTACGAGATACGCCCCGGCGAAGAGCAACAGCACGCCGAGGATACGGGGCCAGGAAATTTCGTGCACATCAAAACTCACCAAACCATAATGATCGAGAACGAGGGCAAACGAGAACTGCCCTACCAGCAACCAGGCCATGGTCGTGGTCGCTCCAAGATACCCGGCCAGAATGATGGTAGCAGAGACAAAAAACGCGCCGAGCAAGCCGCCACACCACGCCCACCACGGAGCGCTGGCAACCATGGCCATGCTCGGCATGGGCCGCATGCTTAAGCCGTACACGGTCAGGACCAGCGTTCCAACAGCGAACGAAACAAGGGCTGCCATGATCGGATCGCCCAAAGAGTGCCGCAGCTTAAGATTGATGCCAGCCTGTAGCGGCATAGACGCCCCGGCCACCAAAGCAAAGAGTACATATATCCATTTCATGACAGGCAGGATATCGGTGTTTGTGGGGTTCGTCCATGGCTATATGCAGCAATACCACCCACAAAAAAAGGCCCGAACCGAAGTTCGAGCCTTGATAATTTCATTCGAGTAAAAAGCTTAGCCTTTGCGAATTTTCTCCACAAAACCAGTGGTGGAATACCCTTCCAGAAGGGGCAGGCTCAAAACCTCGCCGCGGGCTTTTTCCACGATGTCGGCGCCGACGATCTTGTCCACAGTCCAGTCGCCGCCTTTGACGAGCACCTGGGGGCGACACGCCTTGATGAGTTCCAGCGGTGTGGATTCGTGGAAGATGACGATGTGGTCAACGCAGGCAAGTCCGGCCAGAACGAAGGCGCGGTCTTCCTGAGTGTTGAGCGGACGGTCGTCGCCCTTGCGGAGCATCTTCACGGACTCGTCGGAGTTGAGGCCGAGGATAAGGCTGTCGCCCAGCGCGCGGGCGCGGGTGAGCAGGTCGATGTGGCCGGCATGCAGAACATCGAAGCAGCCATTGGTGAAGACCATTTTGTGGCCGGGCATGAAGTCCGCTTTCCGTTTCAGGAAGGTGCGGATGGACATGAGTTTATCGTTTGCAGGTAAAGTCATTAGTCACTCATTTTTTTGTTGTGAATCTGTACGAGAGTTCCAAGATAGTCCGATAACAGCAACGGTGCAAACGTATTATTCTGCGCACCGCGATCTATTGGGCACATTCTTAGGTTGCAGCTTGTCAGTCTCCTGAAAAAGCATCAACTCCAACCAATCCATGGCAAAGACGAGCGTCTCTTCCGGGTCAGAGAGTATCTTTTTCTGGCGCTCTTCGTCCACTTCGACACGTTCAAAAACGCGCATGTGGGTGATGAAACGCTGGAACTCGTCGAGCTTGTAAAAAGCGAGAGTCGCCATGTGCCCCATCTTTTCGGGCACCGGGCGGCCAGCCTGTTTGATACGGGCCAGGATGTGCATGTAACGGTCATTGCTCGCGGTATAAGCCTCGAAGCCCTGATCCTGTTTCCAGCTCTGTCCGGTCCACTCATCCGCTTCCTTAAAGCCCTGACAGTGATCTTCGGTGACGATGAAAAATTGCTCGGAGACGCCGCCTTCGCCGTCGGGGCGAGTGGCGCGACCCAGAGGGTACATACGGCATGCGCCGGGACGATTCGGGTAAACTCGGCAGCCCTCTTTTGTCATGAAGGGGCAGCTCTTGGCCTTGCTGTCAGTCATGCGCAGGCGAAATTCAGGAAAATTGGTCGCCTTGTCCATGTGCATGGTCGTGCACTTGCTCAGGAGATCCGCGCTGGGCATATCCAACCCTTTGCTCAGGCGCAGGATGTCGTACGGTGTCAGCACCAGATCAAGGTCCGTGCAACAGGCGTTGAAGCACTTGATGCCGGGATAGCACTTGAAATTATATGTCTTGCCTTCCTCCAACTCTGGAAGGGCGGCGAGGAAATCTTGTGTTTTGTCTTCGCTCATGATGTCTCCGGGCCAAAGGCACCCTGATATGTGATGGTCGCGGGGGATTCC
>JAFLJT010000174.1 GCA_022712855.1 Pseudodesulfovibrio sp. | reverse complement strand
AGCTGTTCCTGACGCGGATTGTCACGCGGAATGACCAGCGCGGGTTTCTTCAGCGACAGGATTTCGCACAACGTATTGTAGCCGCCCATGGTGACCACGAGGTCGGCTGCGGCCATGCGTTTTTCGATGTTTTTGACGAACGTTTTTATCTGCACCTTGAGGGCGCGGGCGCGGTCGGCCAGTTCGTCCAGCTTGTCGGGGTCAATGAACGGTCCGGTGATCATCAATGTCTTGAAGTCCACGGTGCCGTTGGATTCGAGCATCTTGAGATAGTTGTCGAGCACAACATAGCCATCGCCACCACCACCGATGGTCACGACCACCTGTTTGTGCTTGCGCTTGGACTTGCGCTGTGTGGGCACTCGGCGTGGAATGTAGCCGGTGAAAATGGTCTTGGCGGCAATGTCATCCGGGAAGGCGTATTCCTTGATGGGATCGTAGAGATCTTTTTCGCCGTAGACCCAGATTTCGGAATAGAGATCGCGCAGGATTTCGGGAAATTTCTTTTTCTTCCAGTCCGCCTGAGTGGACGCTGCGTCATCGAGAATATCGCGCAGGCCGAGAACTACGCGGGTGCAAGGGAGGTTCTTTTTGATCCACTTAAGCGTCGGCAGCACTTCGTTTTTGAGGCCGCTGGGCACTTTGTCCACGATGAAAAGATCTGGCTTGAAAGCCTTGGCAGTGGAATAAATAATATTTTTGCGGATGGCAATGGCGATCTTGGGATCGACCTTGATGGAGTGGGGGACGTAGACGGAGTTGGTTTTCTTAATCATTCCGGGCATGCGCACAAAATCCACACCCGTGGGCATGGTGAAGCGGCCAACGATGGGAGAACCGGTGACAATGAGGATGTTCACGCCCGGACGCACCAGATTGCGAGCAATCGCCATGGTACGACGGATGTGCCCAAGACCATACGTGTCGTGGGAATACATCAATATATTGTAAGAATTCTGTTCCATACACTCGCCTACATACAAAAAAATACGCCGAGTAGCACCCTAGTCTCTCGGCAACGAGGAAACGTTAACGGGTTGCGGCCTTTCTGTCCACAAAAGCTAACCCGTCCGTCATACCGGAGATCGCCGACCATCTCCACTATTTATTTGGGAGAATGGGATTCACATCAAGACAGATTTCCGGGTCGAAATCACTGCTCCCGGATTGCACTCCCTTGAGGTTCTCTTCGTACACAATCCGCTCCGGTCGGGCATCGAGGGCAGCCTTGAAATGTTCTGCCGCAGCAGCTTTGTTTCCCTGCCTCCATGCAATGACACCGAGGTTGTTCTCGGCACAAGGATGACCGGGTGAGGCCTCCAACGCTTGGCCAAGCGCTTCGCCAGATGATTTGCTGTCGCCCACCACCGCATATTGTACGCCTTCCACCAACGCATCTTGCGTCGGCGTCAGTATGACGTGATCCAGGCCACGGCAGGGGCAGCGTTTCTTGCGGCAAAGCTCCGGCCCGTCGGCCATGTCCACTGTGTCCATTACATTGCCGAGGATGGTTTTGTCGCCGGGGCAACGGAACACGGTGCCGTCCGGTTCCAAACGCAATAACGTCTGGCCCGCAGTGCAGGGGACGCCGAAAAAGTTGAAGGCGATCTTTTTCCCCTGCTCAGGGTGGTTGGCAAAAATGGCCTGCGCACGATCGCCATATGCTTCGGGATAACGGCGGCCTTCGTATTCGCCACGGAACGGACGCGGGGTGATGGTAATGCCATGGGAAGCGAAAAAGTCACTGTCCTTATGAAAACGATCTTCCAGAAGAGGATGGACCACATAATTCACGATGACAGCGAACCCTTTTTCAAGGAGCAGCTGCGCGTTTCTGATAAAGGCATCGACACCTTTGACGCGCTCGCGTTCCTCGATGTGCAGGGCCACGTATAAATTTTCCACGCGGGCGGGGTCAACGCGTTCGGCAAATTCTTTTACTTTGGAGGAGACTGACAGGTTGGTGTCTACGCCGATGATCTGCGTCTTGGACAGCTCAACGCAGTAATCCACGAATCCCGGGTAGATGAATGGTTCGCCGCCGGTCATGCGCACGGACCAGACACGTCCTGTATTGTCGAGAAAATCCTTGATCTTGTCGACAGGCAACGTCTCCGTTACCGGGGTATTATCGTGGGGAAAATAACAATATTCGCAGCGAAAGTTACACTTGCGAGTCATGTTCCAGATGATGCTATTTTTCTGCTCTGCCATTGGTCAAATCTCCTTACGCGCTTGTCCTGCCACGGATTTCAGGAAAACGCCAGTGGCAGAATGGCTTTTCAGGCGCACCTCTGCTATTACTCCCCATTCATGACAATTGAAGCGATGAACATACTCATTAAGGAACTGGACGCCTGGTCCCGCGCCGACATGACCGCCGAGCTATGGTGGCGTGATGACGATGCGGCCAAGCCCACCGTCGAACTCGACACACTCTTTCACCTGAGTGAGCGTTTCGGCGTGCCCTGCGGACTCGCCGTCATCCCGGCCACCACGGGCGAACCATTACGCAAAGACGTGAGCAATCAGTCTCAAATCTGGGTGCTGCAACACGGCTACGCCCACATCAATCACGTGCCCGGTTCCGGCAAAGCATGGGAGCTTGGCGCGCACCGTCCTAAGTCCGTCATTCTCGACGAGCTTCGCGATGGTATGGGCAAGCTCTCCCAACTTTTCAAGACGCGTTTTGTCCCCGCCCTCGTTCCGCCGTGGAATCGCATCGACTCCGAATTGTTGCCGTATCTGCCCGTCATGGGTTTTGCGGGCATCTCCACCAGCTATTCCGCCCATCGCCTGGTACCACCCGGTGACCTGCGCGTGGCCGACGCCCATTGCGACGTCCTGCGCTGGAAGGAAAAGCCGCCCCGGTTCACCGGAACCGAGAAGGCCATCAAGCTGATCGTCGAGCATCTCAAGGCAAAGCGCACAGCACAGGCCGACGAAACCGAACCCACCTGCGTGCTCACCCATCATCTCGTCATGGACAAGGATGCATGGGATTTCATGGATAATCTGCTCGCCATGACCACGGCCCATCCAGCGGCCACATGGTTGAGTCCAGTCGATATATGGCCTGCTAGCTAATAATTGAAGGATAGATTGATGACCGCCACGTTACGTCGGGCCGAAGCCCGAGACATTGACGCCATTTGCGCCTTGCTCAACGAGCATATGAACCCCGATTTTCCGGTCGAACGCTGGAAAAATCTCTTCACCCCCAACTGGTGTCAGGACGAACCAGAAATGGGCCTCGTCGCCGAAGACGGCGAAACAATCGTCGGTTTCCACGGACACATCTGTTCCTACCGCACCGTGGCCAACCGTCGCGAACGGTTCGTAAATTTCACTTCTTGGTACATCCGCAAGGAGTACCGAGGCCAGGGTCTCGGCAAAGCCATGCTCGAAATGGCAACCGCCGACGAAACAGCCACCTACATGGTCTGTTCCCTCTCCCCCAAACGAATCGAATATTTCAAAACCCTCGGTCTCAAAGTCCTCGACACCGAACGTTTGCTCTGGCGCAAAGACGGCCACGAATTCGACAATCTCGAACTCATCCACGACGTCGAAAAAATGGTAGCATGGGCCAACCCCGACGAGGTCAAAGTCCTCAAGGATCACGAGGGCCTCGCAACAACGCCCGTCCTCGTCTCCACCAAATGCACCCAATGCCTGCTCCTGCTCTCCATCGCCAAAAAAGCAGGCGGCGTCACATACTACGACGTCCTCTACCGCTCCAACCCCGGCATGTTCACCGACCGCGTGGCCGATATCGCTCAGGCACTCCTCCCCGATGGCGATTACGTCCTCGCCGCCGACCGCCGCTTCGTGGAAGATGACGGTCCAGCAGCCGAGGTCGAGACAATTCAATCGCCCCGTTTTTACAAGACTCCGCACGTCAAGCCCCGCAACGTAGATTTGGCATATTCCGAAATAGTGTTGCTTGATTTGAAGCTGGATTAAAGAAGCCTCCGGCGGCCCTACCGGGGGTCGCTTTCAGCGGGACCAAAGAACCCTTTGAGAAAAGGGTTCTCTGGACTCTCCTAAACTTTTTGTCGCGCCTTCGGCGAAGCAGTGCGAGCGCGAAAAGGCGTACCTTTCCGCCGTGCCGGTTAGCGATTTTTCACAAAAAAACGGTTCAAACTTTGTTCTTTTTAGCAGAACGATTTGCGCCGCTTTTTTGCGAAAAATCGCGGGTAAAGTTCTAAGAATTAAGAATGAAACCAACATACCGCTTGAAATCTGCACAGCTTCCACACTTCTTTTCAACGACTTGCACCAGCCCTTTTTAGCAAGGCTTAGAAGCTGACAAAGGAGTGGAGGCGGCTCCACTACCGAAATACCCACAATCATGGACGGCCATCAATTGTATTGATTTGCACTTCGTCCCACACTCCGAAGGAGCTTTCACCTAACTCTTCATCTCCTTTCCCCTTCACTTCCTCCCCGCCGCACGACAAAGAAGACCAACAAAAAAGACCGCTCATTAGAGCGGCCTTTTCTTATTACTATTATATATTGAAGGAATTACATAATCCGGCAACCATCTTTGGTCACCAAAACTTGATACTCCCAGCGGATGCCACCCCATTCGTGGTCGTAGAGCCCCGGCTCAACCGTGACCACCATGCCTTCTTTCAGCTCGCCTGCAGATGCCTTTCCTATGCTTGGCGGTTCGTGGGTCTCCAGGCCAATTCCATGGCCGAGGCCGTGGGTGAACAAGGTCTCCACACCCGCTTTTTCGAACACTGCATAAGCGGCTGCGTAGGCGTCCGCATACGTGACGCCGGGCTTGATGATATCAATAGCCGCCTGCTGGGCCGCCTTGACGAGAGCCATGGTTTCCTTGAACCGATCAGACGGCGTATCTCCCACCCAGAAGGTGCGGGTCTGGTCCGAATTGTAGTCCTCGAACCGACACCCTGTGTCGATGAGTACCAGCTCGTTGTCGCGAACTTTTGTCTCGCCGGGAATAGCATGAGGCAGGGCCGCATTGGGACCGACGCCGACGATGGTGGAAAACGCCATTTCCTCGGCTCCGTTCTCGCGGAAAAATTTCTCGACTAACCACGAGATCTCTTCCTCGGTTCGGCCGGGGATGAGTTCGCCTTCGATGTATTCGAACAGCTTGTGGTTGATCGCGATGGACGCATCCATGCGGCGGATTTCATCCTCGTCCTTGATGATACGCAGCTCCTCGACGAT
>JAFLJT010000334.1 GCA_022712855.1 Pseudodesulfovibrio sp. | reverse complement strand
CTTTTCCAATTGACCCTTTTGTTGTAAATTATCTGTGGTCGGCTTTATTGTACAAATGGCATAGAAAGGTATACTGTGCCTCGTCTCTAAAACGAATTTCACATCCCGGTCCCCATATAATTAGTTTCATCGGCTGGGATTCACATCATACATTGCAGGTTAATTATGGAAAACGAAAATACCCCCGAAGTCGAGAACGACGAGGCTACCTCTAGTTCCAAGTCAACAGATCTGACTTTCGAAACTCTCCCGGAGCCTCTCGCCGAGGGATGCGATCGCGCTGGTTGGGACAAGCTCATGCCTGTCCAGGAAAGAGCGATGCCGTATCTTCTGGCCGGGAAGGACGTCATGGTTCAGGCCCGGACTGGATCCGGCAAGACCGGCGCATTCGTGTTGCCGCTCCTTGAGAAACTCGACCCGCACCATCCTCAGTGCCAGGCGCTGGTCATGGTGCCCACCCGCGAACTGGCCAGCCAGGTTGCCGAAGAAGCCCGTATGCTGGCAGGACCGGACGGCATTAATGTCGTGGCTGTCTACGGCGGCGTTGGTTATCAGGAACAGCTTGATGCCTTCCGCAAAGGCGCGCAGCTTGTTGTCGGCACTCCCGGTCGTATCCTCGACCATCTTATGCGCCGCAATCTGATTCTCGACGATCTCAAGGTACTTATTTTTGACGAAGCCGACCGGATGCTCTCCGTCGGTTTCTACCCGGACATGGTGGAAGTAAAACGCTACCTGCCGCGCAATCTGGTCGGTTCATTCATGTTCTCAGCCACGTTCCCGCAGTCTGTTCTGCGCTTGGCCGAAGAGTTCATGACCGACCCGGAACTGCTGAGCCTGTCCAGCGATGAAGAGAATATTACGTCCATCGCTCATCAGTTCGTGGAAGTGCAGGCCATGGGCAAGGAGCGTAAGCTCATCAAGTTCATTGAGTTGGAGAATCCATCTTCAGCCATCATCTTTTGCAACACCAAGCGCAATGTTGAATTCACTGCCGCTTTACTCAGCCAGTTCGGCTTTGATGCCGAGGGCCTGACATCGGACCTGACCCAGAACAAGCGCGAAAAGCTCATGGCCCAGATCAAGGCCGGAAAGCTGCGTTTCCTGGTCGCCACCGACGTTGCTGCTCGTGGTATCGATATCCCGGAACTCTCCCATGTGTTCATGATGGAGCCGCCGGAAGACCCGGAATCCTATGTTCACCGCGCAGGACGTACAGGTCGCGCCGGGGCTACTGGCACTGCCATCACCATGGTGGACGTCATCCAGAAAATGGATCTTGAGCGTATTGCCACTCGCTTCAAAATCAAGTTTGAAGAGATCAAGGACCCGACCGAAGATGACGTTTCTGCCATCATCGAAGAGCGCCTTACCGCTTTGCTCGAAAAGAAATTCCGCAAGCTGACGAATATCCAGAAGGAGCGCGTTTCTCGCTTCCTGCCGCTGGTTAAAAAGTACGCAGAGGCTGACGACTCCATGGGCCTGCTCGCCATGTTGCTCGACGAAATTTATCAGGACACCCTGCACGGCAAGCCCGTCGAACCGGAAGCCAAGCAGGAAAAAGCCAAGCCGTCCACACCCCGACAGAGTAGTCCTGGTGGTCGTGATCGTAAACCGCAAGGCGGCGGAGGTCGTGGCCGTGATCGTGATGACCGAGGTGGTCGTCCCGAGCCGAGAAGTCAGCGTGAAGAACGCCGCCCGGAAAAACGTGACGAACAGAAGTCTGAACGTCGTCCTGAACGTCGTCCGGAAAAACGCGAAGAGCCTAAGCCTGAGCGTCGCCCAGAAAAGCGCGATGAGCAGCCTAGACCTGAGCATCGCCCCGAAAAGCGCGATGAACCGAGGCAGGAACGCAAGGAACAGCCTCCCAGAGAGAGCGAATCCAAGCAGAGGCCCAATGATGACGATGACGCCAAGCGCAGACCCCGTCGCCGTCGCCGTCGCCGGAAGTCGTAAGGCTCCTGAATCGCTGTGCCAACAAATAATTTGATAGTAGGTTTGGCCGCAGGTTACCATTACGGTGACGTGCGGCCATTTCTTTTGTCTCTTGAGCACAATGGATACGATGGGCACTGTGTGCTGTTCGTCTCGGACACCACGCGTGATCTCGACCGTATGGCCGAACACGCGACCATCATTCCCCTGGAGCGCCCAGCCGGACTTGAGCATCTACCGTATAACGCTGTGCGCTACTTTCTCTATCTGGAGTATCTCAAGGCCTCGGCTGATCGATACGATCATATTCTCATCAGTGATGTGCGCGATGTCGTTTTTCAGCGCGATCCATTCGATTTCCCGTGGCCCCAAGGTATCAATTGCACCCTTGAAGATCGCCGCATGACCCTTGGGCAGTGCCCGCACAATGCACAGTGGATTCGTGGTCATCAGGGGGAGGGTGTTTTACAATCGGTGAGCGATAAGCCCATTTCCTGCTCCGGTACCACCGTTGCCGATCACGATGGTATGGTGCGCTATCTCGAAATTCTCACGGCCAAACTGGCCCCGTTTACCGATGGTGAACGCATGGCTGGATATGATCAGGGCGTCCACAATGTCCTCGTTCACACAGGCGGATTGCCGGGCGTGACGTTGCATGACAATTTCGGTCCAATCCTCACTCTTGGTTACACGAAAGGCGAACCGCCCATGGATGATACCGGACATGTCCTGAACGAGAGTGGCGAACGAGCAGTTATTGTGCATCAATATGATCGCAAACCGAACCTTTTCAAGACAATCCGCACGCACTACTAGATCGCTGCACGATAAAATTGTGCAAAGCACCAAACGAAACATTTTTTATAAATATGACCAGCTTAAGAACTTTGCAGGGCGTTCTAAAGTGTGTTTTCTTGAGAGTGCTGTAGAATTGTTCGCTGGGTAGGCGCGAAAAAAGTTCAAGACCGATGGCCGACTAGCCGTTGACGAGTCCCCGAGGATTACGGATATCGAGAGCAGAGACGTACTTCCTGTACGCGAGGGTTTGAACTTTTTGAAGCAACGACGCCAGCGGGCAATTATGCAGTGCTCTACGCATAGACGCCTCGGCCGAATTAGTTCATCATCTCGCCATGACACGCACAGATCGACCCCACATACAACAACCGCCCGTTTTGCCCATGACCCGCAAGGAAATGGATAAACTCGGCTGGGATGAGTTGGATATTCTGCTCGTCACTGGTGATGGATATGTAGACCATCCTTCCTATGGCGCGGCCTTGCTTGGCCGTTGGCTGGTCCATCACGGCTACCGAGTTGGCATGGCAGCCCAGCCGAAATGGGACGGGCCGGACGATGTGACGCGTATGGGCAGGCCGAGGCTCTTTGCCGGAGTCACTGCCGGATCTCTCGATTCCATGCTCGCCCATTATACGGCTTTTCGTAAGAAGCGGAGCGACGATGCCTACACTCCGGGCGGCATGGCGGGCAATCGGCCCAACCGTGCCTGTATCGCTTATACCAATGTCGTGCAGCGAGCATTCCCCGGTCTCCCGGTCATCCTTGGCGGTATCGAAGCATCCCTTCGTCGAATTTCCCACTATGATTTCTGGGTCGATAATGTGCGTAAGTCCATCGTGCTCGATTCCAAGGCCACGGCTATTACTTATGGTATGGCTGAGAACTCCATCGTTGCTCTGGCCGACGCCATCCGCGATTCGGAAGACCGTTCCATCAGGGCGCTTCGTCCAATTTTGGTGAATATCCCCGGCCTTGTTGTGGCTGGTGCTCGAAAAGATATCCCCGAAGACGCAGCGGTGGTGGAGCTGCCATCCCATGAGGATATTCTGGCCGATCCGCAGGCGCTCATCAAGGCAACGCTGCTCCTTGAGCGACAGGTGCATCAGAATAAAGAGACAGCCATACAGGAATCCGGCGGGCGACTGGTCATTATCACGCCGCCCGGCGAACCGCTCCAGACAGACGGCCTCGACCAACTGGCCGGGCTTCCTTTTTCGCGTCTGCCACATCCCTCGTACACCGAGCGCATCCCGTCTGCGGCTATGATCCAGACCTCGGTGACAACCCATCGCGGCTGTGCGGGCGGCTGTTCGTTCTGCGCTCTGGCATTGCATCAGGGACGGCAGATTCGGTCACGGAGCAAAGACTCAATTCTCGAAGAAGTGGAGCGCATCACCGAAGTCAAAGGATGGACCGGTTCCATCAGTGACGTGGGTGGCCCCAGCGCAAATATGTGGGGGGCGCATTGCGCTTCAGATCAATCAAAGTGCAAACGTTCCAGTTGTTTGACGCCTGCCATTTGTAAACACTACAAGGTGGCGCAGGGCGATTTCGTCAATCTTCTTCGGAGCGTGTCCGACGTTGAATCGGTCAAACATGTGCGCGTGGCATCCGGCTGGCGTATAGATCTCGCTTTGACTGATATGCGGGCACTTTCCTGCATGATTCAAGAATTTGTGGGCGGTCAGGCCAAGGTTGCCCCGGAACATCAGGTGGACCATGTGCTCAAGCTCATGCGTAAGCCCGGTTTTTCGGCTTTCGAAAAATTTCTCGACCTGTTCGATAAGGAATCAAAGAAGGCGGGCAAGAAGCAGTACGTCATCCCGTATCTCATGAGCGCCTTCCCCGGTTGCACGGATGACGATATGCGCGCCCTCAGTGACTGGCTTCGTGCTCAGGGCTGGAAGCCGGAACAGGTGCAGTGTTTCATTCCTCTTCCCGGCACTGCGGCTGCGGCTATGTTTCATGCCGAAACCGACTTGGAAGGTAACCCCATTTTTGTCGCCAAAAGTGATGCCCAAAGGCTTCGGCAGCATGGCATCCTGATGCCAACGATGGGGCGTCCTCCGAAAGGCAAACAGCATCGTGGTAAGCCGTCTTTCAGCAAAGGCCAGCAGGGACGTGGCAAACGCCGTTGATATTTATTCCCCAATAATAATCTCTACCTTAAAACTCCACAAAGGCCTGCCTGTAGCGAAAAAAAAGCTATTGCAGGTCTTTATTTTAGCACCGCTGCCTTTGTTTACTATTGATATCTATTATAAATATCAGACAGATTCTGGACATTCAGTAATGGCTATTGTAAGTCCTCGTGGTGGTTCAAAAGGGAGGATTCATGTTTTTTAGGTCTATATTTTTTCTTTTAGTGTGTATTATTCTCCCTGTGCAGGCGAGTGCCGAGCAGATGAATATGCAGGTGATTATCTATCCTCCGCTTGCCTATGAGCAAGACGGTATACTGAAAGGCGTTGCACCTGAAGTTGTCAGGGAGATTCAAGCTATTGTCGGCGATGAGAATGTCATCCACGCTGCTCCGTGGCTTCGTGCATACGAACAGACGCAGACCGAAGAACGACAGGCACTTTTTGCCATTGTCCGAATTCCAGAACGTGAAAAGCTCTTTAAATGGGTCGGTCCGATCTTTGGTGAGGGCGACTACTTTTTCAAGCGCGCAGGCAACCCAGCCATCGTTAATAACCTTGAGGATGCAAGAAAAGTTGGCCGCATCGCCGTCCGCAAGGGGGGCTATACGCATCAAACTCTTGTCGCCAAGGGCTTTACCAATCTCGATATCAGCCCGTCCTATGAGTCCAGTTATAAGAAGCTGTCTGAAGGACGCGTAGACCTCGTACTCATGGGCGAACTCACGTATTCTTTTATGGTCAAAAAGGCTGGACTTGAGCCGGGCCGATTCGAACGCACCGGGTTCAAATTTAATGATTCCGGCGCTTGGCTCGCTTTTTCTCAGGACGTACCGGATGAAACCATTGCCATTTGGCAAAAGGCACTTGATCAGTTGAAGGCCAATGGGAAGTACGGCGCGATCATGAAACGTAACTTCAAGCACTAAGCTCAATAAGTTGAATGGAAAAGCCCCGCTGAGAATCGTCACAGCGGGGCTTTTTTTGTGATTGGTGGGGCTTACTGCGTCGCTTCAAAGCACTCTTTTGGCACACTACTTTTCCTGCCAATTATCGAATGCCGCGAAGCTGTCATACGCCGTGAGATCAAGGGAAAGGGGTGTGACCGATACCACCTGATCGATTGCGAGGGCATAGACATCGGTGTCGGGTTCTTCTTTCTCAGCGCATGTCCCCTTGCTCGTCACTGCGTCACAGAGACGGCTTTGGAGTGATGGGTTTGTAATGTTTGAGCTGTAATATGCGTTGCCGGACAAGCGTGTAACCCGCCAAGGGCAGCTTGTTGTAGCACTACTTGGGACGTCAATTTTCAAGACATCCGTGCCAGCAGGGAACCCTTCCGACAGGGTCTTTTGTACGAAATGACGTAAAAAATACATGGCAACATTCCAGTCGAGAGTACGGTAATCGTAGTGACTGTCGATAGGCGTTTCAAGGGATATCGCAATCGAAGGTATACCTTTGGTAGCGCCTTCTATAGCCGCTCCAACAGTGCCTGAACTCGTGATGTTGTTCCCGAGATTCTCACCGTAGTTGATGCCGGAAATGACAAGGTCAGGCGTGTAATCAGGCATGACTTTCAATCCATGCCCAACAACTCGGGCTGGAGATGCATCGCAGGCGTAGGCATTGTATTTATTGTCACCGGAAATCAGTTCAACCATTTCAAGTCTGGCTTGAGGATCACCACGCTGAGCGCGTCCCATGGCAGTTTGTTGTGAAAGGGGCGCGATAATTGTGACGTTGGCAAAGCCTGAAACAGCGTCGGCTGCCGCAAGCAGTCCTGGCGAGTTAACGCCATCGTCATTGGTAATGAGTATATTGGGATAGTCATTGGAATTGTGAGTGTTTTTCATGATATCTTCTCTGGAATATGCTTTTGGCAAAAGTGGAAGTGAGACTATTTCTTTTCAAACCGATACGTCTTCGTCGCATTAAATCGGACCGCCGGGATGTACCCGTGGGGTTTGATGATTGATGCAATTTCGCTCAGCGCATTTTCATCGCGAGCCTCGGCATAGATGATCGGGCAGTCGCTTTGAAGGATTCGCGTAGCTCCGCGAAGGACATCTGCCTCCGTCCCCGTTACGTCGATCTTGAGAATCTTGACCGGGGCGGGGAGTTCCAGTTCATCGATGGCGATGATTTGTGTTTCCGCTCCCATGCCTTTGACATTGGTAGCGACGCGGGTCTGGTTGAGGTCGGTGGGGCCGCCGGGAATGACTTCACCCGTGCCGCCCGTTGCACCGCACGCCATGTTGATAGCCAGCGCGCGCCCATCCAGATCATTGAGCGCGATGTTGCGATCCAAAATGTCGAAATAATGTTTGTACGGTTCCAACGCGACCACAGTGGCTTCGACTGCTCCGGCCAGAAAGACTGTGTGGTTGCCGATACTGGCACCGCAATCGAGAACAAGGTCACCGGGGGCGATGCGGAGCATCATATCGGCCAGTATTTCAAGGTCGTCGAAAGCATGCGTCTCGCGGATGGTGCGCTGGATGCGGTCGTCTGTATCAGGAAGGTGAAAGCGGAATTCTTTATCGCCGATGACAAAAGTAGTGATGGAAATCATTATAATCCCATGGCTGTGAGCACGGTTTCGGCCCGGTTATCGTAGGTGTGGTCGCGCAGGATGAGTTCTTGCCACGCTGCGCGGAGTTCTTCTTTTTGTGCACTGTCAGCGCGGAAACGCCCAAATACTTCACGGATTCTATCGGGCGCGGTAAAGCGGATGGCTTCGGTCAGATCGTCGGGGAAAATTTTCAACCCGGGATTGGTGTCGGAGATGAGGAAACCGCCCGCGCACCAGACGTCGAAGTGGCGTTGGGTTAATCCCGCCGGGAGTTGCATGCCCGTGACATTCAGGTTCACCGACGCAGCCCGGTAGACAGCCGGAAGGGTGGTGTAATAGTCAAGCAGGGGGCGAACCTCGGCCGTGATGGCATCGAGTTTTCCCCATTTGTCGTCCCCGAAAATGACCGCACTTTTTCCGACGCTGCCAAGGCACCGTTCTCGCCATGCAAAGCCAGATACCTCGGCACCAATGCCGACAGAGCGGACTTCATTGCCGGGCCACATCTGGGCTGGAACACGCTCCTGCCACCAGTGGTAGTCAGGGCGTTGTCCGCGCTCAAGCATAGTAACAGCTTCGTTTAACAACGCTTGGTCGGGCGTCAGACCAGCGAAAAATTTCTCTTTTTTCGGAAATTCCGAGCGGCCCACAAAGACGAGCTTGTCTTCCAGATCGTGACCGTAATCTGGCAGATAGCCGCCTTCGGCAAATATTTCAGGGCAGGCGGCCAACGGCAGATGGGTCACCCAGCGGGCACCGTTCTCAATGAGCGGGCCGATAAAACTGTGGTCCGTGATGAAGAGTCGTGCGTCTTTCCAGTAGCTGGATTTGACCGAGGTCAGCAGGTTGAATGGGTTGTCCACCATCCAGACCGCGACTTTGACGCCTGCCTCGCGCAGGATGTTGAAGCCAAGGCCGAAATGGTCAAGGCCCTTGAAGTTGATGGAGAAGAAAAGATCGGGAACGCCATCTTTGAGCATCTCAGGCAGGGTGTTGCCCGGATGTTTTCCGGTCAGTTCATGGTCGAGAAAACGGACCGCGTATCCCTTGGCCTTGAAGGCGATAGTGAGTTCCTTGCCGAGCAGGTCGCTTTCCGTGGAGGGTATCCATACGGTTTTTTCTTTATGATGAAGCTGTTGGCCTCCCAATGTGAGGCGGGCCGTGAGCGGGCCGAAAAAGGATGGGAAGGCTCGCTGTTCCGGCAAGTAACGAACTACATTGGAGCTGGCTGCAGAATCGATGGTAAATTCGTCCGGAGTGATGCGCTCAAAGTTAGCGGGCACCAGTTTTTCCCAGCCGTCCACCTGATTGATGAAGTCCAGACTCTCCAAGAAATAGATAGTCTCTGTGCTGGATAGATCAAACCATTCCGGCACCTTGTCCGGCTCTGGGCCGAGGCCGAGAAAGACAACAGGCGCTTCGTTCAGAGTGGCATTGGCGCGCCATTCGAACTGCGTCTTGGAGGCGGGCATGGATTTTTGCATACCGAGTTCGTCGAGGATGGTGAGGTGGGTGGGTCTGGACACGCTGCTCCACTTGGCTTTTTCGTCGTATTCGGCTAGATAAACGCTCCACGCCGATCAAGGAGCGCTACCATGAAAGAGTATCAAGATAAGTACTTCAAACGGGCCAAAAAAGAAAACTACGCTGCTCGTTCCGTCTACAAGCTTAAAGAGATGGACAAGCGATTTCAGATGTTCAAGAAGGGCCAGACCGTGCTCGACCTCGGCGCTGCCCCTGGCTCGTGGACTCAGTTCGCAGGCGAAAGGGTCGGTAAGAAGGGCCGTGTGCTCGGTGTTGATATTCAGGGAACCAAACACGATTTCCTGGATAACATCACATTTTTACAGGCCGATGTCTTCAACGATTCGCCAGAACTACTTGAGGCGATCAAGCCGCTTATGCCTTTCGATGTCATTATCAGTGATATGGCCCCGAAGACAACCGGAATCAAGTTCGCAGATCAGTTACATAGCCTTGAACTCTGCGAGCGAGCCTTTGAGGTGGCCAAGAAATACCTTAAGGTAGGTGGCAATTTCGCGGTCAAGATCTTCGAAGGCGGAGACATCAACGACTACCGAATGGCTATCAGGCCGTACTTCGGAAAAATAAAGAATTTCAAGCCATTCAGCTCTCGTTCAGAAAGCAAAGAACTTTTTATAGTTGCACTTGGCTTTAAAGGATTTGATGAGTAAGGTTCTCGACCAGTAAGATACGACTACTTTTATAAGAATATTCAGGAGGAATCATGGCAGGACATAGTAAATGGGCGAATATCCAGCACCGCAAGGGGCGTCAGGACGCCAAGAGAGCAAAATTTTTCACCAAGGCTGCCAAGGACATCATCCTGGCTGCCAAGGCTGGCGGCGGCAACCCGGAGGATAACTCCACCTTACGTCTCGCCATCCAGAAGGCCAAAGCGGTCAACCTGCCCAAGGACAAGATCGAGAACGCCATCAAGAAAGGCACCGGCGAACTGGCCGGCGGCGATCTGCTTGAGATCGTGTATGAAGGATACGGCCCCGGCGGCGTTGCCATGATGGTTGATGTTGCTTCTGATAACAAGAACCGCATCGTGGCCGAAATTCGCCACGCCTTCACCAGGTGCAACGGTAACATGGCTGAATCCGGTGCCGTGGCCTATATGTTCAATAAGAAGGGCGTCATTGTTTTTGACAAGGAAAAGTACTCCGAAGATGACCTGATGGAAGTCGGTCTGGACGCGGGTGCTGAAGATATTATCGATGACGGTGCTTCCTTCTCCGTTCATACCGAGCTCGGCGATTTCATAGCTGTGCAGCAGGCGTTCACCGATGCTGAAATGACATTCGAATCCGCTGAAATTAGCCAAATTCCCGAGAACCTCGTTCCTGTGGACGCTGCTACCGGTAAAAAGGTCATGGCTCTGTATGAAGCATTGGAAGACAATGAAGACGTACAACAGGTCTTCATGAACGCTGACTTCCCGGACGACATGTTCGACGAAGAGTAGC
>JAFLJT010000005.1 GCA_022712855.1 Pseudodesulfovibrio sp. | reverse complement strand
CACCATTCCAATCCGAAGGCATGGGATATTCGAGGCAAACACTGCGGTCTTTGTCGTTAGCGAAAGCAGGGACTCTTCTCGTCATTCCGTTTGCATCTTCGAGGTCCACAAACTCAGCGCCATCCGTAACGGAGGGAGTCATAGCACCACAGCCGATGTAGATGGTTCCGGTGGAGGTGCGAGGCTCGTAATTATGAGTGTGCCCCTTGTCCTCCTTGGCTTCGTCAATTGCCGCAGCCAGCACAGCCATCTCATCTTTCATTTCCTGATGAGTGACATGCACGACAGAATAATTGACCTTGAGGACAAGAGAACCTGCTTCTGCCTCAGTGAGCAGCAAATGCGCCCGTAGTTCTTCGGCTATAGCTATACCCTCTGCCAGCAACGGCCTCGGCATCTCCACAACGCTTGCAATTGCCACGAGCAAATCGTCGGCAAACACACCGATCTCGCGCGTAACAAAACCACCTACATCCACAGGGACATACATGGAGAATACCAGCTCACCTGGAACGCTCCCATCGCTCATGGAACTGATGGGGGCGCGATACTGCTCATTGACCAAAGCCTCCATCTCCGGAGCCGGGACAATGGCTTCTCCATTCCCATCACCAAGGGCAAAATGGGTAATGTCCACCGTCTTATTCTGCGTTATGCGACTCCCAATGTATCCCCTGCCAGCCAATGTCGGACGCAACCCATACTTATTCTCCGCCATCATATGCTCCAATGTTTACGGTTCTATAAAAGGCAACAGCCCCACCAAGAGCCACTTCCCCTACCGGATCGACATACTCTTCTTTGTAAGGCAAAATTTCGACAACACGTCCAAAGGTAAAGCCCCCGCCAATCTCAAGCGCACCCTCAGTTCGAAAATGAACATCCACCTGATCGGGATGCGAACGGCCAGCCTTATTATTTGTAATGGACTGATTGACTGATGCCTTGACTGCATCTGTCACCGGCTGATCGAGAACACCAACTTCCACCTTGAATTTAAAGGGATCACCCCCATACTCCGGCCAGTTGATATGCCGGGCACGGAACCCCATGGATTCCAATCCATCCTTCACAGCTTGCGCCGTGCCTTTCTTGCGATGGAGTCGCTTGGCTCCCCGCAGGACCTCGCGTTTCTTTTCATCCGACCACGTCGGCTCCCATACATCCACGGCGCATCCAGCGGCCATGAAGGACAGCATGGGTTCGGTCTGCTTATCCAGGCATTGCCACGGTGCGGCAAAGGGGATGAGCGCATCAACGCGGTCAAACTCTTGGTCGAGCATCTCGGCAGCGGCCAACATTCCGGGGTCGCCAGTCAGCGAGGACGGAAGCAAATCGACCATTCGTCTACTCATCTTCAAGCCCTCCGAATGTCAGAACGCAATTGTCCGCGTCTTCCGATGCCACCTGATACTTTTCCAGAACGGCATGCTCCGGCAGAGTCACGACCACGCGCTTGGCTCCGGCAGCTTTCAAGCGATGCACCAGCTCGGACGGATCGATGTCGCGCCCCAGCTTGGAACGCTGCCACACCAACCAATCCGCATACGCCTTCTCCACCGCCGCTTCGATCGAGGCAGAGGTCACGCTGTTGGCGGATGAAATCCAGTAGGAGGCGGCCACCTGATAGGACACCTGCTCCGGCGCGAGCACGACGACATTGTCCGTGTCGGGCCGGATGCCATCCTCGCCACAAATGGCAAGCACCGCGTCCAATATTTCCTGCGTGGGCAGCACGCCGTCTTTCATGAGAGGACGAACCTCAGAAACACCGGGATCAGGGGAACGGTAGGAAACATCGATGATATCCTGATGGGCAGTTCGCGCCCACCACTTGTAGGCTCGACCGGGTCCGGCCACGGAAAACGAACGCGGTGCATCTATGATGCGCAGGCGGTACGGATCATCTTTTTCGACGTCAGCGCCACCAGCGGAAAGGGTCGTACTTTGCGCTCCAGACACATAAGCCAACGATTGGACGAGCTTGGAAATCTGCCCGGCAAGAAATCCGTTGCCCGCTGCGCCGACCGTCTGACAGGTGGCTCCGACATCGCCCTCGGTCTCGCCTGCCGGAATTTCCAGCGCGACGTCCGTGGCGAACATGAGCGAGTTGTCCGGCGTGATCCGCGTCCCTGCAGGGATAATCAAAGCCGAAGCCTGAGCCTCAACCAACAAGAACCGGATGGTGGTCGTTGCGGCAGAATCACCGAGGCGCGGGCAGTCAACTTCGGCACCGAGATAATCAAGAAAAGCCTTCTCTGCCTTAAGCACCAGATTCATGAATGCGGAGTGCTGTATCTCCTGATGGGTAAGGGAAACGCGATAGAGCAGCGCCTCGATGAACAATCGTTCCGGGTCGCCCGGAGACAACGTTTTTCCGGTGATGGCTTCATGAACCGCCATGCCCTTGGCTTCGATCTTGGACGGATCGGTTTCGGTGAACGAAATTTCCGGCAGAGAATTCAGGTCAACGACCATCTAGACACCCTCCTGGATGCTGAGTGTGACAACGGGGTAAAGCCGCCCGTCAACGGCACCGACTGTGTCCGGTGTAAAATCAACTTTCTCCACGGTGACGCCCGGCACTTGGGCCTGCACTTCGGCGATGGCTTCGCCCGTGTATTCGGCCATGGCATGGGGCAGCGGTCTGTCCAGAAATGTCATGGAAAGCCCGAAGGTGCGGTCGAGCGGCACAGTGCCCTTGATGGTAGTCAGGACCATGCGCACCTGCTGGAGCTTGGAAGCCACACCAGTGGCGCCGATGACGATGGTGGCGGGCTTGGATGTATCGACGATGAACATGCCTATCTCCCCCCGTAATTATTGCTGATGGCCATCTTCTTGGCAGGAGCAGTCGTCTTGACCGGAGCAGGCGCGGCGGTGCGAATGCGACTGATCCGAACAATGCCGGAACCTTCGTCGGAATATTCCTTGAACGACAGGCTCAACTCGGCTTTTTCAATCTCGCCGAAACGACCGAAGGTTTTTATATCTTCCGAGTAATCAAGCAACACGAACTGCCCGAAATTCCTGCCACCGACTACGAGCGGATAGTGCTCGCCGGATTCCTGAATCTGCGTCAGTTGTTCAATGCGCTTTTCCGGGTCGGTCCAGTTGCGGTCGAGGTTGATCTTGATGGTAGTCGACCACAGATCAACGCCGTTGAACTGAAGGCGGGCCTTGCCGTTGATAACCTTGTGCTCGGCAAACCGGGCAGTCCGCTTGCGGGAAAGATCGTTGAGCGTAAATATTTCGCGTGGACTGACCTCGAATCCAACCGTGCCGAAACTACCGATTGTGGATGAGACCGAAGTGGCTTTCGCTTTCAGACTCAAGGCCGTCGGCAAGGACGGAGCCTCCACTGCAACAGGCGGGACTTCTTCGGCGGGCTCTTCAAGAGTACCAAGCAGACCTTCCACGATATCCGCAATGGCGGCACCGTTGTCGTACTCGGCCACAAATTGACCAACCAGTTTTTGGCGTAAATCCTTATTGATCCAGAGCTTCCAATCCTCGGAAGTCATGTCGGAATAGCGCCCGGACATCAGCCCGTTTGTCACTTCTTGGACAAGGTCACTCGGAATACCTTTGACTCCACCGGCCTCCAGCAGATCGACCGACACGGCTCCGAACTCCCGTCCCATCCGCGAGGTCAATGTCGGCAGAGCTGCGCCTATGCTGCCATCAGTCGGGAACCCTTGCGGGTCATCAGACAGGGCTTTATCAATGACCTCATCCACGACAACGGAGATGGTGTCGCCATAGGGCATATCCTTCATGGCATGGGACACGGCCAGCTTGACCAGCTTGACCTCTGTCTTTGTCGTTTCAGGAACACTTGAAGGCAATTCCGGATTGGTAGGAGCAGGCGTTGGGGCGCTCCATATACGGCCTTTGGTGAACAGCTCATCCGCAAGGGCCAGCTTTATTGCATCAATGGTCATGAGCCGCCTCCTGTACGGGTTTCAGCATGGGCATTACCGTCCGTGGTGAGATTGCCGCCGATGGTCACATTGTTATCCACGATCAAATCAGAAACCCTCATGGGACCATCCAAGGTGTAGCTGCCATCATGCGTGGTGATCGTGTTCTTGATCTCAGTGCCCTGCTGGCCGTTAATGTCGGTCTGGGAAACGTTGCCCATCAGGTAGATGGTCGGGGCCATGGTAGTTGCCGAGACACCAGCTACCAGCTTGGCGGTCTTGCCCACCGTCAACTCGGCATCACCATCCACCACATGGCCGGAGAGCTTGTGCGCGGCACGGTCATATTCGAACCATGACCCGTCCCTGAATCTGATATGCCGTTTGTCGCGGGAGGCCACCGGGACCTTGTCGGCCTTGGAATAGAACGCGCCGATGACAAAGCCTTGCTCCTGTCCATTGGGCAGAAAAATGCAGGCAACGTGCTCGCCCAGGTCAGGCATGTGGATGCACTTATCGGCGTGGGTCTTGGGAAAAAGCACTGGCAGATTGTAGGAAATCACGTTGTCGGCATCATTGAACTGCACGCGGACCGTGCCGCGCTGCTCATCAATGCCGACCACTTCACCCGCACGGATTATGCGAGAATGAGAAGCCTCAAGGTTTGCAAGCCGTTCAAGAATTTCAGCGAACATCAATACCCCAATGTCCTGCGGACGTTGTTTTCAGTTGAATATCCGCCATCGCCATCAATGGAGTGGGTGGCCGTCTCAATGAAAAGATTGCCATCAAAGGTTCGGTAGCCTTCCAGAGCAACAACACACGCCCCGCGCAATCTTGGGTCGCCCATCATGGAGATGGAGCCGGTGCATTCGTCCTTGTTCTTCTTGCGCAGTTCGTCCTGCGCCAGCTTCATGGCTCCGGCCAGAGATTCCACGCGCTTGTTGATCTTGAGAGTCTGCCCGGTGGCGGGAGCGCCTTCAGGCTTGAAGGTATATTCCAAGTCCTCTTTGGTAGCCGGGTCATGATAGGAAACCATGCAGGCCCGATAAACTTCGGACACGCCGTCGTCCAAACGGACACTGGAAATGGCAGAGCTGCCGCGCCGCAGGGTCAGGACAGGCGGACGGGAGTCGAACTTGGCACCCTCGTAAACCACCAAAGTGGACTCGGCCACCTTGAGGTTCAAGCCGTGCTTGTCGGAAATGCGTTTGAGAAATGCGAGATCGGATTCGCCGTTTTGTTCCACACGGCCAAGCGGGATATCACCTGCATCGAAAATAATCCCCATCCCAGCCTTGTCGGCGATGTCGCCGAGTACCTGCTTGAGGGTGATGTTCTCCCAAGCGCAGCTTTTCTTTTCACGACGCAGGGAGTTCTGCACCTTGGCCGAGATGGCACTGATGGTGAAGCGGTCGCCGGAATCGGAAACGGAAAGGCCGAGCTTATCCACCTCGAAGGAACCACAAAACAAAGTGGAGCTATGACCGGGGCCATCCCATTCAAGGCAATCAATCCACGCCTTGAGCGTCGCACCCTTGGCCGGACGCCAGCCGCCTTTCCACAGGTCATCTTTGTCCTCCAGGACAATGGACAGCGAGTCAGCTTTGCCATGGGCGTTATCAACATAGGTGGCCGAAATCACGAACGGCGCGATATGCAGACTGATATCAACGTTGTTGTATTCCACCCGAAGGCGTGCCTGGCGAGTCCCACTCATACCTGCCTCCAGGGCGGAACCACTTCGGTGTCACGCACCGGGGTTTCCGGCACGACGAGTTCGAGGCCGCCGTCCAGCATAGCCAAGCCACGAATGGACGGGTTCGCCTCCACCAGCTTGTGGAACAAGGTTTCATCGCCCCAAAGGTTGTATGCGATCATGTCGGGCGTCTCGCCCGCAGTGGTGATGTAGGTGCTAGTTGAGAGCAAGGCGTTGCTCCTCTTTGATAATTTCAGGGATCACGCGCCGAATAGCTTCCTCAATTCTCTTCCCAAGGCCTGCGGCACGGTCCGGAGACATTCCTTCAGGCACTTTGACATCAACAGGCACGTCTATCTTGATATCCCCACTGGACTGCGCAAATTCGGAGTCAGGCTTGCTGGAGAACATACCGCCGACTTTGTCGCCGATCCATTCGCCAGCATAACCGCCGCCCATGCCGCCGATGATGCCGCCAAGAACAGTGCCGATGCCGGGGAGAAGTATGCTTCCAAGAGCCGCACCTGCGGCTGCTCCGCCAAGTCCGCCGCCGATGTCACCAAGGGATGATCCCATTTCGCGAACATTGCCCGACATCATGCCGGAAATCAGCGTGCCCGCGCTCAAAGCAATACCGAGCGGTTTGAATCCCTTGCCGAGCCCTTTGCCCAGCTTGCCAGCCATACGACCGAGTCCGCTGTTCTTGAGAGACTGCCCCATCTTGCCGATACGACCGAGCTTGCCACGGGCCTTGCCCTTGGACTTGCCACCGCCGCCGAAACCATCAAGGCCGCCGCCGAGACCACCGCCAACAACACTGACAGGCACGGGAGCACCAAGGCCACCGCCTCCGCCTTTGCCGCCACGAAATCCCTTGAGCAAGCGGGAGGTGCCACCGATCATCTTGAAAATTGGAGAAAGTACAAACATGCCCATCTTGAGGCCGAGCAACCCGGCCCCCAGAGCGGCCACACCTTTGACCACGCCTTTGTTTTCTTTGGCCCAATCGGCGAAGCTGCTCACCATGGGGGTCACTTCGCCTGCGATATCCTTGATCACTGGCAGCAGGGAATCACCCAATGCGATGCTCGCCTTATCTGCAGCATTGGCCGTGAGCTGGAGTTGCGCTTTGGTCGTCTTTGATTTCTTCTCGAACTCTTCGAACATGCTTCCGGCGTAATTGCTTTTGTCTCCGACCAGACTCAAAGCATTACGCAGAAGGTCAGTATTTTCGACCAGTGGCATGATCGCACCGAGCGACTCCTGTCCAAAAAGCTTGACCATCAAACCGGACTGCATTTCCTTGGGCATCTGCTTGATGGCGTCGATCACCGAAAGAACAGCAGCCGGTGCATCTTTCTGCATCCGGGCGGCCACGTCTTCAGCATCCATACCCAGTGCATTAAACGCATTCCGCTGCTCGTTGGTGGCTGCGACGCCCATAGTCATGCGTGTGGAAAGATTCTTGAAACCGGTGGAGGCGATCTCCACGGAAGTGCCCGAAGCCAGCAATGCCGAACCCATGGCAGCTATTTCAATCTCGTTGAAGCCAGCGGCCTTGCCGACAGCTCCCTGCCTCTGGATCAGCTCGCCCAGCGCATCAGCTTCGGAGGCCATGTTATTGGAAAGATGGTTTACAGCGTCGCCAAGGCCAAGGACTCGATCCTGAGTCAGCCCCATGCCGTTGCGCCAGGAGGTCATCATCTTGCCGGACTTGCCACCAGTCATGTCAAAGGCCACACCCATGCGGCCTGCGTCTCTGGTGAAACCGAGAATCTTGTTCATTGGAACCTCGGCCTGAGCCGCAGCCGTTCCAATGTCGACAAATTCCTTGTTTGTCATGGCGATCTCGCCACCCAAATTGAGAAAGCCCGGAGCCATTGCCTTGATCTGGGCATCAGTCCCCTTGGCGACCTTCTCAAATCCGGCAAAGGAATCCTCGAAATCAATGGCGGCCTTGGCCGGGACCGCAATAGCCGCACCCAAGGCAAAGGTGTTGACGCTATTGAGGCCGCGTTTCATGCCGCCGCCCATCTGGTGCATGACCATGCGGCGGTTCTGTTTGCGGTTCAGCTTATCGACAGTCGCGCCGAGCTTGGTGTATTCACTGCGCAGTCCTTTGACCGAATGCCCGGCGTCTTGGGCTGCAATGACTTGGTCGCGCAAACGCCCGCGATAACGGCGGGTGGATGCGGAGATCGACTTGACCTTGCGTTCGGCCTGGTCGATACGTCGGGCAAGATTTTTGCTCACCTTGCCCGACGTTTTTGCTTCTTTGTTCAGGTCGGCCAGACGCTTCTGAGCCACCTTATATTCACGGTTGGAAGTGCGGGTTTTCTCAATGACATGCTCAAGACCCTTGCCGAGTTTGAAGTCTCCCGACTTCTCGACGGCAGTGATCTCCTTTCCCAGTCGTTTGACACTGGTTCCGGCTTGTTTTATTGTTCGATCGAAGCTGGCCCCAAGGCCCATGCCCAGAACAAACGATAAACCCATTTGGCGAATGCTCATGAAAAACTTCCTTGCAACCTTGATAGCCATTGTGGCAGCCGGTTATGTCGGCTCCCTGTTCATCGGCCCCGGTGACAACCTCTCCACTCTTCAGTGGATTGGGTTCATGGTCATCGGAGTACCCGTTGTCCTCGGTGTCATGCTCCTGCTCGGAAGCTCTACGCCTTCTCAATCGCCCCACGAGGGATGCGAGCAGGAAGACCATCAAGCCACATAACCAACTCTTCAGGATACATCGCCAGGCACTCCGCCCGGCTCCACCCCGTCCAGCTCGCCACCACAATCACCGACCAGACTAGTCCGTCTTTTCCGGGGAATCCGGATCGTCCTTGGCTTCCACTTTGGGAGCGTCCGGATCGTCCGTCTTGTCCTCTTCCGTTTGCTCGACGGTCTCTTCCTGACCGCCCCCTGCTAAAAAAGCGAGTGCTTCATCAAACTTCTTCGTTTCTTCGGCACCTAGTTTGAGCAATTCCTCCACGGGAACATCACAAGCAATCGCGTAGGCATAGGGGGTCAATATTCCGTTATTCGGCTCAATCCCGTAATCCATAGTTGCCTGAACCGTGGCATCCAACATGTCGCCGATAGTCAACTTGCGGAAGGTGAGTTCGGTAGTCTCTTTCTCGGCAACGGTGATCGGAGTGTCCAGGGTGATTTTAGTTTCAGTTACAGCCATTACTTATGCCTCCAGTCCGAGGTCTCTACGAACGCTGGCGAGATAATCGACACCATTGACCACGTACTTGAAGTTGAGCTTGTCGATCTCAAGTGCGTCGACGCCGTTCTCCACAATCTTGAGATAGTCGACAGAGAAGTCGTGCTCGCAATCCTGTGCCTTGCCAGTCTCATATTTGCCGCCGGGGATGCCGCCCTTGGGCGTACCCTGGATAACAACCCGCTCCGGGCTGGTAACGAGAGCGCCGCCAGCAGTGCGGGACTGTTTGGAAGCACGCAGCTCCAGCATGTGAGTCTTCGGAGCCATCAGCTCGGAGGACTGGCGGGTGCGCTGACGGAACTTGATCTTGGCCGAGATGGGTTTGGTGTGGCCGATGGTCTGACTCTCGATGGTGCCAGCGATACCAGCGCCACTGATTTCCGACGAATCAAATTCGCCACCGGAAAGATCGACATCCACCACGCCGATGAGGGTTTTTCCGTCCACGTAGCACTGGAACGCAATCAGTTTTTCAGGGATATTGCCGCTCATGATTAACCTCCGAACAACGAGCTGTAGTAGCTGGCGTCGAATTCAAGAATATTCTCGATAACCCGGTTCGGAACCGGATGGCCGATGTAGGTGTGAAAACGAGTAATGCCATCGATGAGGTCGGTGGTCGGGTTCTCGTCTTCCTGGAACTCGATGCGACCGCCAAGGATGTATTCGCGAGCAGAGAAGCCGTTGAGCCTGACAGTTTCAGAGTCCACGACGGTTTCGATCTGGCGACGGTTGGTCGGATTGTCGAGCTTCGACCAGTAAGTCAGGATGAATGTGTTGCCATGCCAATTGAAGAAACGGCGAGTGGCAATGAATGCATCCTTGGGATCGGTGATGGACGGATAGGCCGCGGTACGGTTGCCAAAGAGCCTCCAGCCGCCATCAAAGTTAAACGGCACGAGCACACCCTGGCCGTTGAGGTATTCAGCCTGCTCCAGACCGAGGTAGATCGGTTCGCCGTTGACGGTCGCACCGTCGCAATAAAGCCGCTTATTGGACGGTGAAACGTAGGGAACGTCGTCATTATCCGCATCGGTCAGGCAGATGCGCCCAGCTATCTGGGTTGAGGCATGAAAAACCATGTCGCCCAATGTAACCTTGCCCCAGCCGACAATCATGTGCGGATCGGTCAGGTTGTTGGTTTCCTTGTAGCTCGGCACGTCAGTGTATTTGGTGACCGTGGCATCGGGGATATCCACAACAGCCATGGCGTTGAATACGCCATTGATGCCAGTGGCCTTGGCTGCCATGACTATAGCCACCGCCGGATCGTGCGACCATCCAGGGGCTACAATCTGACCGGGAATGACGCGGAAACGAGAGAAAATATCACTCACCAGCTCCAGACCAGTTTTGGCGCCAGTCCCGGCATCGATGCCGCCGATGATATCAACGGAAGCGACGACGGTGGGATCGGCTACTTCGCCTGTCTTATGGGTAGCCGGATCATAGACGTTAACGACCACAATCGGAGCCATGCCGAACAGTGCGAAATGAGAGTAGGCAAATTCGCACAAGGTGTACTTTTCCCAATCGTCGGACCAGCCGAGTTGGGTAACAAATTCCGCGTAGGAATAACAAAGCACCGGCTCATTGATTGGCTTCACGGCCAGGTCTTCCACCGGGGCGGTACCGAAAACAACAGGGATGCCCGCGCTGATCCGTCTAGGCGGAACAATCCGAGTCGGGACTTCACTGGTTTTTACTCGATGTTCATAGGTGGACATGATTTATCCCTCCAGCTTGACCGCAGCTTTAAACGCCTTGGCCTGATCGGAATTTGTGTCACGCAAGGTAGCGCGAGCCGCGCCCACCTTGGAGATCGGGACGAACAGTTCTGCAAACGGTTCGTTGCCCTTTGCCTTGATTGCTTTGACGAGGTGATCGGGCAACTTGCCTTCCTTGAAAACCGCGCTATTGGTCACATGCAGAGCGCCCAACTTAGTGGGGCCGATGTACATGACCGCCTCTTTCTGGGCGACGGGTGTCTTGTCAGCCATTTAAGCCTCCAGAGTTTGTTGGAGAGCCGGGGCACTCCACTTGGTTGTTATGGTTGCCAGGTGATAGCGATTCTGCTGTTTCTCCTGGCGGGGTTTCTTTGAGCGCAGCGGAAACTGCAGCTCATACTTTTTTGCTAAAATTCGATTTTGGTTAAGAAGCAAACGAAGACGGGTAGACACGACCATGGCCCATTGTCCGGACACGGATGCCGCGTGCTCTCCATCTTCCTCGTCGTCACCAAAAACACCAATGATCAGGGAAAATGTCTCAAAGGAATCGTCATCGTCGCCGGAGTCTTCGCTTTCCTCCCAACGGACGATAATGAACGGATATGCCTCCTTGTCCTCGACTGAGGACGGGAGTGCCTCCCGAAAAATAGAGGGGGGGCCGGGGGACTTGCCGGGACGATCCATGAGAAAATCGGCGAGGTGTTTTTCCAAGAAAGAGATAAGTGCGTCTTGAATAAGCAGAGGTGTCATCGCAGTCCCGCCTCGTGGAGAACGTATGCAGCCTCGCGCTCAAGGTTATGCTCAAATCGCTCAGATACCTTTTCTTCCAGTTCGTCGGCGATGAGGTCTTCTTGGAGGTAGGCTAGGTATGTGGTTCCATACAGCTCTGTGATGGGAGAATTCCAATCGCTTTGATCTTTGCGGGTAAATACCCCGACATGACCAGAGTCCATCTTGGCTATGAATGCGGAATTAAGAACCGAAACACCAGTAACCCTCTTAACCTTGACCACGACACCGGGAGCACGTTCTTCCTCTGGCGTGTGATACCAAGAAGGCATGGTCGCGATGGGTTCTTTCGACCCCATCGCATATCGAATCAACGGCAACGAACCACGGCCTGTAAAATTGAGTTCACCTTTCACGTTGGAATATGTCGCACGATGGATTGTGAGCTGGTCCATAACTTCGCGTTGAGGAAGATTGAACTCGCCGGAAACCATTCGGGCCGCCTGCCTTCCTCCATAAGGAAGAACCTTATTGATTGCGCGAGTACCCGCTTTTTCGAAACCCAACTCAACCTTGGACAAAACACCGAGCATAGATTCAAGCACTACCTCGGCATTATCGATATCAAGCAGAACAAGATTGCCTCTATGCATTATGACAGCTCCCGATACATCTGAGCTTTGACCAGGCCGGACTTGTCTTCAGATTTGGAGACAATCCACTTGACCCCGTTGATTTCCATCTTCTGCCTCGGCTTCGGCTTTGATAATTCGGCATTTCGCCAGTAGAAAGTCTTCACCTGAACAGAGACACCCTTACGATTACCGCTCTCTCCGGTGCCCTCATCGCGCTCGTCAACATCCAGAGACACGCCATCAATGACCATCTTCTCGCTGGAATCGCGGAAGAACAGGTCGGACGAAACATCCCGGTTTATGACGTCTTTGAGAGCCATCGATTATCCTTTGTTTGCTGCCCCTGACGCGGCCCGTCCGGCATAGGCCAGGGGCCGGGCCGCGTACTGGGGGGAGGTTGATGCTTATCGCTTACTTTTTGGAAGCCTTGCCCTTGGCAGGTTTGCCCAGAAACTTCTGGAGCGCTTCCACCTTGGCGGGAAGGTCGTCTGCCTTGAAGTCGAGTTCCAGAATGGACTTGGTCATCGCGTCGAAGGCGTTGCCGCCGTTCTCGATGCGTTCACCCAGGGTCTCAATGGTGCCTTCATGAACCGTGGTGGCCTTCTCAAGACCAACCACCTTGTCCTTCTCGGCCTGCAGGTCCTTCTCAAGACCAACCACCTTGTCCTTCTCGCCCTGCAGGTCGGTTTTAAGCTGCGCGGTGTCGCCGGAACCAGATGCTGCCGGAGCAACATTCTTGGGAGGCTTGACCGCCATGCCCTGATCGAACATTTCCTTGGCGACTTCTTCATCCACGGAAATGATATCGCCGGACTTCTTGTCGCCGTAGGTGCAGGAGAGCTGAATCTTCACTTTTTTCTTACTCATGATAGACCTCCTACAGGACCTTGATGTAACAAAATGCGCCGGAGTTCTTGGGGTTGGGCAACGGATCGGACTCACCGACCAACATCAGCTTGGACGGGTCCTTCTCGATATAAGACTTTGCGAAAAACTCCATGGGACCCTGGTGATCGAGATCCTGCGGCAGACCGAACTCGATGGAGGCTCCGCACAGGCTGGACCCCATGAGCGCGTAGTCAGGATGCAACAGGGGCTGCATATTGCCGTCATCATCCTCGTACTTGTCGGAGTTGACGTAGATGTCGAGGCCGCCAATAGTTCCCTTGTAGGACTTGGCAATCATGGGCGACAGATGGCCCAGGTCGATACGCCGGTTGTCCAGCAGGTCGAGAAATCCATCCATGCCAAACAGCGCGTTCCAGGCGTTGGTACCGAGCATCAAAATGTCGGCAGGCAGGCCGGAATTTTCGCCGATCAAGTTCGTGGCCCAGTCTTCAAATTGAGCAATGGCCTTGAAGATGGTCATTCCGGCGGCGGACCACAGGGCGTCACCGGTCAAAACGACCCTGTTACCGTCGGGCATGAGGAAATCGATCTCGAAAGAGATGTTGTCCTGTGTAACAACCAGCTTGCCAGTGGTAGCGATCTTGGAGCACATCCACTCGATGGTGCGTTCCACGCCTTCGTCGAACTCAATAAGCTGCTCAACGATTTTCTTCTCGACTCGCTGCTCGGGAGTAAGGGCGTTGGGGTTGTTGATATAGGGACTCTCGCCAGGAGCAGTTCTGTTCAGCAGCTCAGGCGCACCGAAAACGTCCTTCGGACGCAAGCGGGGGCAAGCGTGCGTCTGCTTCGAGCGACGGCTGCGGTCCACGAGCTTGCCACCTTCGACGTTGGTAACAAAAGCAAAAATCTTTTTACCCTTGCGGACCAGCTCGATCTCGACCTTCTCGGTCTCGTGGACGTTGCGGGTAGTGAAGAACAATTCCTTGAACATACCCGGAGCCGGGGGAATTACCTCCACGACTTCCAGCATGGCCCGCGTGTCAAACGCAGCGGGAAGGTTGTTTTCAAGAGACATATAAAATCCCCCTTACACCACGTAGACGCCCTGAATATTCAGGGCATCGATGGCGGTCTGTTTGTCTGCGGCGGAAATGCCATCGGGCCAGGTCAGCCCGGAATCATAGAACTCACCATGGACGTAGACCACGGACGGTTCGTCGCCTGCAGCGGCCACGAACATGGTCTCGGAGAGGATGCGCTTGGCATTCTCAGACCCATCAGAAGCGGCCGGATTCAAAACGACGTACTTGCTTTCGGCGGTGATCATGGCAAGGACAGTGCCTGCCTTGAGTTCAACGTCGGAGCCTGTAGACTTGAGCGTGATGCCACGCTGGATCGGGTGATGCTCACCCACGAAACGAATGGTCTCTTCAGAGACGCTGCCAGAGTAGTTCTGGACCATATCCGGACCCCCTTATTTTTTGCCCATGACGTGGGCTTTCATACGCTCGACAGCAGCTTCAACCGGGCTAGATTGATCAGTCCCGGCAGCGGAACTGCCTGCGGAGCTGCTAAGGCTCGCCTCGAAATTGGTCAGGTCAGAGACCTGGCCTTCGCGTGTCGCATCCAGAACGGTCTGGAGAAAAGCTCCCTTGTCGGTTCCGTCCTTGATAGCTGCGAGTGTCAACTCCTTGTCACCTTCGACGGTAAGTACGTCGAGAACACGCGCACGCTCCTGATCGACACCTGCGACAACGCCTTCGGCTTTGATTTCTGCCATCAGTTCAGGGTTTTCCTTTGCCAATATCTCAGCGGTCAAAGCCGAGATTTCCAGGGCACCGGAGTCGCCTCCACAGGCGTCGGTACCAGCGGAATCATTTCCGGTGGGCTTCACATTAGCCTCCTGGTTGAATGTTTCGGCGAGTTCCAGCGCCCGCTGAAATGCGAGAGCCTTACCGCCAACAGAATGAACGAAGCCCTGTTTGAGGGCTTTTTCGCCAATATGGACGGAGCCATCGGCCAGCTTGTCGAGCACGTCTTCAACGGACATGCCTCGGTTGGCCGCGACGTCGTCCACGAAAATTGTGAAGAAATCGTCGATTTGCCCTTGAAGGTATGCCTGGCCTTCTTCGCTGAGAGGTTCCGCATCGTTAGCCAAGCGCTTGTATTTTCCAGCGGAGAGGATGGTGCGCTTGATGCCGTCTTGAACGTCTTTCATTGACTGGTCGTGATGCACGAACGCAACGCCCACCGAGCCGACAGCGGCATCAGGCGAGCACATTATTTCGGTTGCAGCCGAGCCGAGCCAGTACGCACCGGAGCACATCTGGCGACCAGTCCACGAGATGACAGGCTTGACCTTGGCGGCCTGCCTAATTTCTTCGGACAAGTCACAAAGCCCGCCGACCGTTCCACCGGGAGAATCCACATCCAGAATGATGGCCTTGATTTGGGGATTGCTTGCAGCCTTCCGAACGCGCTTGCCGATGATCTCAGTGCTTGTGCCACCGGAGAATGCCTCGAACATGTTCATGCGAAATGCGATGACACCGTCAACACTGATAACGGCAATGCCATCCACTTCCTGATAGGAACTGAACCCAGGCTCATCACCAGCAGTCTTGTCAAAAACAGAAACATCGCCACGCCGTCCAAGGAGAAGGCTTTCAGTCAAGGCCGCTATGGCTTCAAGTTTGTCCGGAGCTATTGCCCAGAACTGACCTGCCAACAGATTCGCTGCACGATCACTCATTGTCTTTGTCTCCGTCGTTGGTTGATTCGTTTTCCTGCGGTTCGCTTTCCTGCAACTCGTCGCCGAAGAGCATGGCGAGGAGGTCAACACCTTCTTTCTCACCCAGCTCCTTGATGAACTTGATTTCTTCGGCGTAGCGGGTCATCGCCTCTCTGTAAGACATCCCCTTCTCGCCCCACACCTCTTCCATGAGTAGGAGGCCGTTTCGACGATCGCGGGCGTTGGCCTTGGAGATTTTTTCCTTGTCGAGGTAGATCGTTGGTTGAGCGAGATGAGTACAACGGGTGTACTCGTAGAGGTTTTCAAGAAATTGTTTTTTGTTCACATTCGGCAAATTGCCACGCAACACGGACTCGTACTGAACCCACGCATATTCCGGCTGGCAAAATCGGTTGTTCATGACGATATCGCGCTCGTAGTTACAAAACTGTTCAGCCTTCTCCATATTTGCTTTGGCGGCGGTATAGGACTTATTGTACTCCCGCTTGACGCTCTCTCCACCTCGCCCAATGCCGATGCCGATATCCCCACACACCGCATCAGAGACTTCATTCAGCCCGATAGAGCTTGCACTGTGGTTATAAAAAGTAGGTTTCTCTTTTGCTCCACCCATGAGGACGGTTCCCTTGGAAGTCTCATGAATGCGATCCTGCCACGGCGTGTCTTTGGAGATATTGCCGACACTATAATCCTGGACAAAGGCCACAAAATTATTCCGAATAGCTTGACCCATGAGGGCCGCGAGCTGCATGTCCTTGCGAAAATAGATTTCGGGAGCGATGGTTCCAAGAATGGAATCCTGACGATACTCGGCAATGTTGCGAACATCACAGACAAGGTAGATACGAGGCAGACCCGTTTCCTTGTCCTTCACCTCAAAGCGCTCCATCTGGTGCATGGAAGGCTGAGCAGACGTTACTCCAGGTTTGCGAAACCAAGTTGCAATAGGAGCGCCGTTGGAATCGACTTCAATACCATCATAAATTTCAGCCGACATCCGATTGAAAGGAGTTGCGAGCCGTTCCGGATCAATTGGCAGAGTTGCCTGTGACAGAGTCCGGCCCGGCCCTTTTATAAATATCTTCTGGAACATACCGATGCCGGACAGTTTCCAGGTAAAATAGGCCAGCGACTGCAGCCCGTACATATTCTGCCGTTCCGTGGCGTCACAAAAATTACGGAAGTCGAGGCCATGCCCTTCCCAGCAACGGAATGCTGCCGCTTTGTAATTGTCACCCCACTTGCCATCCCGGCCCAGACGCTCATGTCTGGTGGAAGGGGAAGCCGTTATGCCGGTGCCTATTGTTTCGACGACCAGCGCCTCCAAAACACCATGAGCCACAGCATCATTGGTGTAGAGATCAAGAGCACGATTGGAAACTTCGAGGCGTTGCCGCTCCGCGACAGCTCGGGAAACTATTGAATGCTGCCAACCGGAAAGGGGGCCTGCTTTGGACGCCGCAGAACGAACGACATGACGGCCCCGCGAACGGGAACCGTATGAAGTGAGATTTCGGAAACTCATCCTTAACCTCGCCTGGAGACGAGGATGCCTCCACGCTGGAAGACATTGCCCTGTGTCGCGACACGCTCTTCCGCATTGAGCTGCTCACGAACACGCATCAGCTTGTCGGGGTCACGCTTTGCGCTACGCCCATCTTGCTCATACTCTTCAGCTTCCATCGCATTGGCGAGAGCTTCGTCTCGGGCAATTTGATCTAATTTTTCAGTCGGCATCCTCGTCTCCATCCGGTTTTCTCGGTAAATGTGAGTTCTGTTTACCGGAGGATCAAGGGCGCTGTACGTAGAAGATTTCTATGGGTAGAGAACCTCTACTCATAGAAATCTTCTATTTTTCAGGCACAAAAAAACGGGCGACAATTTGCCGCCCGCTCGTGATGCTTCTTTATATAATTGCAACATGCGGTCCAACCGCAACAAAAGCCCTTCACATCAGGAGTCCATTTCCACGCTTTTGAACGAGTGATTACACTGGAAACAGCTATGATATCTCTCTCGAACTGACCCAGACCACTTCCCCACATTCTTAATAGAGCACTTTTTCTGACCACACAAAGGACAAACTCCACCATTCTTCGGGCTATAGTCCACAGCCGTTTTCTCTTTGCTTTCGGTAAGGATGGCCTTGATCGTTTCAATAGGATAATTTTTGATCAGCATCCGCCCTATCCTCCATAGAATGGGTTAGTAACCAAGCCACCGCCCATGCCACCTTGCCCGGATCGGGAAGACCGTGGGGGACTTGTCGGGGCCACTCTTCGATACATCGGTTCTGGCAGGAGCTGGAGAGCTGGCGTCCAATCGGGGTGAGCGCAGGCCGCTGCGTATACCTCGCAATCGAGGAGGTGGTTGGCACCCTTCTCGACCCACTTGCCATCTTCGTCTCGCTCTTCGTTGGACATCTGCTTGAAATAGTCGTCTCCGGTATCCCGGTGGAGCCACATAGGTTGCACTGAATCGGGCTCCAGACGATTAAGAAAAATTAGGTCCTTGAGGTCTTCCGTGTCCAAGGTCAGGAGCGTCATGATCTCCCGATACTCCTTGGGCATGTCTTTATCCACCGTCATATCTGAACGCCTGACCGTCATTTCCTGCGCTCGGCTCGCTCCTTTGATGGCCCAAAAATCATCACGGTCAAGCCGTCTCACCATCAGCTTTACTTGAAGAGTTCTTGATTTCTTTTCCGGGTGTTTTTTGTCTTTGGTTCCACCGATGTCGATGCTCTCCCTCCAAAGGGGCATGACCACATCGGTCCGACCTTCAACTGGGTAAACCACATCGAGCTGCTGCTCCACGTCGGCCTCAGTTAGCAGTTCACCATATTCAATGAGCCACGACTCACCCGACCTAGCCCAAGCACGAACCACGAAAAAGAAGCTGTTCTGCTGGGAGTCCACGCCCATAGTCAGAGCGAGGGCCTCTGCAGGGACCTCCATAGGTGGCCGATCGTGGCGGACCATGGCCTTGATTTGCTCTTCCTTAGTTTGGACAGTGACCACTTTGTACGGCTTACAAGCATGGGAATTGTCGAACCACTCCATAGCCTTCGGAGTTCCCTTGGACAGGGCGATAAACCAGTCGGCCATAACCTTGGATAGGGACATTCCGGAGAACACCCAAGATGGAGTGATCACCCCCACTGAAGTAGGGTTCTTAACCGAAACGTCAGCATGTAAGTCTCCCCGCTGTACAGCTATGTTCCGGTGGTGATCGTCCCATTTAAAATCGCAATGAATGCAGTGGAACCGAGCTGCACGCTCACTTAAAATAAGTTTGGGATCGCGCATCCTGCCCGGCACCTTGATTTGCCTGAAATCCATGTACTGCAACGTCCCGCAGTTAGGACAACAAGCGCGAGGCTGATAGATAACTTGGGCCAACTCTTTCATGGCCTGCCAAAGGGAGGATTTCCTTTCGTGTCCCCGAATCTTGGAGACGCGCATAGTCTTAGCTTCCTCGTCCCAAGACTCATTTCTCTCGACCATACGCGGAGCAGCCATAATATCCTGATAAGCGTCCTCCTCATCCACCAACACAATCTTCGGTGAAATGGAAGAGGCCGAGGCATCCGACCCTGCATGCATGCCATAAACCGCCCCAAACTTGGTCAGAATCTGAGTGCTTTGGATAGCCTTATCAACCTCCGAGAGCATCTTCTTCAAAACCGGAGACGCCATGAAATGAGGGCCTATCTTTTCTTTAAAAATCCGCTTCTTGGTGCCTTCATCAGGCATGCCAATGGCAGCGGAGCATGGCTCCCGGTACATTTCCGAGGCAAGGCAAGCGTAGGCAGTCGTGGTTTTACCTGACACCTGAGACGGGCCGCCCCACATTAGATTTTGCAAAAGAGGATCATCCCATAAATCCATAACCATCTTGCCCACTGGATTATGGTCGAGCTTATAGAACTGCCCCTTGTATGGCCCGGTCACCAACTTGAAATGCTTCTCTGCGAATTCGGAAGTGGGAATCCAAGGACGAGATTCGAGCACTTGGCGTTCGCCATCGTACAACTTGAAAGGAGGAAGATTATGCGTCACAGTAAATCCCTCTCACAGACCTCGAAACGTTCCAAAGCCACTGCCAGCTTCGCAGGGTCACCATCGACTAGGGACACCAACTCCATCATTTTGCCCACCTCGGTTTCTTTGCGATACTTCGCGAGCTTTTCCCAAGCCTCGCGCATTTCATCGGAAAACCACTCGCCTCTAGCATAAATGCTCAACGCCTCCTTAAGACGCCGTTGGAATGAATCAAGTAATAGAGGCCGCCGACTATAGATAAAGCCAGACAACCTCTCCGCCATTTCTTCGTCCCCGCCGACAATTTCGATTATTTCCCGTGCAACCTTTATGTCGCCACCGACGTAGGAAAGTAGTTCCGGTGCTAAATCGCGCATGAGGGGAGAAAGATATAGCTTAAGCGCCTGAGCTTTCTCTCCAGCCTCGCGCTCAGCGGCTGCCGTGGACACGGTCTGGCCTAACCTCTCTTTTAACTCCAACTCCTTAAGCCGCGCCGTGGCACGCTTGGCATCTGTATCCGCTTCCATTCGTGCGGCTGCCACACCTTGATTACCGGTCATCTCAGCTTCACCCTCTTCGGCAGGATCGGCATCGACCACGACCTTGGAGATATGAGTCTTGGCATAAATATCCACGGTCCGTTTGGCAAAAGTCCTAGCTTTGTTCCGCCTGAGCTTCTCATTCCCATCCGTGTCATCCACATGATTATAGATAGTCTTCTCTGCTACCTTGTAGACAATGCCCTTATCCTTGATTGAGGTCTCACCATTGCCCCACATGAACTCTTCACCGATAGGGCAGGTCAAATACTGATGAACTTGCCGGATCGTCTTAAACCAGATGGGCTGCTTCTTCTCTTTCTTGGTCATCCGCGAACCTCCAGGTGATCACTGAAATAGCCGATCATGATATCCTCCAGGGAGCCTTCTCCGATATGTTCATCAAGGACCCGCCACGAATGGAAGCGCTCGCGGGTTTCAGTCACAACCACAGCCACAGCCCTGTCGTTGTATCGAGATTCATCCACACACCCGACCCAAGGCCGACCGCCCTGGCCCATGAAAACACGCAATTTATTAGCCTGGAGATGGTCCCGAAAGGAGGCCAATTCGGCTTGCCAGAGCGGCGTGCTCTCGAACATATCGAGCACTTGGTCGAAGTGGGGTTTTTCCGGGGCAGGTTCGACGGCTTGAGATGGAGTCGAAGGAGGTGTTGAAACTGTAATCAAAGCGTCCAACTCTCGGCGCACATGGTAAGGCAGCCCGGCCTCGATCCATGCCGCGATGTCCAGGTACATGCTGTTCATGATCATCCAATCGAAGCGATCCAATGCAGCGACACTGTTCAAACGCTCAAAACGAAAAGGCATGACGGCATCGCCTACATCCTTGCCGTACCGGATCGGTACCGGCCAGCGTAGTGAGTTCGGGAATTCCCGCGACCAAAACTTGAAAGAGTTTTCACGGCCAGAGTTATCAGTATCCAGGGCGTTGAGGATCAAGGCTGCACGGCGCAGATACTTTTCAGTCTGGGCATCAGGGCGCTTGCCGGAGCCGCATGTTGCAATGGCTCCAATATGATCAGCCCAAGGCAACATGGAAATGGCACGCATGACAGTGAATGCGTCGCGCTCAGTCTCCACGTTGATCCACACCCGAACCTTTTCCGGATCTCCAAGGACCACGTAGATTAACTTGCTCCCACCCAGAGCCTCCCAGTACTTATGCTTCCGCCATTGTTCCGGGCCTGTCTCATATCCGCTCCGACGCACCTTTATCTTGACCACATGACCATTGAAATATGTCGGGATGATTAACCCTTTAGGCAGCCATATCTTTCGCTCGCCGTTGGCCCCTTTCTCAAAAGGCAAACCCCAGGACGTAACAGGGCGGTAACGATCGTGATCATTCCACCCGAGGCCATATCTTTGGGCGATAGCAAGGTTGATGCCGTGATCGGAAAGATGAATCTTTGCTTCCTTGGAATCGGAGAGAGCGGCGGCGCAGGAGTCCACAAACTCCCCAGCCTTACTGGACCAAAGAAGCGGAGGCATATCCGGCGGCGCACCATGCCAATCAGGTTGGGGCTTTGGGGCTATCTTGCGACGAGCAGGAACGGTTGCATCCGCTTCCCATCCAGGCACGAACTCAGTGGCAAAGGCTCGAAAAGCTTCCGGAGAACCTGGTTCCAAGCCATTGACGATAGCGAAAATGGTAATGAGGTCGCCATACCCACTGCAGGAATAACACTTCCACTGATCCTCTTCGTACTTATAGCGTGAGGCTGTTTTATCTTTCGAGGACTCATGACCATATGGACAATCCGACCACAGCGTAGCCCCCTGCTCACGGACATCACCTACTAGGGCCTCAAAAACTCGACGACATTCAGCCGAACCGAGCCTATCAAGAGCAAATCCCATCGCCCCCCCCTTGCCCTATAAGGGCTTCCAAAATGAGAAACATAAACTTGGAGTTGGGCTGGACCCTTTTGACTTCTAGAAAAAGGGTGTCAAATATTGTCAAGCGTAAAGATTTCAGAGAGTTGTAGAAGCTCTGGACCTTCTGGACCAAAATACGGGGTGTTTGGTCAGAACAGAACAATATGTATTTTTCTACATATTCTTTTTTATTCTTTTTATTCTTTTTCATAATTTAATCTTCAAAAGGTCAAAAAGGTCAAGAGAGAGAAAGAAGACATACAGACACAGTGATAACATTGAACTTTTTCGATTTGACCTTCACTCAGTGCTAGGTCCAGAGAGTTCAAGAAGGTCAAAAGCTCAACTGGGGCAGACTCGGATCGCCTTCGGCGCGGAATTCGTCTTTGATTCTCCACCCTTGGTACATGACAGTTCCGGTCTTGGAATCTTCCTTTGCTATGCGTTTGATGTCCGGTCGGGTCTTCAACTCCTTTCCGACGGTGTTCTGTGTTTTCACATACTCATCGTTATCCAGTTCATTCTCTTCCATGTAAGCTTTCTTCCAAGCGAGATAGAGCCACTTGGCCTGCTCTCTATGGTTTGGATCGGGATCACAACGCTCTTTAAAAAATGAAATGTAGACGTCCTGGGCTTCCCTATATTCGTCCACTTCTCGCACAACGCACTGCGGCGGTTTGGGCATACGCCCCAGCTCAACAGCCTTCACGGCGCACCTGACCAGGTGCGCGAGAATACCGGGTAGCTCATCTCGGAATCCATCCATGAGTTTCCGCTTTGGAATCATGGGGTAGATATGATTGGCTTCGTCTACTTCGGATTCATCGGCAGAGTATCTTGCCTCAAATGGTATGAGGACCAAACGCTTGAGGAAGGCATTGTCCGCCTCCCTGATCTGAGGGATGTTATTTGTGTGAAGGATAAATGTGTGGGTCTGCTCGAATTGCACAGAATGCTTTTCGCTGACACCTCTCGCTTTGATCTTGTCACCGTCCGAGGTCATCTGTTTGATCTTTGACATCGAAAAGTATTGCTTTGATTCGGCTTCCGAAGTGGTCACCAGCCTTCTATTCTGTAGCTGAAGCAAGTCTTCTCGCGGCCCGGATGCCGACTTGGTGAACTTCTCTTCCAGGAGCATCTCGACTGGCACCGTACTGGCAAAGTCGCCAAGGATCATGTCCACCACTTCGGAGATGATAGTCTTCCCGTTATCCCCATGCGGTCCGTAAAAACAGAATAGATTCTTGGTCTGCAACCCAGTCAGAGCAAAGCCTAAAACATATTCAAGATATACCCGCAGGTCTTTACGTCCGCAGGTAACTTGATCAAGAGTCTTCTCCCAAAGAGGCGCTGGCTCATGATATCCCTTCCATTCAACAGGACTCCGACGCCGGAAATACAAATCTTTCCAGGGCGTGGCGCTGTACTCCTTACCGTTCCGCAGATCGAGGATGGTGTTGACGCAAGGCAACAGCAACGGTGGTTCGATGATATCGGCCCCATTCATGCCGAGGGAATCATCACCTGCGCTGGAACTTTTCAGGGTATTGTTGATGGCTCGGTTCTCTCGCAGCGAAGTTGCCTTCTTGAGCATGGCCTTGGATAGCTTCGTCCACTTGGTTCGCTTCTGCTGATTCTTCCTTTTGGCCTCGGCTTTCGACAGCTTCTTTTCTGTATCGGCTTCTATGTCAGAATCATTCGGCAAGCCTCCGGCTAGAATTCGGAGATAGCGCCCTTCTTTCTCATACTCCATCGGGACCATATCCGCGGCCCGTTCAACATTGCGATTGATGTCTTTGAGCCAGTGAGTGCAGTTGTATTGATACCACTGTCCTCCCTTGGGAAAGTTGTCATGGAAGAACGTGTCTTTGAGAAGCTGCGCGGCCAGCTCGCCGTCACCAACGCCGCCCCGACGGAAGCACTTGTATAAGAACTTCCGCTCAACCAACCGGCCTCCCTTCAAACGATTCTCTTGCTGTTTAGCTTTCTCGACCTGAGCTTCCTGTTTGTTGACCTCACCCTCTCGCTCACGCTCGGCCTCAACCTCTTTTTTGATGTCTTCGGCGGTCCTAATCACAGAGGCCACCCCCTATGCACGAGTTGTAAAATTGTAAGAAAATTACCAACTTAAGAATGCAGAAGGAACGCGCTCGATAGCACCCGTATACGTAAGAGGCGTAGGAGGACCCAAAACGATATAGAGACACCTCAGGCTGCCCTTTGGACCTTTTGACCGTATCTTTAGGGTAAGGGGGGAGGGGGGAGAGAGAAGAGGGGTGACCAGATGCGGTCGCCCCCCGCTGACGCGGCGGGCATGTCGGTTTGATGCTGCGAGGTGCAAGAAGGTCAAGATGTCTCAATCCGTTGACCAAGGCACTCAGCTCGGATACTTTCATATCGTAACAAGCTCGCCCCACCGAGGGGCCAATGAGGGGTAAAGATGGAAGTTGGACGCAAAAAAAGGGCTGAGAAACCTTATAAAAAGTCTCTAAGCCCTTGAATTTACTGAGTGGTGGGACACCAAGGAATCGAACCTTGAACCTCCGGATTAAGAGTCCGCTGCTCTGCCAATTGAGCTAGTGTCCCACTCGTGTTGTGCGTTGTCGCTCAACGGAGTGAATAACTATTAGTCAGGCCCGAAAATGTCAACCACAAAATCCCACTTTTTTAAAACAGGCTCCATATGCGCATAACCAAGCCAATTAGCACGCTGTTTACCATACTTTTTCTCCTGGTAGTTTGCAGCACTTCATACGCCCAGATTACGCCGAAACACGTGCCCATGAGCACGCCGATCAGCGCGTATAAATTAAATAACGACGTAGCCGTTATTACCCTCTCCATCGACATGGAGCCGGATTGGTATACCTACGCCAACGATCCGGGCGGCATGGGCAAGCCGACCAAGTTTTCGGGCACACTGG
>JAFLJT010000132.1 GCA_022712855.1 Pseudodesulfovibrio sp. | reverse complement strand
GGTGAGTACTTTGCGTATTTTTTTCAGGAATGTATGTTTATTGATCGAAGATAAAACAAAATCCATTGCGCCATTACGAACCGATTTGATCACCTTCTCCTGGGTGGCGTCTCGGCTAATAATTATGAACGGAATCTTATTGGTCTTGGCAATGGTGAGGATATCCTGTTCCGGCTCATTTTCATTGCCAATAAAGGGCAGCACCATGACATCGGGTTTTTCGGTGGCGAGGTGTATGAAACACTTATGGAGGGCGGTCGTGACTTCGAAGGAATAAGCTTTATTATCGCGGAAATATTTATAAAAATCAGCCATTTTATAATGGTCGAGGACGAGTACTTTAATTGGCTGCGCCATCATGTCTCCTGCAAGAATTTCGGTATTTGGAGGACTGTAGTCCAACGAGTAGAACATACTGAAGGGAGAAGAGGAAAGACAATGATTATTTGTGAATAGTGAAGGAGAGGGGCGGGGAAAGAAAAAAAGAAGAAGAGAATAGAAGGGAGCCGCCTTCGGCGGGGTGGGGAATTAGGTGATAGCTCAAGACTGAGCTACTTCAGTCGATGACTCCTTCCATGGCCTGCCAGCCGGGCCGACTTTTTTTGGCTGAGCCGCCACAAAAAAAGTAGCAAAAAAATGTCGGCTTTTAAGAGCTAGCTCGGCCGCCTGGTATTTGCCGCTAAGAATCTGATCCAAGCAGCGGCGGCTCCACCGTCGGAGTGTGGGACGTTGTGCAAATCAATAGAATTGTGGGCCGTCCAAGGTCGTGCGTATTTCGGGAGTAAAGCCGCCCCCACTGCTTGGTCAGCTTCTAAGGCTTTGCAAATAAGGGCTGGGGTGGGTCTTTGTGTGGGAAGGTAAACGAATACATTAGTTAGGTAGCTGTCCCCCTAATTCTTCCAGACACCTCTTCCCTTAACTAGTAGGTTGGCATATAATCCTCGAGATTCAAGGGGGCTTTATGACTGTATGGGAAGCGACATCGTTCAAGCAATGGATTTGCTCTGTCTCGGTTGGTGACATCATTAACCTGTTTTTCGCTCTTGGCACTGTTTCAATGGCGGTGCTCACATTCATACTGCTCAAACGTCAAACTCATATTCTTGAAAGTGAAGTGAACGACAAAGACGTCAAGTTCAAGAGGAAGGCAGAAAGCGCATTAAGCAGCTTACAATTTGCAATGTTATTTGGAGAAGGCAAGTTAGCAGATGAGGATATGGAGTTTGTTGAACGTGAACGTCACAACATTACTCGACTTTTCTGCGCTGAAAGCGATAAAGCCATTAACGATCTTTTGAACACATATTATGAGTATTGTGACTTCCTGCACGGGCCAGACATGTCCCCTGACGAACTGAATGAAGTTATTCAAGACTTCCGAAAAAAGGCAGCAAAATCACCTCTCATAAGTGCAGACAGCGTTTCACATCTAGCTATTTCATTTAAATAGGATAGTTGGTCACCCACCCGGTGGCCTATTTCATTTCAAGGGGTTGTCATCATGACAACCCCTTTCTTATTTCAACTCCAAATGTGGAGATATCAAAAGGGTTAGGGGGACACCTCCCTAATTATGATCTCCACTTCTTTTCGAGGAATTAGTGAAACAACACTAATTCCCCAACCCAACGCCCCAACCCAGCCCTTATTAGCAAGGCTTAGAAGCTGACAAAGGAGTGGAGGCGGCTTTGTGGCCGGGATTAGCAAGACCTTGGACGGCCCGCGATTTCATTGATTTGCACGGCGTCTCACACTTCGACGGGGGAGCCTCCGCTGCTTTGATCAGATTCTTGATCTGCTAATGCCGGGCGGAAAAGCTATCGTTCTGAAGGGCATTTTTTGGGCCCTTTTTGCTGCTCTTTTGGCAAAAAGCGCCTCGCCGTAAAGGCGAAACACGATTAAACGATACCCCGCTGAGCCTTCACCGCGGACGCGCTACGAATGATGTATCTAAGACTCTTCCCCTCACATTCCCCATCCCGCCAAAGGCGGCTCCCTTCCCTCTTCTCCCCACTACCCATTCTTCTTACACGGCAGCAAAAAAGACAGAAAGAAACATACGGACGCAACAGCAATGATAGCCGCACCCGACGTAATATCCGTAATATAAGAAAGGGCCAACCCAGTGACCGTAAAAGCAGCACTGAGCAAGGTAGACACGATCATCATAGTATCCAAAGAACGAGAATACCTCTCCGCAATAAACGGAGGTATCGTCAACAACGCAATAACAAGAATAAGCCCAACCACACGAATAACCATGACAACACTCAACCCAATCATGGTGATCAACAGAAAATAAAGAAAATCGACAGGCACACCTCGACTACGGGCGAACTCCTCATCAAACGACATGACCAAAAAGCCCCGATAAAAAGCAATAATGATCACAAAAACAAGAGCCGCCAGCCCAACCATGAGCCAGATATCCGAACGCGGAACAGCGAGAATCGAGCCAAAAAGATAGCTCATAAGATCAACGTTGTACCCCGGGGTGATGTCCAACAAAATGATCCCCAACGCCATGCCAGCAGCCCAGATAACACCGATAACAGTGTCCGCTCGCTCACGAGCACGGAGCGTGACAGACGCCATAATCAGCGCAGCAAAAACAGTGAACGCGGTCGTCACCGGAAGCACGGGCAGACCGAGGTAAAATGCGAGTCCCACGCCACCGTACGACGCATGGGCAATGCCGCCCGAAATGAACACGATGCGATTCACCACCACCAACGTGCCGATGATGCCGCAAATAAGACTGGCAAGCAGCCCGGCCATAAGCGCGTTCTGCATAAATTCGAATTGTAAAACTTCCATCATGACTCGTCCTCGCCGCTTTGGCCGTCTCCCTGTAAATCCTCTGTATGGAGACCAAGAACCCGGTGCGGCACCGTGCCGTGGGTAACGAGTTCTACGGGACAGGTGTTGTCACCCTCGCCGCCGTAGCTCAGCTGGAGCATCTCGCCAGTGAGCTCCGGCGCTTCGTGGAAATGCAGACTGCGGTTGACGCAGGCCACGGACTTGACCCCGGACACAAGGGACGAAATATCATGGCTGACCATGACAACGGTCATTTCTTCATTGAGCTCGGTAAGCAAAGAGAAAAGGGAACTGCGACTGGCCGAATCCACACTGGCCGTGGGCTCATCAAGCAGCAATAATTCCGGGTCGCTGACAAGGGCGCGAGCGATGAACACACGCTGCTTCTGACCACCGGAAAGAGCAGCCAAACCGCGTTTGGCGTGATCAAGCATGTTGACCCGCTCCAGCGCCTCGCGAGCCTTCTCTGTTTCGCGGGACGTTCGGGCCAAGCCCGCGATGCCGCGAAAACCGGGCCGGACCGTGCCCATGTGTACCGCTTCAAGAACGGTGATGGGAAATGATGTGGAAACATGTGTGTGCTGCGGCAGATACCCGATACGCCCACCCGCATGCCCCGGTGCCTGACCGAGAACTTTGATAGTGCCGCTGGCGGGCTTAATCAGACCAAGCAGCAGCTTGAGAAGCGTGGACTTACCACCGCCATTGGGGCCAAGGACGGCCAGAAAATCACCCTGCTCTACAGTCAGAGAAACGTCCTCCAAAATGGGAACGCCCTCAAATGAGAAAAATAAGTTCTCGATGGAAATGACGGGTTCAACCACGTGTGTCTCCTGAATAATTCGTTGTCAGCACTTGGGCGGACACTAGCATAGGCCCACAGTCATGCCAACCATCCATACATCCAGGCAAAGACGGGTATTGCCATGGCCACGCCAAAAAGGCACTCGTCCGCCCGCTTCTCAGGCAACCCAAGGCGGGTGGTGGCAAGGCCAGTCAGCAGCCCGAGCGTCAAGCCCGACAAAAAGCCGAAAAGATGTGCGCCAAGGTCCGTATTTTCACCAGCCCCAAGCATGGCGAGCAGACCGAGTCCGGCTGCCACGGGAATCAGGGCCGACTTGATAAACTCGTAAATACGTTGCGAAAGGTTACCGCTCCCCAGTCCGTGCCTTCCCCCACCCACACCAAAGGGTGCGATGCCTGCCAGTATCCCGGCCGCGGCAAAAGAAGCAGTGGAAAATCCGATAGCATTATGCGTCCCCGCCAGCGCCATGGCGTTGAACAGGTTGCCTACCCCGCCACCGACAATCGTCAGCAGCCAAGTCAGGCCCGCGCCCAATCGACGTGTGGCGAGCCAGACAAACACCCCGCCAATAAGCGCGTTACCGACCACATGTGCGCCGTCACCATGCAGCGTCAGCGCCGTGAATACTCGCCACCATTCGCCGGAAAGAATGCCACTGGCCTTAGCACTGCCGAGATCAAGCCAGAGTTTGGGATACAGCCCCAAAGACGGATAGGTCCGGTTGTATACCCAGTAGAAAAGGACAAGGAATGCCATAGCACCTATGGTCGGTTCAAGACCGCTCACGGGCCGTAGATCAGGCAGGAAGACAGCATGCTGACCCGGCGCATTCTCAGCCAGATAGAGTTCGATTTCGCTGACGGCGCGATCCAAAAACCACATCTGCACCTGCACGGTATGCCCGCCGCCGTCCCCGCGCGTAACTTGCCGCAAGCGATACGGAATATGACGCGAGGCGAGAACCAGCGCCCAGAGCTTGGCGGTACGATGATCAAGAGGCGGCGCATCCTCACCCAATACACGCGGGGCGAGGTCCATCCAGTTGGGCCTCAGCGCCCGGAGCAGAAAGTTTTGTCGCGGTTCATCAATCATGAAGGGCATGGTAAAGCAAAATCGGCCCATGGCAAACCGTTTCCCTGCTTGCATGTGGACTGCGCTCCGCATATGTAGGTGCAATGAAAAAACACGCCGCCTTGCTCATACTCCTCACACTGCTCTGTCTGCCGAATCGCGCTCTCGCTGCGGACCTCGACGCCATGATCGGCCAGATGCTCATGGCCGGATTCCGAGGCTATGAAGTCGATGAAACCAGCCCCATTGTTCGCGACATAGCCGAACGCAACCTCGGCGGTGTCATCCTTTTCGACTACGACGTGAAGCTCGGCAAAGCTGAGCGAAACATAAAGAGCCCGGCACAGGTGAAGGCGCTTATTGCCTCCCTGAAATCCCATGCGACCACACCACTTTTGGTAGCCGTGGATCAGGAAGGTGGCCGCGTACAGCGCCTCAAACCGACCTATGGATTCAAAGGGTCACCATCGGCTCAAGAGCTAGGAACGCAGAGTGACACTGTCATTTCCGACGCAGCCAACGCTGTAGGGCTGGAGCTTGCCGAGGCGGGATTCAATCTCGACTTCGCTCCGGTAGCAGACGTCAACGTCAACCCGGACAGCCCGGCCATCGGCGGTATTGAGCGCAGCTTTTCAGCCGACCCGGAGCGTGTTGCCCAATGCGATGAAATATTCCTGAAAGGCTTGCAAGATCACGGCGTCATCGGGTGTCTCAAACATTTTCCCGGCCATGGCAGCGCGGGTGCAGACAGTCATCTCGGCCTGACCGATGTGACAAACACATGGTCAGAGGCCGAACTCATCCCTTACCGAATGCTCGTCAAAAACGGCTCGGTCAAAGTGATTATGACCGCCCATATCTTCAATGCGAAGCTCGACCCAAGGTATCCGGCCACATTGTCCAGCAAGGTCATCACAGGCATCCTGCGCGACGAGATCGGCTTTGATGGCGTGATCATCACCGACGACATGAACATGAAGGCCATTACCGAATTTTATGGGCGCGAGGATGCCATACGCCGTGCCATCAACGCCGGGGCTGACATTCTGCTGTTCGGAAACAATCTGGTCTATGACCCGGAGATCGTGAAAACGGCCCACGGAATAATCAGGGTATTGGTGGACAGCGGGAAAATTTCAAAGGAACGGATTGCAGAATCCTATGAGCGCATCATGCGCCTGAAAAGCGGACTGACTTTCTAGGAACTGTCGACTTCTTCACCACAATGGGGGCACTTCTGTGCCTCCTTCTTCTTGAGCTTATCATACTCCACGAACCCGGCACTCAGAATACCTGCGGGCAGCGCGAACATACCAATGCCAAGCAAGGCGATGATCGATGCCAAAAAGCGCCCCATAAGCGTCACCGGGTAGGCATCGCCATAACCAACTGTGGTCAGGGTGATGATCGCCCACCACATGGCGTGGGGGATGGACCCGAAAATAGCGGGCTGGGCGACTCGCTCGAAATAGTACATGAGACTTGATGCAACGATGAGCAGAATAGCCAGGCCGAATCCGGCCACAGCAAGCTGCTCTTTCTTGAGCATAGCGACACGAAAGAAAACCTGAATAGCGTCGGAGTAACGGCCGAGCTTGAGCACGCGGAGTAAACGCAGGAGCCTGAGTGCGCGCAGGAAAATGAGGTCCATAGGGAGTATGTACGGAAGATAAAACGGCAGGACCGCAAACAGATCAATGAGCATAAGCGGACTCAGTGCATACCGAATACGCCCAAAAACCGGACCGCCCTTCCCCTCTTCAACTTTGTGCGCCCAGAGGCGGAGAACATACTCTGTAGAAAAGATGGCAACGGAAAAATATTCAAAGCCGTGGAAGATGTGCCGATACATTTCAGAAACGTCTTCCATGGTCTCGATGATGAGAGCGAAGACGTTAGCCAGGATAAGGATGACGAGAAAAGCACGAACCACCCGGGCGCCCCGAATCAGGTTTTTATCATCTTCAAGGAGCAGGTAGAAAGTCTGTTTCAATGATGTGTCCATATTTATCCTTTTGCGAGCTACTGAGAGTTAACGCTTTTTCCCCTGCTGCTGTCAATGGACGCGAAATAGCTTGCGCTCAATCGCTGCTTTTGCAAAAAACCAATTGGCGGTGTACACCAGACCTTAACTAAATGGGTAATTGTGACGATAAAGTTCGTGGATATAATAAAAGAACAGGGCTACCTCCGTTATCGCGGAGCGGTAGACGCTTCGGTGTACGAGTATTTCAACTGCGACTGGTCTTGGAAAGCTGTCTGGTATTTGAAAGATGGCCACTACCAATGCTGCGGTTGCAAGGAAAAGTGCGAAACATCAGACCCTGACGGATTTCAGCTCTTTCTGGATTTGAGCTAACTTGAGGACAGACCATGCGATACATTCTTTCATTGATACTCACCATTCTCACACTCACATGTCTCGCGCTTCCGGCAAAAGCGTCGGAATTCATGGATATGGACATCAGCCTGGGCAAGCAGGTCCTTGCTCGTGCCCTGTGCAAGAAAGCGGATCAAGTCAATTACGTCACCCGCGTTCGTAATAACGTCTATCTCTTCTCGGTCTTTTACGCCAAAATGGAATCCTTCTTTTTCGTGGGCGTTTACAAGGATATGATCAAGGTCCAAGGCAAGACATACCAAAAGGTCACCCGTTCAATCCCCTATCATTTCGACGGATTGGCAAAATGCGGTGTCGTGGACTACTCCGTCCCGGACTGTCCCACCACCGAACGAATTGTCGCCTGTTCCAAAAAGACCATCGAAGAAGAACTGGATGAAAAATTCTGGGATCGTCCTATCCCCGATCTGCTTGAAGAAGATCTGCGTAACGCCTTAAAAAGCGAAGAAGCAGAGAAGCCGGGAACCACGCAGAACGGTCAAGATACAGAGACACCTGAACAATAAGCAGCCGCTACAAGCCAAAACAAAATCCCCCGATCACAGAGTGACCGGGGGATTTTTCATGCATGTCCGAAAATTATATTTTTCGCAGGTGGAATAAGAGTCCGAGGATACCCACGGCAGGATAGAGTGGCCACCAGGTGGAATAGATGACGCAGACCGCGACAACCGCACCGAGAACAGCCACATACCCCCACGCCTCGACCATGCGCCTGATCGAAAGCCAGGCGTCAGGAGAGACGCCCTCATGCTCAAAACGTCCAAGCGGCCTGCTTGACGGATCAGTCAATGTTGGTGCTATACGTGAAGATTGGAGCTTTTTCCCGCACTTCTCACAAAAACGAATTTCATCGTCACTTTTTTTCCCGCATCCGGTGCATATGATCACGGTGTTTTTATTGCTTTTTTGAAGAGAGCGGTCAAGGAAAGCCCGAAAGTTGGGTTGACGCGCCTCTCTATTTATGGAAACTCCCCTGAAAGCTCTAGACAAAGGTATCACTCGTCCATGAATACAACGATCCATTTGCTCATAAAAAAGCCCAAAGAGATGGACCGCGAGGTCCGCGCCATCGTCACTTCCATGTTTCCCGAATTCGACTTCTCCGATTACGAGAAGGCGCGTTCTGATGTGGAACGACTCTTCTCAGGAAGAATGCACGGTTTTGAGCAATGCGATACCTGTTATCACGACTGGGCACACACCATGGGCGTGCTGTTAGCCACCGCCCGCCTTCTCCACGGCATCCACATTGATCGCCAGGAGCTTTCACCGCGCATCGTCCAACTGACACTCATCGCCGCACTCTTTCACGACACCGGGTACATCAGGCGGATCGGCGAAAACCACGGCACCGGCGCACAATTCACCCGGAGTCATGTAGAACGCGGTATCGATTTGCTCGAAGAGTATGCGGACAAATACGACTGGCCCATGAGCGACTTCATGGACATGGAGTGCATGATCCAGTGCACCGACCCGACCCGTTCGCCAGACGCCATTGTCTTCACCAACATCGAAGCGATGCTCACAGCCCACACCCTCGCCACTGCAGACATCGTATCCCAGATGGCAGACGATATTTATCTGGAAAAACTGCCGCTCCTCTTTCTCGAATTCACCGAAGGCGGCATCACCGACTTCACGAGCGAATACGATCTGTTCATGAAGACCATGGGCTTCTATGCCTTCATGCGAGCCAAGATGGAAGGCAGACTGTCCAACGTCATCACTTACATGGCTTCCCACTTCAGAGAGCGCCACAACATCGAGCGCGACTTCTACTCCGAGGCAGTGCAGCGGAACATTGATTACCTTGTGACAATTATGGAAAAGCACGGCGAAGAGTACAGCTTGGGCCTGCGCCGCAGGTTGGACCGAGTCGAATTCCCCATCACTATCGCGGCTTAGGGTCGGCTGTTGAAAAAGCATCCTCTGCGTCGTTGCTGCAAAAAGATAAAACCCTCACGTAGGAAGCCTACGCGTCGGCCTTGATCTTTTTTTGCGCCTAGCAGCGAATACTTTTTGAACAGCCGACAACTTCATTTTATTCAGATAAGATTCCCTTCTTCCAATACAACGCCTTCACCGCTGGCAGACTCCGTTCGATGTCTTCGATACGGTCTCCGCTTGTGGGATGTGACGAGAGCCAGACTGGTGGCTCGGCCCCGTCCTTTTCCTGCGCCATCTTCTTCCAAAACGCGAGGGCCGCTTCCGGATCATACCCCGCCTTTGCCATGAGAATGAGGCCGATATAATCGCTCTCGGCCTCCATTTGACGCGAGAACGGTAAGGCAACACCCACGCTGATTCCCATGCCATACGCTTGGCTGAATACCGATGAAATAAATGGATCGCTGATATGGATGGCAGCCGCCCCGGCCTGTGCGCCAAGGGATATGAGCATCTCTGTACTCATGCGTTCCGCTCCGTGTCGTGCCAGAACATGCGCCACTTCGTGCGCCATGACCGTCGCCAATTCCGCATCGGTTGTGGCGACCGCAAGCAGCCCGGTGTAAACGAACACTTTGCCACCCGGCAGCGCAAATGCGTTGAGGACTTCATCATTGTCCACCAGCACAAATTCCCACTGCATATCAGGACGAGAGGCAGCTTCGGCGATACGCCTCCCAACCCGCGTGATGCGTTCCAACTGCGGGCCAGCCCCGATGATTTGTTCTCTCTGCTTAACCTGCTGAGTCGCATCTTCACCAAGGTCCCGTTCCTGACTCTCGGTGACCATCATGAACTGACTGCGTCCGGTGTACGGAGACTTGGCACACGCGGTCATGCCGAGTGCAGCCAGAACAAAGATGAGCACTATGAATGATGTCTGTCGCATGAGGACTCCCAAAACCAAGAGAGGTTGTTGTTTACATCCAATCATACCCCACGATTATATCTTTTTCCAGCACGTGAGAAACGGCCTTTCCTGCCACGCTCTTTCGGGGATAATTCTTTTGCAATAAACAAGGAGTTAGCATAGGATTCCGGCGAACCAATCTGTTTCCAAATGACACGAAGAGGACCATGATCGCACCACCCCAAGATGACGGCCCGAGCCTCGATACCGGGCAACGCCTCGCAGCCTACCAGGAAAAGCTGCAAGCACTCAAAGAGCGTTCCTCCCTGCGTGAAGTCATGGAACGCGAGCTTTTGCTTGAGTTCATCCGCGTCAATCATGGTAACATCAACGAATTTCCACTCCTCAAGGCCCAGCAGCAGACTGTGGTCGAAATCCTGTGCGCCCGTTCAGGACACCCCGGCTACGAATATATTCACAAGCACATAGGCAATTTCATCGTCCTGCTTGCCCATTATGGAAAAGCAATACAGGTCGGCGACACGGCTCGCGCCGATGAAGTGCAGTCAGGTCTCATCAACACCGAGACCATGCTTATCAAATGTATTCAGGGCATTGTCTTTGCCATGGCGCTCATCACGGACAACTTCGAAGAAGTCATCCTGCGCTATTTCGGTAAAACTGCGCTCAAGCAGTACAGCAAACTCATTGAAGAGAATCCTCTTGATGAACGCTTCTGGGCAGCACTGGTCGAGCAGTTCATTGCCAAGAAGGTCGAAGAAGCGCACAAGGAAATCATCGAGGGCGAGAAGTACACTATTTCCAAGGAAAAAAGCTTCCTTGTCATCCGCTTCCTCTTTGACGACATCCTCTCCAAGCTCAATCCCACCAGCCAGAAGATCGAAAAAACACGCATCCAGAAAAGCTACGTAGCAAGCCGCACTGAAGAAAACGCCATCAAGCGCGCCAAGTTCATTCAGTCAATACTGACCAAGGGTATGTCCACACTGTCTCAGGCAGACCGTGTCACCCCGGCAGAATACACACAGGCGGCGCGTATCGTCTGTGTTGATGGCGTGGCAGCCGAATTTGATGCGCAGTATCAGGAACGGCTGCGGCAAATGCAGGCTCTAAAAGAGAATCCTGGTGCACCCGATGACCGTGACCCGGAAGTTGTCAAACGAGAACAGGTCGAATTCAAATTTCTCATGGATCAGGTCATTGCCGTCGGTGTGGGAGCAGCCATCGCTTTCGGTCGGACCGGAGACAACTTTTTCAAGTCGCTCAAGGAATTCGTCCCGGATCAGATATCTGCCATCAAACCGCTGGCTCGCGAATTCAGCCTCCCCACTTTGGAGCGCATCCTCTATTTTCTGTTGGAAAACCACACCATCCACATTTTGCAGGAAATGGGACGCGCCGAGGGCGCGAAAATCCAGGTCCGTAGCGCCCGTGCACGACGCGTCATCGCGGCCCAAGTCGATGCGCTTCCCCACATGTCCAAGATCAGGAAAAAGCAGCTGTTCGGCAACGACGTCACCCGCGAGGACACCCTGTTGTTCAAGCCCAAGACCCCCAAACAAATGGCCGGGGCCATGGCTATGCTCTCCCTTGAACCGGAATTGCAACAAGGTCTTACGATCATGTGGAAAGAAGCAATCTTCCGCGTGGATATCATGGTCCTGCTCAATCTGAATCTCATCTCAAAGACCACCACGAACTTGACCGCCAAGCTCGGTGAGATTCTGGCCCTGTACGGCGTTCATAAATAAAGTCCCCCCACTGCCCACAAGAAAACTCCCCGCCCAAAGGTGAGGAGTTCCACAGCACACAGTGCTTTTTGAGAAGCCTACAATCTACTGAATAAGGCCGAACTTTTTCAGCTCTTTCTCTATCGCTTCCTGACGAACAGGTTTGGTGAGATACGAAATGGCCTGACCATGGAGAGAGGCGCGAGACGCCTTGTCATCATCGTCCAACGCAGTAAGAACGATCGCCTTGGTTTCATTGCCTGGCCGCACACCATTCTTGTTTTCCAATGCTCTGATATGTTCCAAAGCCTGTAAGCCATCCATACCGGGCAACATGATATCCATGAAAATAATATCGAACGGCGCGGACTCCAACGCATCACTATACGCAGCAATGGCCGCTTCGCCAGACTCCACGACATGGCACTCACCCCAGTCGGCGAGGATCATCTTAAGGAATTCCTGGTTGAGCAGTGTATCTTCAACAATCAGTGCGCGCATATAGTGACGAGATCCTAGCTCGTTTCAGGCAGGTACGGGGTCAATTCAGACACGGCTTCGAACAGGAAATGGTCCACCAGATGGCACATCATGTGCCCGGCAGAAATATGGATTTCCTGAATAACAGGTGTGTCGCTAGACGGCACGGTCACCAAAAAGTCAGATACCGACGTCATCTCGGCACCAGACTGTCCGCACATACCCACGGTAATAATCTCGTTACGTTTTGCCTCGCGCATGGCGCGGATAACGTTGGTAGACGTACCAGACGTAGAGAAACCAACCAACATATCGCCGGGGCGGCCCAGCGCCTGAAGCTGCTTGGAAAAGATCTCATCAAAGCTGTAATCATTGGCAATAGCAGTGATGGCAGAGGTATCCGTCGTCAGGGCCAAACCCGGCAACGGCGGACGTTCCAGCTTAAAGCGATTGGAAAACTCGGCGGCCAGATGCTGGCAGTCGGCGGCGCTACCACCGTTTCCGCAAAACATGATTTTTCCACCACTAGCCAGACAAACGGCCATGGCTCGGGAGACCTCGACGACGAGTTCCCCTTTAGTATCAAAAAATGCTTTGCGCGCGGCCAGCCCTGCTGCGGCATGGTCCATAACTTTTTTCAGTGCGGCTTCAGACATATATTAATCCTTCACTATATAACGGTTTCGAGGTCTCCGACACTATAGGAAATTATCACCGTTCGCAATTGCCAGAACACCGCATTCAGCCAAGGTTTTGCCAAGGGAAAAGACTTTTATTCAGCCACAGTTTACGGTACAGCCCAAGGCTGGGCGGCGCACCATACGCACAATTGCACGCCTAATATGAACAAAATACAAGAAAGAGATACTCCCATGACCGAATCAAAAGAAAGCACCGTCAGACTGCTCATCACCTGCCCCGACCAGCCCGGAATCGTCGCCGCAGCCAGTGGTTTTTTGCACAAAAAGAACGCCAATATCATCCATTCTGACCAGCATTCCACCGACCCCGAAGGTGGCCGATTCTTCATGCGCAACGAATTTTTCCTGCCCGGTCTCGACCACTCTGGCCTCGAAGCACTCCGCAAAGAATTCGCCGACGAGGTCACCAACGGATTCATCATGGACTGGACCCTCAGCCCTGTCTGGGAGCCAAAAAAGATGGTCATCCTCTGTTCCAAGGTCGACCACGCGCTCATGGAGCTCCTCTGGCGCTGGAAACGCGGTGATCTTGAAGCCGACATCTCCATGGTCATCAGCAACCATCCCGATCTGCGCGAGTCCGTCGAACATTTCGGCGTGCCCTTCCATCACATCCCGGTCGGCCCAACGCTCCGCGACAAAGTTTCCGCCGAAGACGCCATGTTCGAACTCATGGAAGGGAAGGCAGATATCATCATCCTCGCCCGATACATGCAAATCCTCACCACAGATTTCGTCGCACGCTATTCCAACAAAATAATCAACATCCACCACTCTTTCCTCCCAGCATTCGTCGGCGCAGACCCATACCGCAGAGCCCTCGAACGAGGCGTCAAACTCATCGGCGCCACCGCACACTACGTCACAGCAGAACTCGACGAAGGCCCAATCATCGAACAAGACGTCATACGAGTAACCCACAGCCACGACATAGACGACCTCAAACGACTCGGCGCAGACATAGAACGACACGTCCTAGCCAGAGCCGTAAAATGGCACCTAGAAGACCGAGTAATAGTAGACGGCAACAAAACGATAGTATTTAGAAGATAGACAAAGAATGCCTCCGGCGGCTGGGGGGAAGGGAAGAGAAGGAACCCTTTGATTCGCCCCGTCCTGGGGCTCACCCCTTCGGGGCGTCGGTGAAGAACCTACGTCCAAATCTGCTGTCCTGCATATTGGTGGAAAGGGTTGCCCTCTCTTCCCTTCCCCCCAGACCCCCCATCCCATCTCTCCCTCCTAAACTTTTTGTATGCGCATTCGCGCGGGCGGTGAGTCGCAAACAATTGCGCGTCTTTTCATTGTGTCTTCGTTTGCGGCTAATACGTAATTAAGAATTCCGTAATCTTCTTCCTAAAAATACCCCCACGGTTTGAGCCGAAAAAAGCGGCGTGCACCGTCCCGTAAAGAAGGACAATGTACAAACCGCTTTTTTCGGCTCAAACCGTTAACCGCCACGGCGGTAAGGCCAGCCTCACCGCGCTCGTAGAGCTTCGCCACCAGGCGCGACAAAAAGTTTAGGAGAGTCCAGAGAACCCTTTTCTCAAAGGGTTCTCTGGTCCCGCTGAAGGCGGCCGTCGGCAGACCCACCGGAGGCTTCCCCCCAAACGAACTTAACGAACAACTAAAAAGTTAGATCTTTTCGCGGCGGATACGGATGGTGAGGTTCTTTTGGCGGAGATGCTTGGCGAGTCGGTTGGCTCGTTCGAGAGTGGGGACGGTGCTGATGACGAGCTGGACCTTGCCTGTTTCGTCCCAAATCCAGATATTTTCTGGGAGGACGATCCCGGCCATTCGTACTTCGAGGAGCAGCTTGTCGCGTGATGCGTCGCGGTTCTTCTCGGAATCTTCGTCGAGCGGTTCGCCGCTGGCGAGCACCCACCAGCCGAGTGGGCGGACGTCAAGAGCGGCCTCTTCGCCGAAACTACGTGCGATTTCGATGCCTTGGACTTGTCGGACCACGGCAGTCATACGCAGGATGCTGTTTTCTATTTCGTTAATATTTCTATTCATAATTATTTCTCTGGATAACTTTTGTGAAAAGCCACCATCTATCTACATGCATTTTAGCTCGCAGAGGGAGCGGATGCAAGGGGGATATGCTGTTTTGACGTTATAATCTTGTTCTCTTGCGTGTCTGTTTTTCCCAGTGTATTGGGGGGCATGGTCTTTATTACAAGCTGTCCCATCAAACGAACACTGACGCAGAAAATTATGCGCTGCCTCTTTGGCTTTGCTGCGACTGGCCTTATTGTGTTTGCCATCTCTCAGATACCGTATGATATCCTGCGCGAGGAACGCTTTCGACTCTTTGGTGAAACGCGCACGACAGGGGTTGTCTTGGAAGTCCGCTGGGACACACTGGACAATGCCGAGAAACGTTTTCTCATACAATATAAGTATGTAGACAATGATGGGTTTGCGCGTCAGGCCATTGCGCCGCTCCAGCATGCGGTGTGGGAACGGTATCGCCCCGGTAGCCGTATTGAAGTTGTGTATGCCCAATCCCGCCCGGCACTGGTCCGTGTTCGTGGCGAGATCGAGCCGAAATTTCAGACGTGGTTACGAAGTATTCTGCACTAATATTCGCTGTCGATTAATCCAACGCCACCAATTCAAGCTCGCCCCAGGCGGCTATCTTTTTGTCATATTGAGCGAACACCCCTTCCAAACCGAATTCGGCCAGGGCTTGCGCATGCTTCAAGACGCGGTCAATGTCCGCCTCTGAGTTAAGCAGATTGCACAAGGCTGTCGCTGCGGCGTCAGCAAGACGTGCGTCTGTGGCACGAACGGCCACGAGATCGCCAGTACCGAGACTGAGGGAATGCCCGATTGTGCCGCTTGAGGCGCACAGAGCGACCGGGAATGCATCAGCTTCGAGCTTGAGGCCGACCTTGGCTCCTGAATCCGGCTCAGCGAGGAGCGCGACCACACGCTCGCGGGTGGAATGAAGATATGTGTCGCCCCCGTTCTCTACGAGGATGTTGGGGGAATCGACAACGAACCGATCACCGACGGCTTGGGCGACGGCTCCGGCCACGGCAGCCATAGGACCGACGCCACACACCGCAGCAGCCTTCGCCATGGAACGAATCAGGTCCGGCGCAGAGTCCGGCACCTCGATGGGTACAAGACTCTCTGCGAACTCCGGATGAAACATGATCCAATTCTTTATCTCACCACGCACCTGCGACACGTAGGACGCTATCTCGACCTGCAAATCCTTTTCAGCGACAATGAGCAGATCAGTCTGCTCCACGAGCACCTGAAAGCGCACCTCGCCATCCTGCGGACGTACGGCGTCACGATAAGCGCGATCTGTGGAAAGATGGCGTTTGTTCATTGGCGCGGCTTCCCGGCGGATGTTCCTAAAACGGAACAGGATACGAACAGTGTTAGGAACATGTTTTCCACAAGCTTAAAAGCCCATGTCGTCGTTGATCAATACTACCTTGATGCGGCCCTTGGGGAAGGACTTCTCGGTGATCGTCCAGACGTTGCAGATACGTTTGGGGGAATCGCAATCCATGCAGTAACCGGTCTTGATACACGGGGTTTGCATATCCAGACGCATGGAGTTGACCGGGGCCACAAATTCTTTGATGCGATCCATGGCACGTTGCAGATCGGGGACCAGCTTGTTGCGGGAGACAAAGATGATGACATTCTTCGGGCCGAAAGTGATGGCACCGACGCGATTACCGATCATGTCGAGATTGACCAGATGGCCGTCTTCGGTGATGGCGTTGGTTCCGGTGAAAAAGCAGTCTACCAACAATGCCTGACGGCGAAGCTCATGTTTTTCTTCATTGCTTATATTCTTATCCCAGGTGTCGAGGGATTCGTATTCGTCCGAGTCACGCAGATATTCGTAAAGTCCGGTATCCGCCAGGGTCAGCGAACCGCCCCATGAGACGGTTTTCGGCTTGAGTTCCGGCAGAATATCATTGAGGACAACATCTTTTGCGGCTTCGGCGGATTCGGCCATGTGAACTTCAAAGCCATTATCCTGCAGTTTCTGCTTCAGTTCACGAAGATTGAGATCCCAAAAATTGTCTATGGGCTTGTCCATGAGGCCTCCTAATATATAGTAATGATATTGATCGCGGTGGATAAAATTTTTGAGAAATTGAAAAAAAGTCTCGCCACCCAACGAGAAAACTTGTAGCAGAAATCTCGGTTGCACGGAACCCGGGTTGGTTGTGATTATTGCGATATCAAACCAACTTTTGTCTTGACGGGCACGGGGTCTACAGTTATATGCTTCCGTTCCAAACAGCTTTTTAGCGAAATTTTATTCTCAGGAGATATAATAATGAAACGTACTTATCAGCCCAGCAAATGTCGTCGTAAAAGAACCCACGGTTTCCTCGTACGCTCCCGCACCAAAAACGGTCGTGCGGTTCTCCGCCGTCGTCGCGCCAAAGGCCGTAAGAGATTAGCCGTTTAGCTTGGAATAAGGAGCGTCGGCTGCTCAAAAGCCCCGAATTTACAGAATGTTACGAACGGGCTAGAAAACAATTCACCCGCAGTTTCATCCTGTTTATTTCGATTCGCGAAAACGGCCAGGGCGGTCTCCGTCTTGGCCTTACCGTGAGTAGAAAAGTGGGAAATGCAGTCGTGCGCAACCGGATTAAAAGGGTGGTGCGTGAGTATTTCAGACTGCGCCAATGCGACTTTGAATTGCCTCTGGATATTGTCGTCGTTCCGAAGCGGAACCTTGAGGCCAAGCAGCTGACACTCGCCGTCGCCATAGAAGAGTTTACCCCTGTCTTAACCCGTATTCGGGAAAAAATGGCTAACTCTTAGAGAGGAAATGATGCGCTCATTACTTCTAGCGCTCATTTGGTTTTACCAAAACATCCTGTCTCCCTTAATGCCCTCGGTATGTAGGTTCACTCCGTCGTGCTCTCAGTACGCCAAGGAATCCCTCATGCAACACGGCGCTTTCAAGGGCACCATCCTCGCACTCTGGCGGATCCTTCGTTGTAATCCTTTTTGCCACGGGGGAATTGACCCCGTCCCGGCCGTTTGGCCCACCGAACAACTCAAAGCGAGAATCATCCCATGGACAAGCAGGAGAAAATCCGTCTTGTAATTGCCTTGGCCCTCAGTGCCATCGTCATCTTCGGATGGCAGTATTTTATGGCTCCGTCTGCTGAAGAGCAGGCAGAAACAGCCCGCAAGGCCGCATTGGTCGAACAGAAAACCGCAGCTCTCACTCAGCAGTCCGCTGAAGCAGATGCACCCGCAGCCGCTGCTGCCGCCGTTGATTTCAAGGCCACCCAAGGCACCCCCGTTACAGTGGATACCCCGCTGTACACCGCTGTGTTCAACTCCCAGGGCGGTATTCTTGAGAAATTCATCCTCAAGAATTACACGGACACCATCGAGCAGAACTCCCCCAACGTTGACCTCATCGGCGCCAAAGCGTTCACCAAAGGACCGCTGGGCCTGATCCTGACCAAGGGCGACAAAGAATATCACACCTGGAATCACGGTGAATGGTCCTTCAAGGGCTCTGACATCGTCATGACCGACGCGCATGCCACCAAGACTCTGACCTTCACCGGACAGGCTGGCGGTTTCCAGATCGAACGTGTTTTGACATTCTACGCTGACACATATCTTATAGAAGAGTCCGCCACGGTAACCAACCTGACTGCCACTGGCGTCGAAGGCTCTTTGGCCTTCACCGCAGCAGCCAAGTCCATGTCTGCCGAGGACGATCGTTACAACCCGACCAAGATCGCATTCCTCAACGCCGATAGCCGTGATGAAATGGAAGATCGTGACGACCTTATGGAAGAAGGCCTCTCCGCAACAGGCATCAAGTGGGGCTCCATCCAGTCCAACTACTTCATGTTCGCGGTCCTGCCCGAAAGCGATGACGCATCCTTGTCCGCAAGCGTGCAAGACAATATCTTCCGCATGGCCGTCAACGAAGAAGCAACCTTCATGTCCAACGTCGCCAAGACCCTCAAAGCGTCTTACTTCGTTGGCCCCACCGATCGCGATATGCTCGCCAAGATGCCCAACGAATTGTCCGACACGGTCAATTTCGGTTGGTTCGACTTCCTGGCCAAGCCGCTGCTGATCGGAATGAACTTCTTTTACGATTACGTACACAACTACGGCGTCGCCATCATTCTCCTGACCATCATCATCAAGCTCATCTTCTGGCCGCTCTCTCAAAAGAGCTATGGCTCCATGGAGCAGATGAAAAAGTTGCAGCCTATGGTTGCCAAGCTTCGCGAGAAGTACGGCGACGACAAGCAGCGCCTGAATCAGGAAACCATGGCCCTTTACAAAACCTACAAGGTCAATCCCATGGGCGGCTGTCTGCCCATGCTGGTACAGATCCCGGTTTTCTTCGGCCTGTACAAGGCCCTGCTCGGCGCAGTCGAACTCAGGCACGCATCGTTTATCGAGTACCTGCCGTTCCACGAATATCTGCCCGACTTCTCCATCTTTGGTGTAGACTTCCTCTTGAACGGCCCCTGGTTGGCTGATCTGTCCGCTAAGGACCCGTTCTACATCACACCGATCATCATGGGTGCTTCCATGTTCCTGCAGCAGAAGATGACCCCCAGCGCGGGCGATCCGACGCAAGCGAAGATCATGCTGCTCATGCCGGTTGTCTTCACCTTCATGTTCCTGCAGTTCCCGTCCGGTCTGGTCATCTACTGGCTGCTCAACAACCTCCTCTCCATCGGACAGCAGCTCCTGATCGCTCGGAAGACCAACGCAAAAGCGGTTACCGCTGAATAAAATGCCACCGGGGGGCCTATTTCCCCGGCTTAATAAGGAAATGAAACAATGAGTGACTTTAAAGAATTCGAAGGCAAAGACCTCGATGCAGCGATAGGAAACGCGTGCGATTACTTCAATCTCAAACGCGAAAAACTGGAAATCGACATCATGGCAGGCGGCTCCTCCGGCATCTTCGGCATCATGGGTGTCAAGAAAGCCAAAGTACAGGCCCGCCCCCGCGCCCAGGTCAATACCAATGAAATCCTGAAGGGTGAGGTCGAAAAGAAGGCCGCTCCCCAAAAGGAAGCCGCCCCGAAGAAAGAAGCCAAGCCCAAGGCACCGAAACAGGCTGACAAGCCCGAACGCGGTAACCGCATTGAGCCGGAACCGGATCTTGAAGATCTGGATGCCAAGGTCAATGGTAATGTCATCGCACCGGAAGAAGATCCGACCAACGACATCAACGGCAACTATGATCCCGAAGAGGCCAGAAACGCCAAGCCGCGTCAGCCCCGTGATCGCCAGCCGCGCGACCGTCAACCGCGTGATCGTCAGCCCCGTGACCGTCAGCCGCGTGAGAGCCAACCGCGTGACCGCAAGCCGCGCGAATCCCGTTCCCGTGACGAACGTCCACCCCGTGACCGCAAACCCCGCGAGCAGAAGCCGCGTGAGGAACGTCCTCGCCGTGAAGAGCGCCCCCGCGCCAACATGGCTGATTTCGATCCCGCCGTGCTCGAAGGTACCGTCATGGAAGTCATGACCAATCTTTTGACCCCCATCGTTGGCGACACGACTATTAACGTCACCATCGAGTCCGACCGCGTGAAGGTCTTCATCGACGATGAAGAAAACAGCGGCCTGATCATCGGACGCGAGGGCCAGACCCTCTCCTCCCTGCAGTACTTGGTTAACCGCCTCGTCTCTCGCAAGATGGAAGCCTCTGTCCGCATTCAGGTGGACACCGGTGACTACCGCGAACGTCAGGACGACAAACTGCGTCAGATCGCCGAACACCTGGCCGAGAAGGCAAACGACCTGGGCCGTACCCAGTCCACCAAGCCGCTCTCGTCCTACCACCGCCGCGTGGTGCACCTTGCCTTGCAGGAGAATGAAGAAGTCTTCACCCGCTCCAAAGGCGACGGTCCCATGAAGCGCGTGTTGGTCGTTCCGAAAAGCCGCAAGAACGACAATCGTCCCCGCCGCTAGTCACAAGCTAGACACATCAAAAAGGCCGAATGGATTATCCATTCGGCCTTTTTCTATTACTCTTTACCCACACCCACTAGTAAAATCTTTGCAGGGCATTTGAAATTGTTTTTTTGAGAGTGCTGTAGAATTGTTCGCTGGGTAGGCGCGAAAAAAAGACAAGATCGAAGCGTACTTCCTGTACGTTAGAGTTTGTCTTTTTTGAAGCAACGACGCCAGCGAGCAATTATGCAGTGCTCTCCTAATGCAAAATATCCAGCTCACGCTTCTTCGTATACACAAAACGAATCAGCTCATATTCGAACGGTGATCCGGTGGAATGATACCTGAACGCCGTGGTCGAACGTCTATTCAAGGCCCGTAAAACCAATTCGGTATACGCCACAGTCTTCGTATTTTTGATGCCGAGCAGCTTGTAGGCATGTTTCATCTCTAAGAGGAGAAACAGGAAATCCGCACCAAAGCCGACAGTATCACGCAGATTGGAGGGGCCGAAGAGCGGCATGACAAAATACGGCCCATTGCCCATTCCCCAGACGCCAAACGTCTGGCCGAAATCCTCTTCCTGCAATTTCAGATTCTCCGATTCCGAGGCCCAATCAAAAAGCCCCAGCACGCCGAACGTCGTATTGATCAGGAACCGCGAAGTCGTAATTGCACCCTTCTCAACCTTGCCCTGCAGGATACAGTTCACCAATGTCCCAACCTCGTTGGCATTCTGAATGACGTTGCCTACACCGGTACGGACAGGCGACGGCACCACGGTGTCATACACAGTGGTGACCGGGAGCATAAAGTATTCATCCAGCCCCGCATTGAAATTGTATAAATTCCGATTCATCGGTTCCCAAGGATCGTAGATATCGAGGAAATCGATATCATGTTCCTTCTCCTCGGGCCAATGATTGACTTCGGTACGAAACTCCGTGGGTTCCATCATCAAGGACGCATCCATCTTTTTGACCGACTTCGCGCCGCACGCACCAAGGCAGAGCAGACACGCCAGAAGCATCAACGGATGCATGAAATTTGATATGGTGACACGCTGCATCATGGCTTCAGCATCTCCAGCATAGCTTCCGCAAACGGCGTGTACATCAGGTTACCGCAATGCCCGCCAGTGGGGTACAGCTTGGCGCGTGAGCCGAACACAGTATCGATGAAATCAAGATCATGCTCATTGAGGATGACGTCATTTCTATTGCCGATAACCACGATCTTCTCCGTCTCCATAAGATACGATCGAATTGCATAAAGACTACACTCTTTCATCAGCGTGTAACGATCCACGCCCGGCTCTTTATACTGAATATACGGCAGCAAAAATTCATTGAGATATTCCTTGAAACTGATCTCGAACGCCTCTTCGGCATAAGGCAGCATCGGCTTGCCAGTGGTCAACGGATACTCATCCGGCGGCACCACATATCCGGCCTGCAACATGACGTCCGATGCAAAGATCATGGACGACGACGAGACACGGAAATCGACCGCGATCAACGCCCGCAAATCTTTGTCCTTAAGGTCCACATGCGTCACCAGCTCATACATGAAGTTATCATCAAGATCGGTGACATCAGCGCGTTCGTAGTATTCGGAAAACATCTCGATAAAGTGTTCGATCTCCTCATGCACGGTCAAATCACCAAGATTCTCCGGGGTCAGCCAGGAATCGATGCGCGCCACGGAATGGATCAGCGAAACAGGCGGGTTGATCATCAGCACTTTTTCGAAATTGAAGTCGCCCTTCTCGCTATCCCTATGCGCAAGAAACGCCGAATGCATCGCCCCGAGGCTATACCCGGTAATGGAATACCCGCTGACCTCACATTCCTTCGCGATATCCGCCTTAATCCAGAGCATCACCCGATACAGGTCGTTCACATCATACGGAACATAGCCCGGCGCGCCGTGTTCAGACACGCTCACAACAAAATTCATATGTGTCGGCGAAGAGAGCGCAACAACATGGTAGCCGGCCTGATAAAAAAGCTTGGTCAGAAATTTCATTTTCGCGGAATTATGTTCCGCCCCCGTGCCCGCGATGACGAAGATAAGCGGCGCGGCGTCCTTTTGTAGCGCGGTGCTGTAGAACATTTCGCTACTATACGAGAGGACGTCCGGTATGCGGCGGCCATCGATTTTGATGGAGCGGAGTTTCGGTTCGACCGGGTCTTTTATGGGGTGAACGAGTTCGGGAGGGGTGCCGTAGACGGTGGCTTTGTACGCGTCTTGGTAGGGGTAGGCGTAGTCTGACCCAGCCGGGGAGACGGTGGGGGTGAGTAGTGTTGCTACTATGAGGAGGAAGAGCAGTTTTCGCATTTTGGCACTGGGTAATAGTTTCCGAACGTAGATGTAGTGCAATGACTGTACCTACGTTGAGATTGGGATGGGGGCAAGGGGGGTATTAATATTGGGTATTTGTGGAGTGTGGGAGGAGGGAATAGGGATGAAGAGAAGATGAAGAATTGGGTGAAAGCTCAAGACTGAGCAACGCCGGATTGAAGCTGCGCTTCAATAATCCCTCCATGTCCTGCGCGGACGGCGGTACTTTTTTGGCTGGGCCGCCACAAAAAAGTACCAAAAAATGTCGGCTTTAAGAACTAGCTTGGCCGCATCCTCAACGCCCAAGAATCTGATCCAATCGAAACGGCTCCACCTTCGGAGTGTGGGACGATGTGCAAACCAATAAAATGATGGGCCGTCCACAGGCAAACGTGTCGCGGTAAGAAAGCCGCCTCCTCCGCTTGGTCAGCTTCTAAGGCTTTTGTGGTTTAATGCTGGTGCAGTCCGTTGATGGGAGGGGGAGCGTCTGAAATAGGTATAGAGTCTCCCTACTTCCTCGTGTATTGGTATATTTATTCTACATAAAGTATGAACTCTCGTTGATATTTTGACCCATTTAAGCCTTCATATCTTAAAGAAGACCGAACATAGAGTTGATCACTTGCAGCCCTCTTTGGGGTGTCAAATTTGAATAATTCGTAAACGCTTTCCCCGCTCTCTATGCTGTATGCAGGATTTATTATCGGTAGTTTCGTTGTCACGATGTCTTTACTCCCATCCTTGTTTTTGAAATAGCCATAGTTTGAAGACGCAGCTACGTTTATTGCAATAGAGTGGCCAACATTGGCGTAGGTCACCTGTAAAATACTTTCTTTAATAATTTTGCAAGATATGCTGATATATGGGGGATTAATATTCGTTTTTTTAAAAAATAAGGTTCCTGTGTAACTCGTTGTTAGAGCTATGCACACTGTAAGAGCTAGCGAAACTCCATATGTTGCTAACTCTGATATTTTTTTTGATTTATATGCGCCATAAAGCCCCTTAGTTGTAGAATAAATATCTATGCTGTTCTTAGCAATTTCGAGAAAAATGTTTGCACTCACAACCACTCCTTATATGGATTAATCGCTGACCTATATAGGTGACACAAACAGGCTCATTGTTCAATAAAAATTCAGGTAATAAGGACCAAAACAGAAGTTTACTCCATGCTCCCCTCCCGCCCACTTCCCCAACATTAAGCCTCACTGGCCTTAAGAAGCTGACAACGCGGCGGAAACGGCTCTGATGCGGTGATATGAGTGACTGTGGACGGCCACTCATTGGTTTGAATGGCAGGGCGGGCCACACTCCGACGGTGGAGCCGACCCGCTTTGATCCGATTCTTGGGCGTTGAGGATGCGGCCAAGTTCGTTCCGAAAAAGCATTTTTTGCTTACTTTTTGATGCTTTGGTCAAAAAGTCAGCCGCTGTGAGAGCGGAACACTCCCCAACCACAAACGAAAGCATCCCCACCGCGAATGCGCTACGCCTCTCCATTCTTCATCCCGCCGAAGGCGGCCCCCCTCATCTCCCATCTTCCACCTCCCCATCCCACATTTCTCAACCCCCATATCCCTATTCCTTCTTTTGCCTTTCAAGAAAACCTACTGTACAACCCCCACATGCTTGATCCGAAACTCGCCAACGACACCATCACCGCAATCGCCACGCCACCCGGCGACGGCGGCGTCGGCATCATCCGCATCAGCGGTGTGAACTGCCGCGCCATAGCCGCCAAGGTGTTCAGACCAGCGAGCCAATCCTTTACGGATTTTACGCCCTATCGCCTACACTACGGCCACGTTCTCGACAACGAAGGCCGCGAACTCGATGACGTGCTGGCCGCATTCATGCCCGGCCCGAACTCGTATACGGGCGAAGATGTCATCGAAATCAACTGCCATGGCGGACGGGCCATCCTCGCCGCTGTGCTGGAAGAAATCCTCGCGCTGGGCGCACGACTGGCCGAACGCGGCGAATTCACCTACCGCGCATTCATGAACGGCCGCATGGACCTCACCCAGGCCGAGGCCGTGGCCGAGATGATCCACGCGCCGACCAAAGCGGCCATGCATCTGGCACAAGTGAAACTCTCCGGCCTGCTCGGCGAAAAAATTTCTGCACTCCGGCTGCGGCTGGAACATCTGCGCGGCCTACTCACCGTGGCCGTGGACTTCCCCGAAGACGAGATCGATTGCCTCTCGCCCGATACATTAATAACGACCTCCTCCGAGGTCCGTACCGAGATCGACACACTGCTCGTGGCCGTCGACCGCACCCGCGCATGGCGCGAAGGTGCGCTGGTCGTACTGGCGGGCCGCGTCAATGCGGGCAAATCGAGCCTGATGAACGCGCTGCTTGGGCGCAACCGGGCCATTGTCACGGACCAACCCGGCACCACGCGCGATTACCTTGAGGAATCCATCAATCTGGACGGGCTGAATATCCGCCTCGCCGACACCGCTGGCATCCGCAAAACCGACGACGCCATCGAAGCCGCAGGGCTGGAGATGGGCCGCGAACTCATGGAAAAGGCTGACCTCGTCCTGTTCCTCGCCGACTGCACAGCGCCGCTGAACGATGACACCATGATCACGGCGAACAAGCTGGACACAAAGAAAGTGCTGGCCGTGCTGAACAAGTCAGACCTGCCCGGGTTCGACACCACCCATGGCGCACCGCTGGCTGACCTGAATTTTGAGACAATCGCCATTTCCGCCAAGACCGGATCGGATATCGACACGCTCTGCGCACGTATTCGTGATCGCGTACTCCACGGCGCGGGCCAACCCGACCCGGATGAACTGGCACCCAATGCGCGACAAGCTGCCGTGCTCGCCTCAGCCAGCGAAGAATTGCTGCTGCTCGAACAGGATACCGAGGCTGAAATCCCCTACGATCTCCTGAGTGTGCGGCTCGAAACGGCCTGCAACACCTTGTCCGGCATCACTGGCGAGATCACATCCAACGAAATTTTGAACGCAATCTTCGACTCTTTCTGCATAGGAAAATAATCATGAGCGACAATAACAAAACACCCGATATCATCGACGTTTCGCACGTCACCTGCGGACTGGTTCCGCTCATGCAGGCCCACCTCGGCGGTGCTGAGCCTGATGTGGACAGTATGGAAATTCAGATTCGCCAAGGCATCGAAACCGAGTTGTGGAATTCCTTCGGTACAGGCGGCGAATGGCGGCTGACCGAAATAAAAAAGGAGCTGTTCTTCGACGTGGCATGTTTCATCCGCGTAGAACTCAGCGAACTCGATCCGCTTGGGCTGATGGAGTTTTAATATATTTCTAAGCTGGTACTTTCCGGTTCCCACCATCTTTGTTGAATTTCATGGGCCGGGTTGTCGATTTGTAGTAAATTGACGACAACACAACCATGAAAGGAAACCCCATGAACGGATGGACTGGAAACGTTTTGCGCGTCGACCTGACCGCGCAGACCCTCGAAACACATGATCTGGACCCGACGCTCGCCAAAGATTTTATTGGTGGGCGAGGCCTCAATTCCCAAGTACTCTTCAAAGAAGTTCCCCCGAACTGTGATCCGCTCTCGGCGGAAAATGTCTACTGCGTGGCCCCCGGCCCACTGTCCGGCACGTCGCTTGGGCTGACCAGCCGTGTGGAAGTCAGCACCCTCTCGCCCTATTCCGGAATTCTTGGTGACGGAAACTCGGGCGGCACCTTCGCCTTTCAAATGAAACGGGCCGGGCTGGATCAGCTCGTGGTCACTGGCGCGGCAGAAACGCCCTGCTACCTGCTCATCATCGACGGCAAAGCCGAATTGCTCGACGCCACCGATCTCTGGGGCAAGTCCGTTTGGGAAACTGACGACATCCTGTCTGAACGCCACGGCAAAGCTGCCAGCGTAGCCTGCATCGGTCAGGCCGGGGAAAATCTCGTCCGCTTCGCCACCACCATGATCGATAAATACGCCTCTGCCGCACGCGGTTCCGGCGCAGTTCTCGGCTTCAAAAAGCTGAAAGCCATCGTCGTCAAAGGCAGCCAACGTGTTTCACTGGCCGACGAAGACGGCTTCAAGGCCATGGCCGTTGAGGACCGGGAATTTTTCGAAAAATCCGCGTATCAGCAGGACGTCATCAAACAGTTCGGCACCCACGCTGGCATGATGATGTGGGAACCCGGATTCCGCAATTACGAAAGTTTTCTGCCCGGCGAAGATGTGCCGAAACAGTTGCGTCCTGAAGAATGGAAAAAGTACGCCGTTGGCCGCGAGGCCTGCCACGGTTGCCATGTGGCGTGCAAAGACCATTACCGTATTCCCTCCGGCGAGCGGGCTGGCGAGGAAGGCAAAGCCATGGAGTACGAGTGCATTTTCTGCCTCGGCACCAACTGCGGTGTCACCGATCCCATCACCATCATGGAAATGGAAAATCTCTGTGATATCTACGGTATGGACGTTATCGCCATCGGCAATACCATCGCCATGGTCAAGGATTTATACAATCGCGGGCTGCTGACGTCTGAACAGACTGGCGGCCTCGATCTGGACTGGGAGAACGGCGCGGCACAGGTGGAACTCATGCACCAGACCGCCATGCGCGAAGGGTTCGGCAACCTGCTGGCCGAGGGTATGTACACCCTTGCCAAGCGGCTCGGCGGCCAAGCCATGGACTATTGTTACCACGTCAAAGGCCTGTCTCGCGGACCGTACCCGGCCGGGACATTCTCCTTAGCCCACGCAACTTCCACACGCGGTGCCGACCACCTGCGCGGCCGCTCATGGGCGTTCAGCCAGCCGGACCCGGACATGTTTCCCATTCTCAAGGACCACGGCATCATGCCTGACGATCCCGAATCCGACCCCGCACCGGGCCTCATCGTCGGCGAACGGATGACCACGCTCACCGACTGCGTTGGCCGTTGCAAAGGGGCGGTCAACAACTGGCTTTCTGCCATGCCTCTGTGCTGGAAAAAGCCGATTTACGGCGGGTTGGCCGATCTCATGACCGCTGCCACCGGGGTCACATACACACAGGAATCACTGGAAGAAGCCGCCGACCGCGTTTATGCCGTGGAGCACGCTTTTAATGTTCGCCAAGGCACGCGCCGTGCCGATGATCGCATGCCGCAAAAGCCGGAAATCCGCGACACGCCCGAAGGCCGTGCGGACCTCGAAAAGCACGAAGGGCAACTTGATCGCTACTTTGAACTACGTGGATATGATCCGATAACATCACGCCCGACCACAGAACGTCTTGCGGAACTCGGCATTGATTTCGTCGCCAAGACCTTTGCTGCGGACGCGCCCTACCAACCATGGGACGGCCCGGCCATGTGGGATATGAAAGATTATCCAACGGGTGGCAAACGAAGTTAACGACGGATCATAAACGTCACAATCACATCCTGTGGCCCGGAGGGGCTGGACACCATCCAGCCTCTCTGGGAGCAGTTAAATAGCTCTCACCCCGAACAATCCTCCCATTTTTCCGACTACTTCGAGCGCTTCAATTTCGAGCAGGACTTGGCGAGGTTAATTCCATTTATGCTGTCGGTGAATTCAAGGGCAAAAAAATAGGCGACTCGCTGATGCGAGCCGCCCTTGAGTGGCTTGATGAGAATGGCGCAACGCTCAGGGCGATTACACTTCTTCCACTCCCGGTTCTTCCGAGACATCGGGCGCAAAGAACTTCAAGATGACATAGCCCAAAGCTCCCGCCGTGAGTGACGCGAACAGGAGGGCGATCTTAGAAAGTTCCACCAAACGTGCCCCTTCCGCGAACGCAAGGTTGGCTATGAAAATGGACATGGTGAAACCAACACCCGCCAGACAGGCCGCGCCCCACAGATGCATCAGCGTAGTACGATCCGGGAACGTGGCCCAGCCGAGCTTATCGATAAGCCAGCATGCGCCTGTGA
>JAFLJT010000142.1 GCA_022712855.1 Pseudodesulfovibrio sp. | reverse complement strand
GAACGCAAGAAAAGACACCGCCAGCACAAGGCTGGACACGGTAATCATGGACCGGAAAAACCGGACCTTGATACTCTGGAAGCTGATCTCCAACGATTTTGCAAACGACAGGGTGATAAGTCTGTCTATTCGTCCATCAGGCTTCTTCAGGACTGAGCCGGGCGTACTCATGGGATACCTCGTAAAAAACCGGCTAAATTACTATAGTCTAGGGAGAGTATGCGGAAGGGATATTTGTGACAAGTATTAATGGGAAGTAAAAGGGAATTATTTGAGAATAGTGAGTTGTAAAAGACCTGTAACATTGGGGGATGCTTTATATGAAAATGTTCTTGATTATTCTGAAGTTGTCGGTGCTCCTACAGTCGCGCGCGATAAATGGAAAACATATACCTTGTATCTTGTAATTGATTTTCCTTGCAAGACTTCATTGCTTTGCATAATGTTCCGCCCAAGCAGTTTGACTCCAAAAATGATTCTAACCACTAAAATGTATGCAAGAAAAAAAAGATGTAGTTAGTTCGAAAAGACAGAAAGCTAATGATAAAAAGAATATATCAGAGTCTAAGAAGCTAAACAGTGACAAACAACCGGCCTCCCCTCCATTTCCAGATGGAGAGGGTGTTCCGGAATCAACTGATGGCCCTCCCCTGGTTTGCCCCTGTGTTGATATAGCAAGAGAGGTCGCTGGCGCTAGCCAGGAGGCGGTGGTCAAGGCCGCTGAGAGTGGCGCTAGAGATGGCGTGCAAGTGGCAGCTGAGATATGTCAGCAGATGGTTTCCACCGCAGCAGAGGGCGGGGCTAGAGAAGGCGCAGGGCAAGTTGCTACAGAGGCTTCCATAGAGTTCAGACAGTTAGCCCAAGCGGCCCAGTCGACTGTGGGGAATGCGGCCCGAAGTGGTGCGCAAGATGGAGCAAGCTCTTTAGCCAATGAAGCAATTAACAAAATGCAAAGAGTTGGAGAAGAACTCAGTGAATCCGTAGGTCAGGCGGCCCAAAATGGTGCCAGACAGGGAGTTCTTGACGCTTTGAGTGCGGAGGGAGCCGACACTAATAGCAGAGGGCAGAGGTGGATTTTAGTCGCAGCGTGCTGTGTTGTAGTGTCTCTTATTTCAAGCCTAAGCCTTTTTTTAGTCGAAGACAGTGAGCTATTGTTTAAAATTTGCTATTTTGTCTCCAGTATTGGGCTGGGAGTGTATGCTGTTACGTATTTACGTTGGACTTTGGCTGTGCGCGATACATACTTCTTTGCCTCTCAGGGCTCACACCGCAGCGACGACGAACTCAGTACTATCGCACGAAATTGGACGAACCCGATTGGCGCCCCCGTTACTGTCATTGCAGTTTTTTCTGTTGCCTGTCTGATCCTTCTTCTAGCGGCATGGCCCGATCTAGATATCGCAAATACTGTTTTGGAACAGGATTGTTGGGCTAATGATCAGTTGTTTTTTATATATCTTTTGTTTTTTTTCACAATTGTTTTTTCCTGTACAACTGCAAGTACTGCTTGGTGGTTGGGGGCAATAATTAACGATAGAAGTTTTTCATCTCGTGTACACAATGGGATGGCTGCCCTGTTGGCCTTTTCAACTATCATTCCATACATTTTACCCTTCTTGGTCGAATATATAGTGACTCATGGAACTGAAGGTCTTCGCCTGCACATGGACGTTAGGTTGCGGGGGGTCATAATTTGCGCCTTATTCCTTCACTGTCTATCTCTGGTTCAAATCAACAGACAATCGAGGGCTCCCATTCTTGTCAATGTTAGCTGTTCAGTTGTTGTTTTGCTCTATGTTGGGGTTACATTTGGTTTTGTTTATCACGCAGAAGACCGACGAGGCCTCCCATATTACAATAATAATTTCACAGAAAACAGACTCCCTGGATTTAAAGATTATGCGCAACCTACTTCCGATATTTTCAAGCGAGCTATGTATCGTATTTCGAAAGAAGATTTAAGAAAATCATTACAGTATGCACTGGGTACCCCTGTTGATACCAGCGTGTTTTTCAACGCTTTCGACTGGAAACAAGGGGAATCTACTGTCAGCAAGTTGGTTGAGTCAGTGTATGACGTCGCTGTTGAATCTTTTGTTATCGAAGGAAAAGATGGTTTTAAGAATAAGTTAAAACACAAGATTCAAGATTGGATAGCCCGTAGAGGGCCCCGCCAGCTCACAAGTGAACAGTCGAGAAGTGGAGAGTCTTCTGAATGGTATAGAGCAAAAATCATTGGATACTATGTTATCCCCCATGACGTTGGCCGATCTGGTATCAACTCAGATTTTACGGGAATCGATAAACCGACAATCAGATTTTTTGGGGAGGACTCAGAGGGGTCCACTAATCAAGAGAGTGGTTCGTGGGTGTTTAAATTTTTTGAGAGTCGGGCAAAGTTCTTGTCTCATCTTGAAAAAACCGCAACAAGCCATTCTGGGTTGAATATTCAAATAACAGGTATGGCGGATAAAACTCCAATACTTCAAACTAATGGTACTTATTCCAGCAATTATGAACTTGCTAAAGCTCGGGCGGAACGTACTCGTTCTCTCATTAAGAGTGTTATAGAGTCTGCTCCTGGTGAAGCTGTAATCTCTATTGGTTCGATTAGTAGCGACTACTCCGAGAAACAAGCTCCTGAATTTCTGGGAAGTAAGATACCTTTCGATCTGTTGGGCCGGATGGGGGCTCGAGATATGAGAGCCTCAGTTGTTGCTCTGACTGAAATCGGGACATTTCCTCTTGAGGATAAATACGAGTTGGACCCACTTCATTATTCAGATGCTATCACTCTGACTGATGCGATGTTTTATTCTATGTATACAGTCACGACGACCGGGTATGGAATAATACCCCTCAGTGGTTCAATAAAGGCATTTACAGCTTTCGAAAACATTTTCGAATTAATAATAATTGCTGTTCTTCTTGGCATTGTGATTGGGGATCGTTTTTCTGGTGTCCGACCTCCACAAAGACGTGAGTAGACCTGTGGAGCTCTCAATGCTAATATTTAGTGGTGCATGGTTATAATCCGTATCGAATCAACAGCGGACGCCTTAGTGCAAGGGAAAAAATGTCTGATAAAAACAAATCCTCAATTAATTTTTCCAGTTCAACCAAAACGCCAACAAATGATGAATTGGAAGCCATTATACAAAGAATGGATCAATTCGAGCATACTATTACTCTGTTTTCTTCTTCACAAAAGAAAGACACTATTCGTCAAGATGAAAAAGTTACAGATGCTCTTAGGCAAATGCATAAGAGAATAAACGCCGAAAGAATGAAGAGTGAAGAGCTTATTGGATATCAAAAAGCTTATAAAAGTAATGTTTCTTTAATTTTGGCATCAGTAGCCATATTTTTAGCTCTCGCAATTAACTTTTTACCTGTTTTTTCTTCATCCAAAGATCTTGGAGCTTTGAATCAAAGGATTGAGTCGTTAACTACTCGAATTGAAACTCAAAAGTTGATTAACCTTGAGTTAATCTCGACCATTAACTCTTACAAAAAAAAACAAGGGTGGGCAGAAGACATTCCAAGCGTGGAAGAATTTTCTGCCTTGGTTAAAGCATTGGAGAATAGTCAAAAGCAATATAAAGACATGTCCCGTAGGTTGGCTATTAGTGAAGACCAAGTGAATAAAACAAGGAATGAAGTTGAATTGCTCAATATAGAGAAGGATAGCTGGAAAACAAGCTTGCCAAATGGGGATTAATCGACCTTGGCCTTTTTTTAACAAGTTGCTTGTTGCGTGTTCCTTCCAATCTTGACATCCCCTCCATTTACATCAAGGATTCTTGCGACCTGTTGATCCATATCTAAAAAGAATTGGACGATATGCGAACACAGGCTTACTCAAGAAGACATGGAGAATCCTATGAATATATTTGGCACGTCCGTTCCGTTCTACAAGATGCAGGGATGCGGCAACGACTTTGTGGTTATCGATAACCGTGAGGCCAAGATTGATGCGTCTGTCATGGACATGTGGGCCGAGAAACTGTGCGCCCGCGCTTTTGGTGTCTACGCAGACGGTATCTTTTTCCTTGATACGTCCGATGACCCGGCACTGGATTATCGCTGGCATTTCTATAATTCCGATGGCTCCCGCGCCGAGATGTGCGGCAATGCCTCGCGCTGCGCAGGCAAGCTTGCTCATGCCATCGGGCTGGCTCCGGCCGAGCATACTTTCGGGACCGATGCCGGACCTATCACGGCCAAGGTGTTGCTCGATGGCCCGGACGCCGGACGCGTCAAGGTGCAGCTCACTCCGCCAGTTGGTTTGGAAACGAACATCAAGATCAATATCGACGGCGAGCCGTTGACCATCCATTTTGCCGACACCGGCGTCCCCCATGTGGTGGTTTTTGTGGATGACATCGACACGCTGGATGTTGTGGCCCTGGGAGCGAAGATTCGCTATCACGACCACTTTGCGCCCGCCGGAACCAATGTGAACTTTGCGCAGGTCAAGGATGAAAACACCATGCTGCTGCGTACTTACGAACGCGGCGTCGAGGCTGAAACATACGCCTGCGGCACTGGCGCGGCTGCGGTGCAGCTGGTTGCCAATACGCTGAATCTCACCGAGGGACGGGCTGATCTCACCACCACTGGCGGCGAGGTGCTGACCATCTTCCTCGAAGACGGCAACGTCTTTTTGCAGGGTGCGGCAGAGCTGACATTCAAGGGCGAAGTATACCTTGAGCCGCTTGGGTTGATCTAGACCCAAATTTAAACAATGAAAAAAGGCCGCTCTGTTGAGCGGCCTTTTTTTTGGTATATATATTCTTTTTAAAAAGAGCGGGTTAAAATCCTTCTTCCAGCGGCGGCCAGACGAGGGCATAGGTCTTGGGTTCGGTATCTACCGTGGGTTGGCCTGCGCATGGTTTGCCAGCGACCCTGACATTAACGTGGCGGCCTTCTATATTCAGTCGATTCTCCGCGTACCACTGGATTGCCTGGGGGAAGACCCGGTGTTCTAGCTTGAGGATGCGGGGGCCAAGTACGTTGCCATCTTCGCCAGCCTGGCAGGGGACGGCGGCCTGAATGATGACCGGGCCGTGGTCCATCTCTTCGTCCACAAAATGGACGGTGCAGCCAGCTATTTTTACGCCATAGTCGGCGGCGTCGCTCTGTCCGTGCACACCGGGGAAGCTTGGCAGCAAAGCCGGGTGGATGTTGATGACGCGGTTTTCGAACGCGCCGAGAAATATGGTGGTGACGATGCGCATGAATCCGGCCATGACCACAAGGCCATCATCGCCGACGCCCGCTTCCACAATGGCATCAACCATTGCCTGATCAAAAGCTTCGCGGGAACGGTAATCGGTGTGCAGCAATACCTTGTATGGAAGGCCGTGCTTCTTGGCCCGTTCAATGCCGTAAGCCCCGGCCTTGTTGGAAACCACAAGCTTGATCTCGGCGTCGAGTGTGCCTTCCTCGATACGGTCGATGATTGATTGCAGGTTGGACCCGCTACCGGAAACGAGGACGGCTATGGGGAGAGACATCGGGACTCCTACATTGTGCAAATTAAGATGCGCTTGGGACTCATGGTCACAAGCGCATACTTGGCTTAAACTGGTGTGTTTTTCAAGCACAGAATTCAGAAAATACAAAACGATGGTTTGTTAAGTCGTCAGCCAGGATGATGCCATGCTTCTGTCTTTGAATGCTTTGATCTCAACACCACGAGTGACGCCGATGGTTTCGTATATTCTGACAAACTCCATGCGCTCTGGCCGGGCGAGTAAAGCGATCTTCAGAGGGCGGTCCTTCGGCATCTTTTCTATACACATGGCAGCCAGGTCGTAGGCTCCGGCGTGTTCGGCCTCGAATATGAGCTTGCGGTGGTCCAGGAGTATTTTATTGAGATTGTGCTTCTCGCTGTCCGCCAGGAGGTCGTCGACATATTCGGCAAGGGCGGCAGGGCTGTCTGTGGTGGCATCGGCTACCACCATGACATACTGTTCTTTGAGTTCGACTGTGTAATCAATAGCCATATCTCTTCCCTCGTATTCTTTGCTGTGTCGCGTAACATCCGCACGCATAATTGAAACTGTCTGCGAATAGCATACACAAAACATGTGAGTTTGCATCAGTCCGTTTTAATTAAATGGTCTCTCCGGCGAATCCTCTGCATGTGCCGTCACGGATATGCCTTGACCTAAAGCACCTTTTGGGTGTTATTATATTACAAATAATTATCGGAGGACTCACTATGAAGAAGATGAAGACAGTAGCATTGGTCGTTTCACTCATGGCCTCATTCCTGCTGGTCGTCGGCCCCATGGCCGGTTGTGGCAGCAAGAAGAGCAGCACAGAAGTCGTGATGACAACGACCAAGGGCCAGCAGTTGCAGGATCTGGATGAAGCCCACAAAAAGGGAATCCTCACCGACAAGCAGTATGAGGCCGAGAAGAAGAAGATTCTCAAGTAGTACTTTTGATCTAAAGACAGAAAAAGGGCTTCAACCGTATGGTTGAAGCCCTTTTATATTTGTGAATCTTGATGACTAGTCTTGTTTGACCAGCTCCGCCACGAGGCCGGGGATGGTGTAGTCTTCCGGCTGGATGTCCGGGGTGAAACCGAACTTCTTGATGGTGGCCGTGGTGACCGGGCCGATGGAGGCGATCTTGACGTCCGGGTATTTTTTGAAAGTATCCGGGGAGACCAGCTCGAAGAAGTTCTCGACGGTGCTGGAGGACGTGAAGGTCACGTACTGGATATCACCGTTGTCCAAGCTGGCGATGATCTCGTCGCCGTCGGCCTGAACCAGTTTGGTTTCGTAGACCGGGAGGACCGTGACGTTGCAGCCAGCTTTTTTGAGCTCTTCGGGCAGCACTTCGCGGGCAACCTTGGCGCGGGGGATGAGCACATCCTGACCCTGGATGCCGAGCTTGAGCAGTCCTTCGACGACGTGTTCAGCCACATATTTCTCGGGAACGAAGTCGGGCATGATGCCGCGCGCTTTCAGTTCGTCAGCAGTTGCCGGGCCGATGGCCGCCACCTGCATGCCGCCGAAGATGCGGGAATCGAGGCCGATCTCGTTCAACTGCTCCCAGAAGAACTTGACGCCGTTGACGGAGGTGAACACCACCCACTGATAGCGGGCGAGTTGCATGATGGCCGTCTCGACTTCGTTGTAGTCGTCGAGATGCTCAACGGAAATGGTCGGGAATTCGTGCACACATGCGCCGTGGCCGGACAGGATGTTGACCAAGCCGCTCGCCTGTTCGCGGGCGCGAGTGACAACAACGCCCTTGCCGAGCATGGGTTTCTTTTCGAACCACGCCAGCTTTTCGTGTAGGGAGCAGACGGCACCTACAATGATAATGGACGGGGCTTTCCAGTCGCGCTTCTTGGCTTCTTCGGCCACGTTTTCCAGCGTGGACACGAAAGAGGTCTGGTAGCAGCGGGTGCCCCAGCGGACCAACGCCACGGGCGTATCTGCCGCGCGGCCATTGTCCATGAGGTTCTTGGAGATCATGGGGAGGTTACCCACACCCATGTAGAAAACCAGCGTGGACGTGGACTGACCGTAGACAGCCCAGTTGTGGCCGGACTCGCCCTTGTTCGGGTCTTCGTGCCCGGTGATGAAACAGACGGAGGTGGTGTGATCGCGGTGGGTGACCGGAATACCGGCATACGCGGCAGCCGCAACACCAGCGGTGATACCCGGCACGACTTCAAAGTCGATACCAGCCTCGACCAGCTGTTCGCCTTCTTCACCGCCACGTCCGAAGACATAGGGGTCGCCGCCTTTCAGACGACAGATGCGCGAGCCAGACTTGGCCTTCTTAACGATCAACTCATTGATCTTGTCCTGCGGCAACGTATGGTCGCCGCCTTTCTTGCCCACATACAGAATTTCACAATCAGGCTTGCACCATTTCAGGAAATCGATGTTCGCAAGATAGTCATAAATCATGATGTCGCAGGTCTCGATGATCTCCTTCGCACGAAGGGTCAACATTCCGGGATCGCCCGGGCCAGCGCCTACTAAAAATACGTTTGCCATTTTATTTTGCCCTTATTGTTTGCCAAGCCTTGCGGCTTGCTTCTTCTTATTCTCAACAAGCTCGTCGAAGCCAATGTCTCCATTTAGTACTGAAAACAAATCAATACCCTCAATCATAATGACACTGGCTCTTCTGTTAGCGTATTTAAGTTTTGCCTTTTCTGTAAAACCGTTAATCGAAAGAAAAACTCCAAGCGTATTCTCAAGAGTAGAATCTTCAATCTTACTATTAAAAATCGACACATCTTTTGTTTCAGTTGGTTGTGTTGTCCACTTAGCCTCAAATAAATACTCTGTTCCATTCAATGAAAACGCACCATCGATTTGATCGAAGTCACGCTTAAAGGAGGGAGTCGGGTCGAGGTCAAATAATTTAAACAAATCAAACATTAGCTTTTCAAGATCGTACCCTTTTCTCTGATTGTCACTTGAGCAAACCAATGAGCTATATCTATCGCGTAAGTCAGTAAGTTGATTCAAAAACTCAATCTTCTGCCTTCTTTCAAGCTTAGATTCTTCTCTAAGCTTTTCTATCTCTTTTCTTTTTTGAATTGCATCAAAGTAGCCTTCAGACAACTCTCTTAAAGCTCTAACTGAATTAGTTGCTTTCTCTATTTTATCTTTAGAGTCTTCTTCTTTTTCTAGATGCTGGAATGATCTAAACTCAAGTATGTTTTCAATTAATGACAACAACTCGTTAAAATGCTGAGCTTGATCGGAAGACATTATTTCGACCAATCTAGTGGCTATTACTTTTTTAGTATTTTCTCTTAACGTCCAATCAATGGAGTTAACAACACCTTTAATCTTGTTGTCAGATATCGTGTGTAACAAGAATCTCTTTAAATCGTCTTTGCGCCAATAAACATGAGTTAGTGCTTCTATCAGAGCGTTGACTGCTACAGGCTTGATTGTCTTCACAACATGCCCCCCCTATTTACTCACGTAGATCATTTAGCCCATCACGCTTTGAAGGCGTGCTTTGAGTTCGCTGAGTTTCGTTTTTTCTTCTTCCATCTCGGCCAGCTTTCCTTTTTCTTTTTCAAGGACGGCGGGCGGGGCGTTGTTCACGAAGCCGGGGTTGCCGAGCTTCTTGGTGACGCCGATCATGTTCTTGTCGATTTTGGCGAGGTTTTTATCGAGACGGGCGATTTCGGCATCGAAGTCGACCACGCCTTCCAGAGGAACGGATATTTCGTTGCCCTGTACTACCGCTGCGCCGGATGCCTTGGGGGCTTCCACGTCGGGGCCGATGGTCACGTTCTCGAAACGGGCCAAGGATTTGATCAGGGTGACGTTGTCTTCGAGGACTGCTTTGTCCGCGTCAGACACTGTCTTGATGAGCAGGTCGAGCTTCTGGGCCGGGGCGATGAGCAGCTCCGTGCGGATGTTGCGGGTGCCGGATACGACGCCCATGAACAGCTCCATCTGCTTCACTGCATCCGGGTTCAGGCACTCGGGGCGCATGTCCGGGAAGGGCAGGGTTGCGATGTCGTCAGAGCGATCGTCGCCAGCGGGGCGGGGCAGCACGGACCAGATTTCCTGGGTGATGAACGGTGTCACCGGGTGCAGCAGCAGCATGATCTCGGACAGCACGGTCCAGAGTACTTTCTGCGTTGCGGCCTTGGCAGCTTCGTCTTCGCCGTAGAAGGTCGGCTTGATCATCTCAAGGTACCAGTCACAGAACTCGGACCAGATGAACTTGTACAAGATCTGGGCGATCTCGTTGAATTTGTATTCGTTGGTTGCCACGGTAATGGACTTCTTGACCTCTTCGAGCCGGTGGAGAATCCATTTGTTGGCAAGGCCGTCCGCTTCCGAGAGTTCCACCGCCGGGATTTCGTCCGGCAGGTTCATCATGGCGAAGCGGGTGGCGTTCCAGATTTTGTTCATGAAATGCTTGTAGCCTTCGATGCGCTGTTCACTGAGTTTGATGTCGCGGCCCATGGCGGCGAAACTTGTCAGTGTGAAGCGCAGGGCGTCGGCGCCGTATTTGCCGATGATATCCAGCGGGTCGATGACGTTGCCCGTGGACTTGGACATTTTCTTGCCCTTTTCGTCGCGGACAAGAGCGTGGATGTAGACATGCTTGAACGGCACCTGATCCTTGAACTGGAGGCCCATCATCATCATGCGGGCGACCCAGAAGAAGAGAATGTCAAAGCCGGTGACCAGACAGGATGTCGGGTAGTACTTGGCAAGCTCCTGGGTGTCGTCGGGCCAGCCCAGTGTGGAGAAAGGCCAGAGCGCGGACGAGAACCATGTGTCGAGGACGTCTTCGTCGCGTTCGATCTTGGCGCTGCCGCACTTGGAGCAGGCTGTCGGATCGTCGATGGTGACGATCAGTTCGCCGCACTCCTCACAGGTCCATGCCGGGATGCGATGGCCCCACCAAATCTGGCGGGAGATGCACCAGTCGCGGATGTTGTCCAGCCACTCGTAGTACGTCTTGGTCCAATGTTCGGGGTAAATTTGCGTCTCGGCCGGAACAGCGGCGCGGGCTTTTTCAGCCAGCGGCTTCATGGACACGAACCACTGGAGGGATACGTGCGGCTCGATGGTGGATTTGCAGCGGTAACAGACGCCAACGGAATGGGCGTGGTCCACCACTTCGACAACGAGCCCTTCGGCTTCGAGGTCAGCCATGACGGCTTTACGGGCGTCAGTGACGCTGAGACCCTGATATTTCTCCGGGGCCTTCTCGTTGACGTTGCCCTCTTCGTCGAGGACCGAAATGACTTCCAGATCGTGTTTGCGACCCAGTTCCCAGTCATTCATGTCGTGGCCCGGGGTGACTTTGAGACAACCTGTGCCGAACTCGATGTCAACGTAGGTGTCGCCGATGATGGGCAGTTCTTTGCCGACCAGCGGAAGGATCGCTTTCTTACCGATGAGGTGGTTGAAGCGGTCATCCTCGGGGTTCACGCAGATAGCGGTATCGGCCAGCATGGTCTCGGGACGGGTGGTGGCGACAACGAGGTGGCCGGAACCGTCAGCGAGAGGGTATTTGATGTGGTACAGGTGACCGGGCTTGTCCTCGTGCTCGACTTCGTCGTCGGCCAGAGCGGTGTGACAGCGGTTGCACCAGTTGATGATGTAGTCGCCCTTGTAAATCAGCCCGTCATTGAAAAGTTTGACGAACACTTCGCGCACGGCTTTGGCGCGTTGGTCATCGAAGGTGAAACATTCGCGGGTCCAGTCAACGGATGCACCCATGCGGCGAATCTGGCCAAGGATGTGGTCGCCCTTTTCCTTCTTCCAGTCCCAGACGCGCTCGACAAATTTCTCGCGGCCCAGATCATGACGGGTAAGGCCTTCTTCCTTGAGCTGACGTTCGACAACGTTCTGCGTGGCGATGCCCGCATGGTCGGTGCCGGGGACCCACAGGACGTTCTTGCCCTGCTGGCGCTGGAAACGGCATAGGATATCCTGCAACGTCAGGTTCAGGGCGTGGCCCATGTGCAGAACGCCAGTGACGTTCGGCGGCGGGATAACTATGGAATATGACTCGCCCGGACCGTCGGGATCAGGGGTAAATGTCTTGTTCTCTTCCCAGTGGCTTTCCCACTTTTCTTCAACGTCCCAAGGCTCGTAGGCTTTGGCTAGTTCTTTCCGGGCCATGTATAAATCCTTGTTTTCATTCAATAGAGCGTCGGCCTTCTGAGCCGACAGCCTGAAATTTTGTATGGTTGCACTTGCCTCTACGGGCAGGCCTTGTTAGCGTGCGGACTACCTTTGTCAAGAGAGCCTCACATGTCAAGCATACATATATATTGGGACGAGTCACATTTTTGGGGATTACTGGTCACGCGGGCACTGTCTGCGTGGGGGATTCCGCATCGCCTCGTGCGTGGTCACGAAATAGCCGACGGCGTGTTGGCTGGCAATGACGGAGAAGCACCCAAACTCCTCATCGTTCCCGGCGGTCGTGCCAAGGGCAAGGCGGACCGACTCGGCGTGCGTGGTATGGACGCCATTTGTGAATTCGTGGATCAGGGCGGCACCTATCTCGGCTTCTGCGGCGGCACAGGGCTGGCATTGACCGGACACTACGGTCTCGGCCTCTCGCCGTGGACGCGCAAGGGGTATAAAAACCGCCTGCATCATTTCCTTTCCGGCCATGTTGAGGCCGAATTGAACACGGACGATCCGCTGGTCCCAGACAATCTGAACGGCGCGGCCATGCTGCCCGTATGGTGGCCCGGACGGTTCGATGCCGTGGACGATTCAGTCACCGTACTGGCTCGTTATGGCAAACCCGGCCCCGATTTCTGGGTGGCTGATCTCCATCTTTCCACCCTGCCGAAAGGGACCATGACCGACTGGGAAAACCTGTACGGTATCCATTTGCGTCCTGATTTTATGGAAGGGTTGCCCTGCCTCACGGCCAATGATTTCGGACAGGGGCGCGTCATTTTGAGTTATGCGCATCTGGAAACCCCGGCATCGCCGCAGGCCAACAGTTGGCTTGAGCATATTTTGGCCGAGGTCCTGGGCGAACCGCTCGATAACGGACCTATCCCGGCTTGGGATGTGGGTTCGCGTCCGGTGGTGTGGGAAGATCCCGCATTGATGGATGCACGGGCGGCTATGGAAACGATCATTGCCACGGGAACCGATCACTTTCTGTTGTTCTGGCGCAACCCATGGTTGCTCGGTTGGCGGCGTGGTATTCCCGGTGCGGGCATCAACTCTCTGTATTCGCTCATTTG
>JAFLJT010000161.1 GCA_022712855.1 Pseudodesulfovibrio sp. | reverse complement strand
GAAGATGATATGAGAACTATTATCAATAAATAGTGAGCAAGGAGAGTATTATGAGTGAAAGAAATGGAGCCGCAACCTTTCAGGGTAACCCCCTGACACTGGTTGGGTCTGAAATAAAGGTCGGAGATGTTGCCCCTAATTGTGTACTGGTAGCCAATGATCTCTCATCGGCCACGCTGGGTGACTATATTGGTAAGGTGCTGATTATCGCTTCCGTGCCGTCGCTGGATACCCCGGTGTGTGACATGGAAACGCGCCGCTTTAATTCCGAGGCCGCTGCTTTGGGTGATAATGTACAAATCCTCACCGTGAGCATGGATCTGCCTTTTGCGCAGGGTCGTTGGTGCGGCGCTGCTGGCGTCGAAGCCGTACAGACACTCTCTGACCATAAGGATGCTTCCTTTGGTCTGGGATGGGGAACACTGATCAAGGAATTGCGCCTGCTGACCCGAGCTGTGTTTGTTGTGGGTAAGGATGGCAAGGTTGCCTATGTTGAGTATCTTGGCGAAATAACTGAAGAGCCGAATTATGCAGCGGCGCTGGCAGCCGCCAAGTCCCTGATCTAACTAACTCGCTGAAAATATGTAAAAAGGCTGTCCTTCCACTGGAAGGGCAGCCTTTTTATTGAGGGGTTGACACACCCATGCAACGCAGTTACATTTATTACACATGAACAACTACTCATATGAGGTCGTATGTCTAATATTTCTTGCAGTGATACACAAAAACATGCCGTAAATGTTGCCAAAGTTCAGGACGGGATGCTCTCCGAGCGGAACTTCCTGTTCATGGCTGAATTATTTAAGGCACTTGGTGATTATACCCGCGTACGGATTCTGTACGCATTGTCCATACATGAGTTGTGTGTTTGTGCGCTGGCCGAGGTGTTGGATATGTCTCAGTCCGCCATTTCTCATCAGCTACGTTTGCTGCGGGCTGCCAAGCTCGTGCGGTATCGCAAGGAAGGGAAGAATGTTTTTTATGCGCTTGACGATGACCACGTGCGTAGTTTGGTGACGCAGGGTCTGGACCATATTCTTGAGGACGGCTAGGCCGTTTCTCCTTTTTTTTGTACATTCTTATGAATATTTACTCATATATGACATATGAGATTAAGTTGAGGGAAGGAAGATGATCGATATTTTGACCAATGTGTTGTTTGAATCCTGGCATGTACTGGTAGAAGCCGGGCCGTATGTTCTTTTTGGTTTTTTTGTGGCTGGGCTGCTCAAGGCGTTCGTCCCTGATTCATTCATGGCTAACCATCTGGGCGGAGACTCTGTGGGATCGGTGGTCAAGGCCGCTGTCATCGGCGTGCCGTTACCATTGTGTTCCTGTGGTGTTCTGCCCGCCGCCCTTGGAATGCGCAAGCAGGGGGCCAGCAAGGGTGCAACCACCGCGTTTATGATTTCCACGCCCGAAACCGGGGTTGATTCCATGGCCGTTACCTATGCACTTATCGACCCGATCATGACGATCATTCGTCCCATAGCCGCGTCCATAACAGCAATTTTTGCCGGTGTTCTGGTGAATGCCTTTCCGGAAAAGGAAACAGCACCGCCGCCCATGAGTGGGATTTTGAAGCAGATGCCGAAGGATGCTCATGATCATAGCCATGAACAGAGTGGTTGTGGATGTGGTGACGGAGGCTGCGAAGTGAATACGAATCAAACGATCTACGGCAAGTTCATGTTCGGCATGGACTACGCCTTTGGCGAGATGATCGCGGACATTGGCCGTTGGTTGCTCGTCGGTGTGGTCATTGCGGGTATCATTTCCGCAGCCATGCCTGCCGATGCGCTCAACGACTTCGTGGGCACCGGATTCCTTTCCTATATTGTCATGCTCGTGGTGGCGCTGCCGCTCTATGTCTGTGCCACGGCATCCACTCCCATCGCTGCCTCCCTTTTGCTCAAGGGATTGTCCCCGGGCGCGGCCCTTGTCTTTCTACTGGCTGGTCCTGCCACGAACGGCGCGACCATCACGGTTATGCTCAAGACCCTCGGCAAGCGGGCTGCCGGACTCTACGTCCTGTCCATCGTGATCTGCTCTCTGGCATTGGCTTGGATTGTAGACCAGCTGTACATCGCCCTCGGCCTCGACATTCAGGCCGTGGTCTCCGAAGTCACAGAAACCCTGCCATACTGGGTAGGTGCCGGAAGCGGCGTGATTATCCTCTTGTTGGTAGGGCGGAGTTTTTTAGGGAAGCATGATCATAGTTAACAACTCGAATTTGGGGATGTGAAGTCACTGAATGTTCGAAAAATGATTGATTCTCAATCAAAACAATATAGCCTTTTGTCTTTTGTTAGAACCTGTGATAACTGCATGCACTGTCTTGAAATAGTTGTGTGTTATTTATTGTGATTAAGTGGTTCGCTCTCAAAGAGAAAGGTGTATTGTGCAAGGTTTGTATTATGGATTTGTTATGGTCATCCTGCTTGTTTTTGGCGGATGCAATGGAGTAAAAACAGTCGGAAATACTGTCGAAACATATGATGGCATACGAATCGATGTATCTGAGGATTTCAGGTACATCGATTCAGTTGATTGCAATGATTATGTGGGGTCGGCTGATTGCCAACGGCGTGCCGTAAATTATCGGGCTGATTTGTATATCAAGGATTCCAACGGAAAACTTGAAGCTCTGTGTGTTGTCATATCAAAGTCTTTAACTGGCAATAATACATTTTGGTATGATTCGGGGAAGTCCTTTAGGCATGAGGGAATACGGTATTCCGCATACAATCACCGTTTTGACTTGAGCGATCCCGAGGCTGAGCCTGAAATCGCTGCACATAAACAAGTGTTGCAGGAAAACGGTATTAGTATCGATGCTCAGTTCGTTTTTGCGACAGCCCTTTCAAAACGGGTTGATCCGCAGCATAAAATAGTAATTGGTTATGCCGTTCCTGAAAGTGATGAATATAAGGGGATGAGCACTCAAAAAGTGGGTGAGCTTTTGCGAGAACGTTTGTTGTCAGTGGTTTCTGTGAACCAGGATATGAAGTAACTGAGAGGAGATGGTTGATGAAACGTGTGTGTATGTTGTTGTTGGCAGTTTTTATTCTCGCTATGGCCGGGTGTAAAACCGGTATTCAAGTTCAAGATAATATGTACGATGCCCTCGGTGGGCAGGTCATTAAAGTGAGTAATGATTTTACCTATGTTGGCCAATGTGATCCAGATATGGTGAGTTCTACTAATAACGGACGCGGCAAGGTCAATAATGGGGTGAAAACACGCGGAGATGTCTTTGTTAAGGCTGTTGATGGTCAACCTGCTGAAATATTTATAGTTCAACGCGCGATGCTTACAGGGACTGGGCATTATTGGAGTCCCACTAATGGTGATCCTACAGACTTTTTTGGGAGAACGTTCGACGAGAGTTATTTTGATGCAAAAAAACACTCTCAAGTCACAGTTCAGTCCTACATGGATTTCTTGAATCAAAATGGGTACAATATTGAAGTTCCGGATCTGTATGTTCGAGTGATGAAGAGAACAATTGGAAAACAGACTTTGGCCTATCTGTTTTATGGAGTTTACCCCGGCATAATACCTGAAAATCTGCGTGGTGATTTTGATAAGGAAAAAGAATATATCCGAGAACGCTTCGATGCGAACATCAGTGTTGTCCAGTAGAAAAGTAGTGATTTGAACTATAAAGGCGGGTCGGTTTTCAAACCGACCCGCCTTTTCTTTCTTGTGTTCCCATGATAGATAACCATCACCAAATTATGGGAGAAATGGGATGAAAAAAGTTCTTTTTACTGTGGTTGCGGTTTTGCTTTTCAGCTTGGTCGCCCATGCAGAGAATACGAAAATTCGGTTCGGCATTCTGCCGGTACTTGATACGTTGCCGTTGCAGGTTGGCGTTAAGGACGGACTGTTTGCCGAGCAGGGACTTGATGTTGAGTTGATCAAATTCATGTCAGCTCTTGAGCGCGATACTGCCATGCAGACCGGGCTGCTTGATGGGTATTTTGGTGATCTTATTGCCACCTATATGCTCATTAATCGAAGCGTCCCCATGTATATCGCACTCACATCCTGGCGCACCACGCCCGGCTATCCCATGTTTGGCATCGCCTTATCTCCCGCTAGCAAGGGTGGTGATCTGCGCGACATGAAAGGGGCCAAACTCGGCCTGTCCAAATCCACGGTCATGGAATTTCTGGCCGACAAGATGGAAGACAGTCTCGAGATCAGTCCCGGTCATTTGGAGCGTGTCGAAATCAAGAAAATACCCATTCGTTTGCAGATGCTTATGACCGATCAGATCGAAGCTGCATTGCTCCCTGAACCATTGCTTTCCCTCGCCCAGTTCAAGGGTGGTGGAGTGGTTGCCACAGCGGAAACTCTCGACATTCCCCTGACAGTACTCTGCTTGAATCGTAAATATTTCAGTGATGGTGCCGAAGCATACACTGGATTTATCACTGCCTATAAAGAGGCAGTGCGACGTATTGCCAAAAATCCGGAAAAGTATCGCCAGCTCATGGCGGAAACGTGCCGGATTCCGGCTCCGCTGGTTTCCAAATTCCCTGTCTATCCGTATCCCATGCCGAGCCTGCCCACGAACAGTGAGCTGGATGAAGTACAGGCATGGATGATTGGTAAGGGACTGCTCAAGGATAAGCTTCCTTACGAAATGGTCCTGTCGCCAATCATTCCCTAGATTATGCTGACTGCGGACAATCTGGGCAAAAAATACGGCGAAGAGGTCGTCCTCGACAATGTCTCCTTCACCCTTGATCGCGAGGAGACGTTGGCCGTTGTCGGTCCCTCCGGCTGCGGCAAAACTACGCTGCTCTATATCCTGAGCGGGCTGACCGAGGCGGGCAGTGGCGCTGCTATGCTCAACTCTGTTCCGATTACGACACCGACACCGGATATCTCATTCATTTTACAGGATTACGGCCTGTTGCCATGGCGTACGGTTATCGACAACGTCGCCCTCGGACTGAAGGTGCAAGGCGTGCCTAAAAAGGAACGGCTAACCCGCGCCCGGGAGCAGTTGGCCGAACTCGGTATTGTTGGCCGTGATGATGATTATCCCGCGAATTTAAGCGGCGGTGAGCAGCAGCGGGTCGCCATTGCCCGCGCATTCGTTACCCGGCCCCGGCTCATGTTGCTGGACGAACCTTTTTCTTCTCTGGATGCCCTGACGCGCGAACGGTTGCAACGCACGCTGCTCGATGTATGGAAACAACGCAAAGTACCGTTTGTTCTCGTGACCCATTCCCTTGAAGAGGCGGTGGTCCTCGGCAAGCGGATCATGGTCATGTCCGGCCGTCCGGCCAGCCCTGTGGCGGTCTTTGACAACCCCGGTTTTGGCGATGAATCCATCCGCGACACCGAGGCGTGTTTCGAGTTGCTCAAAGAGCTTCGGCGGACGGTGGAAAACGTATGGTAAAATCCGTCAAATTTGTTCTTCGCTACGCCATGGTGGTGCTTGTTATCGGCATACTGTGGAAGATGCTGGCTGTGAGCCTTGGTGGAATCATTCTGCCCAATCCCGAGGACGCGATGGGTGCATTTATCGCCGCCATGGGTACGCAATTATTCTGGGAACATTTTTTTGTCAGCGCGTATCGTGCCGTGACCGCCATGGCTATTGCCTGGTTCATTGCCTTCCCGCTGGGCCTGATCATGGGCAGCGTGAAACGGGTGGATAACCTGCTGGCACCGTTTGTTTTTCTGACCTATCCCATTCCTAAAATTGTGCTGCTACCCGTTTTTCTGCTCCTGCTCGGCTTGGGTGACGCAGCCAAGATTGCCATGATCGCGCTTATCCTTGGCTACCAAATTCTCGTCACCACACGGGATGGCGTTCGCTCCATCCATCCGAAATATTACGATTCCGTACGCTCCCTCGGCGGCTCCCGCTGGGATATCCTGCGCGAGGTCCTGCTGCCCGCAGCCTTGCCGCATGGTTTCACGGCCTTGCGCCTCGGCACCGGCGTCGCCGTAGCGGTTCTCTTCTTCGTGGAATCCTTTGCCACCACGCGGGGCCTAGGCTATATGATAATGGACGCCTGGGGCGCCATGGACTACCTGACCATGTTCTCCGGAATTCTCGGCATGAGTCTCATGGGCGCGGCGTTGTATGAGATAGCGAATCTTATGGAACGCAAGGCATGTAAATGGATGTTTTTAAGGGGGAAATAGTGATCAGAGATGGGTTGAAAATTGTTATTTTACTTTTGTTGTTATCCAGCATGCTTGTGGCGTGTAATGGGAAAAGAGTCGAAGGAAATACTTACAATGGCCTCGGCCAATACGCAGTAGATATTGATCCCGAATTTTCCTATGTGAGGGGCCTTAAATACTTTAGAAATTATTATAATTGAAGCACCAAAAAGGTGGCTGGAAGCCTACCTGTCGATGCTCAAGTTTTTATAAAGAATTCATCCCCGAAAACAATTATGGTTATTACGCGCTGGGCTTCTAAGACGTATTGGGGAAATGTTGATGCGACGACTCAAGAGTACAATGGTGTAGCCTTCAAAGATCGTGCATGTGTAGAGTGTCAGATTCGATCCGAAATTGTTGACCATCTTTCCTCAAAGGGACATGTGTTAAACGAATTAGATTTTTATAAATATTCCTTAACGAAAACTGTCAACAAAAAAGCTCAGTATAATATAATTCTTTATGTGGCTAAGTCGGAGTTTTATACTGATGATTGTCCAGAAGCTAAAGAGTATCTTCGGAAAATAATGGCAAAAAGCATAGTGGTGAAACAGTAGATGACTACCAAACTAGAATTCGACAACCCCAAGCTGGCGAGCCAGCTTTTTGGACCGCAGAACCAGCATCTCAAGCTGCTCGCTGAACGTATTGGCGTGAAGATCGAGAGCCGGGGGAATGCGCTGACTATAGTTGTGCCTGATGGCGAGGATGATAAAGGCGAATTGGCAGGGCAGGTTTTGAGCCAGCTTTACGCCATGATCAAGGGGGGGAAGAAGGTCTATCCGCAGGATGTTGATTTTGCCTGTCGTATCCTTGAGCGCCAGCCGTCCGCCAATGTGGGCGAGGTTTTCAAGGAAGATGTTTACGCCACCTCAGGCAAGCGGACCGTGTCGCCCAAGTCGCTGAATCAGCGTGTGTATCTGGATGCTATTCGTGAGTCAGACCTGACTTTTGGTATCGGCCCAGCCGGAACTGGAAAGACATATCTGGCCGTAGCCATGGCCGTTGGTGCGCTCATGCGGCGTGAGGTCAAGCGTATTATACTGACCCGCCCGGCAGTGGAAGCGGGGGAGAAGCTTGGCTTCCTGCCCGGTGATCTGGCAGAGAAGATCAATCCGTATTTGCGCCCCCTCTACGACGCCCTGCACGACATGCTTGATTCCAACAGGGTGCAGGAATTTCAGGAGACCGGGGTCATTGAGATCGCGCCCCTTGCTTTCATGCGCGGCCGTACCTTGAATGACGCATTCATTATTTTGGACGAAGCCCAGAACACGACGCCGGAACAGATGAAGATGTTTCTGACACGCCTCGGCTTTGGCTCGCGGGCCGTGGTCACAGGTGATGTGACGCAGATCGATCTGCCCGTACACGCCAAATCCGGGCTGCTCCATGCCCGCACCGTTTTGCAAGACGTCAAGGGTGCGCAGTTTGTCACCTTTGATGAGAACGACGTCGTTCGTCACCCCCTGGTGGGCCGCATTGTCCGTGCCTACGACAAGCACGAGAACCCCGAAAAATAGTCATGGCAGGCACAATTACCGTCATACGCGAAACACGGATTCTTCCGCAATTCCCCCTGTCTCGGCAGGAACTTATTGGGTTGTGTGCCATTATTATGGACTCCCTCGACCTGAGCGAAGATTCGATTATTCTCAAGCTGGTGGATGACCGGGAGATCGCGCGGCTGAACAAGGAATTTATGGGATGCGTCGGGCCAACCAATGTGTTGAGTTTTCCGGCAGCGGATGAAGATGAATTGCTTGAAAGCGACGAGCCAGTCTTTCTCGGCGAACTTGCTTTATCTGTCGATGCACTGTCGCGCGAGGCTGATTTGTACGGTCAGCCGCCAGTGGCGCATCTGGCCCGGCTTCTGGCTCATGGAACCCTGCACCTTGCCGGGTATGATCATAGCGACGAAATGTACGAAATGACTGACGCGGCTGTTGACCGTGTTTTACTTGAATATGCCGATGAAGAGTGAGGACACCCATGCCCAGTCGTAATGTGATCAAAGGGAAGAAGCTCTACAATATTTTGTTCTTTGGTGTCATATTTACGGTTGTTTCCGTTGGATCACTGGCTCTTTGGGGCGTGCGGGAAGTGCGGCGTGATGCCGCTGTTGTGGCCGTGGAAAATTCGGCCCGAGGGCTGTCCGGCGCCGTGACTGTTCTGGTCAATGTGGTGACCAGTGCCAATGATGAAATCGATACAAAAGTTCTGAAGAGCCTGAAACCCAAAGCGCTCCTGACCTCATTTTCCACGATGTTTGAAACGCATAAGATTCTCGCGTCTATTATGCTGTCCGATGCCAAAGGGCTGCGGTACATGTTGACGCGCAGGGCCGACGGTTGGCTGCAAACGATACCCGGGCGCGGAGACGATCCGACGACGCAGTGGACCTTTGTGAACAGCGATGGCTCGTCCAGAGCAATAGATCCAGAGACGCCTTTTGACCGTAATGTCGTGGACGATGTTCTCGCTACTGATTTCACACATCTTGAGCCGGGCAAGGTCAATTGGCGCAGCACCTACCGTTTTCATAATTCTGGCGAGTCGTGGCTGACCGCCTCGTCGTTGGTGGAGAGCGGCGGCGCTAATTACATGGTGTCCTTTGTTTTTCCCATTGATGCCGTGGCCAGGCACCTCGGCGCTGCGGAAAAGGGAAGCGCGGAAAAGATTTTTCTCTACTGGTCAAGCGGAAGGGTTCTGCCTATTGCCGATGTTGCCGAGGCCCATGAGCCGGGCGGTACAGTCAGCAAGGCTTTGTCTGCGGACAAGGTTTCCGATCCGGTTATTGCGCAGGCAGCACGGCGCATGGCCTCTCACGAACAATACCGGAAGGCACCGTTTCAGTTTACGGTAAATGGTGAGCAGTGGTGGGCGTATGTCCTGCCGCTGGCTGCCTTTGGTGATACCATGTCTCTGGGTGTCGCTGTGCCGAAAAAGAATATATTATCGACGCTTACCAGTGATACATTCCTTTTGGTCGCTGGTGGCATTTTGGTTCTTCTGGCAGCCATAGCGTTGTTCATTCTCCATCGGAATCGCTCCCGCATTGAGGCGATGGGACTCAGGCTCAAGGCGGCCCAGACGCCAGAGGATGTGTTGCTTCTCATAGCTGGTGGCGAGAATCGGACCCTTGAGTTTAAACAGACCTTGCGGTTCAATCTCAAGGCCGGAAAAAATGGTAAGGAAATCGAACACGCCAGCATGAAAACCGTGGCCGGATTCATGAATTCCGAGGGTGGCACCTTGCTCGTGGGAGTGGCCGACAACGGTGTTGTCGAAGGATTCGAAGAAGACAAGCTCGGGAGTGACGACAAGGCGCTTCTGCATTTCAATAATCTGGTGAATCAGCACATCGGCACCGAATTTTCCCGGTACATGGATACCGCTATTATTGAAGTTCAAGGCAAGCACATCATCCGTGCCTATTGTATGCCCGCTGCCGCCCCTGCTATTTTGAAAAATGGGAATAATGAAGAATTTTATGTTCGCAGCGGACCGGCCAGTCGCCAACTGACACTGAGTCAATTCTATGAGTGGCTGAAAAAGCATTAAAAAAGAATCGATAGTTATGCAGTTCTCTGGAATGGCCACGTACAGTTGACCGGGACCATTCGATTCGACGAACATGGCGATCCCATCAAGCCTATGGTCATGAATGAGCTGAAGAATGGCGGAATGTCATACATCAGGCAGGTCTATCCCTAAGCGATTGGGGGCCTCCAAATTCCTTTACATTCATATAATAATGGGCCAAACTCCATCTCTTTCACAAATATTGGTAATCGATTGATGGAGTATACGTACGATGCCCAAGCATTTTTTGACTATTTTGGACATCCCCAGGGATGAGGCCCAGCAAGTATTGCTTCGCGCAAAAGAGATGAAGGACGGTAATGTCCGGACTGATCTTCTGGCAGGCAAGACGCTGCTCATGATTTTTGAAAAGGCTTCCACGCGGACCCGCGTGTCTTTTGAAGTTGGCGTACGCCAGCTCGGTGGCGATCCGGTTTTCATCGCTTCCAAGGACTCGCAGCTCGGCCGTAGCGAACCCCTCAAGGATGCCGCACGAGTTCTTTCCCGATACGCGGACGGGCTCATCGTACGAACATTCGGCCAGGAGAAGCTCGAAACCCTGGTCGAATATGGCGACATCCCGGTGATCAACGCACTGACCGACGAATACCATCCCTGTCAGATTATGGCCGACGTGCTGACCATGTATGAACGCACTCCCAACCTGAAAGACATAAAAGTCGCTTGGGTCGGTGATGGCAACAATATGGCGCACTCGTTTATTAATGGCGCGGTCACTTTTGGTTACCAACTAGCATTGGCCTGTCCCGCAGGTTATGAGCCGGACTCCGAGATTCTGGATAATGCGCGCTCTCTTGGCGCAGTGATCACCCTCACCGATGATCCTGTCGAAGCTGTGCACAACGCTCACTACATTCATACTGACGTCTGGGCATCCATGGGTCAGGAAGAAGAGCAGCTGAAGCGCGAAAAGGCGTTTGCCGGATACGAAGTGAACGACGCACTCATGGGCAAAGCCGCTCCTGATGCCAAGTTCATGCATTGCCTGCCCGTCCACCGTGGCGAGGAAGTCAGTGAGTCCGTGTTCGAAGGCCCATCTTCCATCGTTTGGGATCAGGCTGAGAACCGCCTCCATATGCAAAAAGCCATTCTCGAATGGATATATAAAGACTAAATATAGATAGAATTACGAAGGATATTTACAATGAGCAAAATAGAAAAAGTTGTCCTCGCCTATTCCGGCGGGTTGGACACATCCATCATTCTCAAGTGGTTGAAGAATCAGTATGACTGCGAAGTCATCTGTATGACCGCTGACCTTGGACAGGGCGAAGAGATGGACGGCATTGAGGAAAAGGCTCTGGCGACCGGAGCTAGCAAGGCATACGTCGAAGATATGCGCGAAGAATTCGTGCGCGACTATGTTTTTCCGATGTTCCGTGCCAACGCTCTATACGAAGGCCGTTACCTGCTCGGCACCGCCATTGCGCGTCCGCTGATTTCCAAACGCATGGTCGAGATTGCCGAGATGGAAGGTGCGCAGGCCGTGTCTCACGGTGCCACTGGAAAGGGCAACGATCAGGTTCGTTTCGAGCTGGCAACCATGGCACTGAATCCGCGCATGATCACCATCGCTCCGTGGCGTGACTGGGAACTGAAGTCTCGTACTGATCTCATGAATTTTGCCAAAGACAACGAGATTCCCATTCCGGTCAGCCGTAAAAAGCCGTGGTCCATTGATGCCAACCTGCTGCACACCTCCTTTGAGGGCGGTGAGTTGGAAGATCCATGGACCTCGCCCGGCCCTGATTGTTACCGTAACATCACGCCGCCGGAGATGTGCCCGGACGAGCCGGAAGAGATCACCATTGATTTCGAAGCTGGTGATCCTATTGCGGTCAACAGCGTTAAATATTCCCCGGCAGCCCTGCTGGCCAAGCTCAACGAGTTGGGCGGCAAGCATGGCATTGGTCGGATCGACATGGTCGAAAACCGCTTCGTGGGCATGAAATCCCGTGGCGTGTACGAGACCCCGGGCGGCACCATCATGGCTGCGGCACATCGCGACCTCGAAGGTTTGTGTATGGATCGCGAGATGATGCACCTGCGTGACAGCCTCATTCCCAAGTATGCCGAGATGGTTTACAATGGATATTGGTTCTCCCCTGAGCGTGAAGCCTTGCAGGCCATGATCGACAAATCTCAGGAGAAGGTCACTGGTACTGTGCGGGTCAAACTGTACAAAGGTAACTGTGTCCCGCTGGGTCGTAAGTCTCCATTCTCCATGTACAGCCCCGAACTGGCGACATTCGAGGAAGACTACATTTACG
>JAFLJT010000004.1 GCA_022712855.1 Pseudodesulfovibrio sp. | reverse complement strand
ATGATATCGTCATTTTGCGGATCAAAAGGAACTTCTTTCATGCTGCCTCACTTCTCGTGTTCATGGATTCTTGAGGTTTATAGTGCCACAAAATATCTGATGAATCGATATTTATTTGTCAGACTGAGCGAGGGCGTTGATGCGTTCGAGCACCGGGGGATGACCGTAGTCAAGCCAGACAGTGAGTGGATGTGGCGTGAGGTTGGACAAGTTGCTGGCCGATAACTTTTTGAGGGCTGAGATCATGGTCTCTGGTCTGCCTGTGGTTTGGGAGGCGTATGCGTCGGCTTCGAATTCGTGTTTGCGCGAGACGTAATTAGACACGACCGATAGCACCAGAGAGACGGGCGTGTAGAGCAGAACGAAGAAGATGAGGCCTGCGTATATGGAAATGTGTTCCATTCCAAAGGCGGCGAAAAGTCCGGGAGATTGCATGAAAAGGGACATGAGATAGAAGACAACACCTGTCCGAATGACGCCAACGGCGAGACGGCGTTTTATGTGCCCGCGTTTGGAGTGACCGACCTCGTGGGCGAGGACTGCCACGATCTCTTCGGGAGTTTGCTCTTTGATTAATGTGTCAAACAGGGCGATACGCTTGCGTTTGCCAAAGCCTGTGAAAAAGGCATTGCCTTTGGTGGAGCGCTTGGACCCATCTATGACAAAGATGCCAGTGAGGGTGAAGTCTGTTTTGTGTGCGTATTCTTCCAACGCCTGGCGTAACTCCCCCTCTTCAAGAGGGGTGAACTTGTTGAACAGTGGTAGTATCCATGAGGGGGCAACATAGGTCAGGCCCAGAGTGAAGGTGACGGCCAGCCCCCAGCACCAAAGCCATGCATAGGGGCCAGTTTTTTCGAAGAAGAAGAGCACTCCGGTGAGGAGAATGCCGCCAAGGAGGCCCGTGAGAAGCAGCCCTTTGATGCGGTCGGTGATAAAAGTTCGTACAGTGGTGGTGTTAAAGCCGAACCGGTTCTCCAGAATAAACGTATGGTAAATTTCAAATGGCAGGCTGAAAATGGAGCTGAAGAGGCCGATGACAGCGAAATATACGAGACCTGACATGAGCGGCGAGAAAGCATACGATCGGACTATTGTGTCGAGCCAGTTGAAGCCGCCACAAAGAATGACAGCGATGGCGAGGGCGGTATTGAATGTATCAGCAATGGAGGCAAACCGCATGGTCGCGCGGGTGTATGTTTGCGATTTCTCGTAGGTTTGGGCATCGAAGATGTCAGCGAATTCGCGGGGCGGTTGGGGAGCCATGTGTTTTGCACTGAGGGCGTTGGAAAGAACGCCGAGCAGCCACGATCCTGCAAGTGATACAAGTATGACAGTGAGATAGATGTTCAACGGTACTCCCAGAAAACGGTTGGTGCGCGGGAGGGTACGCTATATGGTGCATAGCTGTGCGTCAACATATGTTGGAGCAGGACGTTCGCACTTTGTGGGGCGATAATTGGAGGATCGTTGAGATTTCTAACGAGCTTGCCAAAGTGTGCCCCCTGTATTAGTTTGAACATTAATGAATTGATACAACCCTTGGGATTAATGGACCAATGCCACCAAAAATTACTGCTAAATCTGTACGCGAAGATATCGCGCGCACTCGGTCGTATGCAAAGAAAAACGACTATCTGAGAACCTTGGAATGCCTTTCCGGGGCTATCCGAGGCTTGGCAAGTGGCCAAATTTTTGGTCCTGACAAATCCGAAATCCATGCCCATTTGGTTGAGGCGTTGCGCGAACTCAATAAAATGCCCATGATCCAGCGGTTGTTCCCCGCTGGCTTGAAGTATGTCAAGGGCAAGGAAAAGTCCTTTTATATCACGTTGATGAGGCTGCATAAAAAGCTCGGCGAGGCCATGGAAAAGGCGCGGGTGACCAAGCAGCGTAAGCGGTTGGCCGTGCTGGATGACAACATGATCAAAGCTGCGGCACTGGTCAAAGTTGATAACCAACTTGAGGCCCGCAAGCTATTCCGAAAAATTTCAGAGCATTTCCAGGACATCGAGGGGATCGATTCCGATATTGGCAATCGACTGACCCAGTTCGGCATGTTTCCTGAGGCCGTTGAGTACCTGAAGAAGGTGCTGGGAAAGGCTCCCTCAGACGTTCGTGCGCACAGTGCTATCATCACTTGCTACGAAGGGATGAACGAAAATGACTTGGCCCTTGAAGCAATCAAGGAGACTATGCGGCGCGTAGGATCCAGCGAAAATCTCTTTGTTCGTATGGCAAGGATCTACCTTGAAAAGCGCGAATGGAGCGAGGTGTACAACAACGCCAAGGCAGCTTTTGACAAGAATCCGCTTAATAACGAAGCCAAGAAGATGATGAAGCGGGCTGAACCCAAAATTTTCTCCGGCACCAAGGCTGGAGCAGCGAAGGGGAAAGGAGCAGCCAAGGGGAAAGCAAAAGCTAAGGGTAAAGCCGCGCCTAGCGATAGTAAAAAGGATATGGATCTTAATTTTTAGGTTCGCTTTTCGTTTAAAGAATAAAAAAAACGCCGGTATATCCGGCGTTTTTTTTATTGGCCGAGTAAAAAATCTTTCCGCTTTACCTTGATGATCTGACCTTCTTCGGTCGCAAGAATGAGCCCGCCGTCTCGATCTATATTCAGCCCCACCAGTTTGGATTGGCACTGATAGGCTGTCTCCACGGTTCCATCCAATGCGACGAGGAAGACTGTCCCCTCCATCGTGCCGACAAAGACATTGCTCAGCCTATCAACCGTGAGGGCCGTCGGCGTTCCAGGTACCTTGGCGAGCAGGATCGGATCGGATGTGGGCGGCACACAGAATATGTGGCCAGTCTGGCGTTCAGCAGTGTACAAATTCCCTCGTTTGTCCATTGCCAATCCGACAGTACCCGGGAGACCTGAACACATTACGCGCCCTTGCCCCGGTTGGGCGGATTGTGCGCTGACATTCATGGCAGCCAGTGCCGTGGTGGTGACGAGTGCAATACAGATTCCTGCAACAGCCAATCGTGAGATGAGTGATTTTTTCATTTCGGCCTCCTTGTGGAAATTTTTGATGCCCCAAAACTATGGATGGGCTATTGATATGTCCAATACATATTTACACGATGATTAATATGCGTTACGTCTTAATGATGGAACTCAGACAGCTCAAATATTTTATTGCCGTGGCCGAGGAACTGCATTTCGGACGCGCTGCCGAGCGATGTAATATCGCCCAGCCGCCGCTTTCGCAGCAGATCAAGAAGCTTGAAGAAGAACTTGGAGTAAAGCTTTTGGAACGCACTAGCCGTAAGGTGTCGCTGACACCAGAGGGGAGTGAATTTCTTGAGCGCGCCCTTGATATATTCGGTCGTCTCGACGAGGCCGTGGTGTGTATTCAGGACATGGCCGAAGGGTTGAAAGGCCATTTGCGGGTTGGGTTCATTGGCCCGGCTTCTCTGAGTAATTTGCCCAGGGCCATTCGCGCTTTTCGAGAAGCCAATCCCGATATCCGACTTGATTTTTCGGCAAAATCCACGACCGAGCAGTTGCCGATGCTCCGTGGCGATCGCTTGGATATCGCCTTTGTGCGGCTGTTCGGACACGACACCACTGGGTTGAAGTCCATGACCTTTCTGCGAGAGCCGTATGTCCTCGCCATACCGGACGGGCATCATTTCGGCGGGCGTGACCGTTTGGATATCACCGACCTCGAAGGCGAGCCGCTCATTTTTAATCAGCGGATCGCTCAACCAGCACTCTATCGTTCGCTCATCGGTTCCTTTCACAAGGCGGGCTTCATGCCCAACATCGTGCAGGAAGTGAATACTGAACAATCCACCATCGCCTTGGTCGCCACTGGTCTTGGCTCGGCCCTTGTTCCGGCATCCAGCGCCGTGGATAAACGGTCCGGTGTGGTCTTTAAACCGTTGGACGGGGATTTGCCGCAATGGGAAATCACGGCGCTCTGGAAAGCGAAGAAGGAGAGCGTTCTCCTGAAGAATTTCCTGAGCACAGTGACCCAATTCCGCGATGTGACAGGCTCTACCCCGGTGTGGGAATTGCTTGGTACGGATTCTGGGTCGTTGTAACAGGTCTTTTATTCTCGTCATTCCAGTCATGCCGTTCGTCCTTTTGTGACTTGCGTTTAGCTATCCCTTTAAGTATGCGGTAAAAGAATAAGACGTCCAATATATATTATGTTGGATCATGATACTTTTTGCCTATGATGGAGAAAGGGATGGAACTCAGACAACTCAGATATTTCATAGCGGTGGCCGAAGAGTTAAATTTCAGTCGTGCTGCCGAGCGGTGTCACATCGCCCAGCCGCCACTTTCGCAGCAGATCAAGAAGCTTGAAGAAGAGTTGGGCGCGCGGTTGTTCGACCGGACCAATAGGAAGGTGTCCATCACCAGCGAGGGCAAGAAGTTTCTCTGTGTTGCCCGGAATACCCTTGAGACGTTGGAATGCGGCGTGGAGCAAGTGCGCATGATGTCTCGTGGCGAGATCGGGCGTTTGCGCATTGGTTTCCTCAATTCAGCCATTCAAACGCGGTTCCCCGAAGCGCTCACGGAGTTTCGGAAACAGCATCCGGGCATCATCTTGGATATTCAGGAAATGGAATCAATACAGCAGAAGCAGGCTTTACTTGATGGTCAGCTGGATGTTGGCTTTTGCCATCACAATTACACTGATGTAAAAGACTTAGAGTCTCGACTCTTTCTTAAGGATTCATATTTTTTGGCGGTGCATGAGAAGCATCCTCTGGCTAAGGCGGGGACTGCTGATTGGATGGATCTGGATGGAGAGCCGTTCATCATGTTTTTACGTGGTTATTATCCCAACGCCTATGACAGGACTATTGCTCGATTTCATGAACTAGGATGCATGCCTCGTATTGTTCAGGAAGCTAAGACGCATCAGACAAAGCTCTCGCTCATTGCAGCCGGTATGGGGATAGGTTTTGTGCCAGAGAGGATGCGGCAGGTTTGTCCGGAGTGCGTCCACTTGCTCCCATTCGAGTGGGGCGGGGTTCAGCAACATAGTTCGATTAAGGTTGCGTGGAAAAAAGCGGATGTCTCGCCGACATTAAATTTCTTCCTGTCCATCATCAGGGAGTTTTGCCAACCCGGTGACACTGAAATCAAAGAGTGCTGGAATTTTACTTCCGGTGATTCGTAAAAGGGCTTTTAGTACCCAATATACTCGGCAGCGATCTTGTCGTTGAAACCTTCGTCAGCCAGTTCCTTGAAAGCCTGTTGCAACTTTTCAATCAGCTTCGGATCAGAATCCGGGTGGGCGGCAAGATAGTAGCCATCTTCGTTGGCGATCATGGAGTGGATTTTGAAAGCGTCTTCCAGATCTCCCTTCTCAACTTCATATGCGAGGGCATAGGGGTTGTAAGCAGTCAGATCGACGCGCTTTTCCTGAACCATCTTTGCGCAGAGATTGTAGGACGTTCCTGCGACTGTAATGAAGTTGCCTTCAGGGAATCCGAGCTGTCGTAACAGTTCATAGGATGCATCGCCTTCGATAGCACAGAGTTTGGTGTTGTAGCGGAGATCCTCTTGCGTCAGCGCATCCAGATCACCACGATCCTTATGGCGGACCAGCGCTACTTTGCGGTCAAAAAGTTTGCCTACCCATATGTATTTGTTCTTACGCTTTTCCGTCAGAGCCATGGTGTAAATGAATGTATTCGGAGTATCGTTTGTTTCCATGACTGCGCGGTCCCATGGTAGCACTTCAATGGCGTAATCCACGCCTGCTCGTTCAAAAGCAGCCTTGACGATAGCGGTGGATATGCCCACGGTTTTGCCGTTTTCGAGGAAATTGAAAGGCGCAAAATCTTCAGTCACTACGCGGACTTTTTCTTCAGCCAGTGCTGGCGTGGAGAGTATAATGAGCGCAAGAATAGAGACAATGATTCGAGACATTCGCATATACTTACCTATGGAGTTCTATTGGACCATTTTTAAACATATCAAGTAAACAGAGAGCAGGGCAAGCCTTTTAGAAAAATGAATAATGGTACCCAGATGAAATCCGAAAAGTTATCTATACCACTAATGCGATTGAGTCCCTAAACAGCGTGATCCGTAAAGCGATCAAAAATCGAAAAATATTCTCTCATGACAATTCAGCATTGAAGGTGGTTTGGTTGGCCATTCAATCAGCATCAAAAAAATGGACGATGCCACTTCATCATTGGAATGTTATTAATTTATTTCGCTTGAGTTAAGGAACATCTGATTAAGTTGATTAGAATTAGGCGTAGAAAAAAGTGCCTCTATTTTCTTTGAAGTGATTAGTAATAGCGAGCTATTGCTATGATCTTCGGAGCAAATATCGGTACTTTTAGCAAGCCTAAAATAATTGGACTTGATCAGAGATTCCTTAACCATTATTACAAACGTACCACACTATTGCCTTCTCGAATCCAGTCGGTAATGCCGTAGCGCACATTGA
>JAFLJT010000279.1 GCA_022712855.1 Pseudodesulfovibrio sp. | reverse complement strand
GAACTGTGGCCCATGTAAGACCCTTATAGTCTGATTCACCGGGAGTGCCTCGGCACTCCCGGTTTTTCCCTTTCTAAGCCTTACAACCGACGGATATAGTTTTGGATTACAATTTTCAATGGGCCAAAATGTTCTCAGGGGAGCCTGCACTATGGATGTGGGATGGTTTCATCACGACCATGCAGATCTCTGTTATTGCATTGATCTTCTCCATGATCCTGGGCGTTATCATCTGTATATGCAGAATGACGCCGTTCAAGCCATTGCAGTGGTTCAGTCTTGCTTACACTGAACTTTTCAGGAACACGCCGCTGCTTGTGCAAATATTTTTCTGGTACAATGCGTCCCATTACGTCATCCCGGCTGGAATTAACGAATGGTTGAATGACTTGTACTACTTATTCCCCGGACCGTTTTCCCTGTTCGGTATGGATTTCGTCGGCGAATGGGTGTTGTTAAGTTCAGAATTTTTCTACGGCGTCATCGCACTGACCTTCTATACTTCGGCATTCATTGGCGAGGAACTCCGGGCAGGCATTTTCTCCATTCCCAAGAATCAGCTTGAGGCATCCCGTGCAGTCGGGTTGTCGTTTCTTCAGGGATATCGATATGTCATTTTGCCTCAGGCATTGCGTATCGTCATACCACCGCTCATTTCTCAGGCGTTGAACCTGATCAAGAACTCGTCCTTGTGTATGGTCATCGGTGTGAGCGAACTGATGTTCCAGGCATCTCAGATCGAGTCTTATTATGCTATTCCGTTTGAGGCCTTCTCTGTCGCATTGTTGATCTACTTGACTATCTCGCTGATCGTCTCGTTCAGCATCACTATGTACAACAAGCACTTCATGATTCAGGTCAAGTACTAGGGAGCCACGGAATGCATTGGGATATAGTAATAGACAACTTCGATTATTTTCTGTGGGGCCAAACTCAGTTTGATGGAGTTTTTCCTTTTATTCATGCACCAGGTGGCCTTCTTGCCACTGTTATCCTGGCCGTCATAGGCATATTCGGCGCATTCTGGATCGGCCTTGTTTTTGGACTCATGCGTTTATCCAAGAAGTGGTGGGTCAAGTATCCAGCTGTCATGTACGTTGAAATGATTCGCGGCATGCCGCTTTTGCTGCTCATCTTCTGGTTCTTCTTCCTGGCTCCGGTCCTTATCGGGCGCTCTTTGCCAGCATTCACCACCACCATGGTGTGTTTCATGATCTTTACCGCCGCATATGTCGCCGAGATCGTGCGTGCGGGTGTTCTTGCATTGCCGAGTGGACAGATGGAAGCCGCGCGCGGTTCCGGTTTGTCCAATTACCAGGCGATGCGTTTCGTCATTCTGCCTCAGGCACTGAGAAACATGATTCCGTCATTCGTGAATCAGTTTGTCTCCCTGACAAAGGATACGTCCCTTGCCGCTATTCTCGGTGTCGGCGAGTTGACCCGTACAGGTGTTCAGGTCGATAACCGTGAGATGGTTGCCTCTTTCGAGATCTGGCTCACCATTGCCGGTTTGTACTTCCTGATCTGCTACGTGCTGACATCGTACAGTCGTCGTTTGGAAGCCCAGCTTTCCAAGTATCAGGCCCGGGATCGCTAGATGGTTTTGTCGCCGAAGGACATTGCTCCTTTTATCGACCATACGTTGCTTAAACCCGCCGCCACGGTTCGGGAGCTGGATGATCTCTGCTCCCAGGCCGTGCGTTTCGGTTTTTATGGGGTCTGTGTCAATCCGTCCTTGATCTCTCTGGCAAGCTGGAAGCTCAAAGATGAAGCTCCTCTCCCTATTTCTGTCGTTGGTTTCCCTCTGGGGGCTATGTTGCCCGGCGTTAAAGCACACGAGACTGCCCAAGTCATTGAACGTGGCGCGCAGGAAATCGACATGGTTTTGAACCTTGGTTACTTCAAAGGCGGTGATGACGCTTTGGTACTTAAGGATGTTCAAGCCGTGGTGAATGCTGCCGACGGTTTTCCGGTCAAGGTTATCCTTGAAACCGCGCTTCTGTCTGACGAAGAGATAGTCAGGGCATGCAAGATCTGCGTTGATGGCGGTGCGAAGTTTGTCAAAACCAGCACTGGCTTCGGACCGGGTGGTGCTACAGTCGAAGCCGTCGCATTGATGCGCAAGACTGTTGGTCCAGACATTGGCGTGAAAGCCAGTGGTGGCATATCTACCTACAATGATGCTCTTTCCATGATCGAAGCCGGCGCGAATCGCATTGGTGCATCCGCTTCTATCGCTATAGTTTCCGCATAATCAACACATAATTAGTATATAATATGTAGGTTGTTCAAAAATGTGCGAGTGCAAGGCGCAAGAAAAAGACAAGACCGACGCGTACTTCCTGTACGCTAGGGTTTGGCTTTTTTGAAGCAACGTAGCTATCGTGCGTTTTTCAACAGCCGATAAGGAGGCCGTTATGGCCGATGTTACTCTCCAGAATTTTACGAAACCTGAAGAAATTGAAGCAGAATCTTTACGAATTATTGATTCTGAAGTGCCAGAACCTCGACTTTTTGACGGGAAAAAATGGCAAGTTGTGCGTCGAATGATTCACACAACTGCTGATTTTGAGCTCTTGAATCTGGTTCGTTTTCACGAAAAGGCCGTCAGTAGCGGTATCAAAGCGTTGAAAAATGGGGCGACAATCGTCACTGATACCGAGATGGCAAAGCGTGGGATTCCGATCCGTCGTCTTGAGCCGCTTGGCTGTACTGTGCGCTGTTTAATAAACGATGAGCGTGTTGTGAATCGTGCAAAAGCGGAAGAAATCACCCGCGCAAAAGCTGCAGTTGATGTCGCCGTGAGTGAAATAAAACCTGAAATATATGTGGTAGGTAACGCGCCAACCGCACTTATTCGACTGGTAGAACACTTCGATAACGGTGATGTTTCACCCGCATTGGTTGTCGGGATGCCTGTGGGATTTGTGAACGCAGCCGAATCGAAGGCGCTGCTTATGAGCCGCGACATTCCATATATTGCTATTGAAGGCCGAAAGGGTGGGAGTGCGTTAGCTGCATCAGTTGTGAACGCTTTGGCGATTCTTGCTGTCTAGTTTTCGGTTTTTTCATTGTAAAAATACGCGATCAAAGAGAAATCTTTGGTCGCTTTTTTCATTTTTTCATTTTCATTTTTACTGTGCGACTTTGAGAAAACGCAAAAACGCTGGACACTGCGGAATAACCTGTTAGGAATTTAAGAAAGTGGTGTGAGTTTTTTACCATTTTTCGAGTTGCGGTTACGTATGGTTTGATTTCGGGCATAAGGCCCACGTAAAATCCATCATTGTGTGGAAGGTGCTATGAAAAAACACAAGGGCAAAAGCAAAGTTACTGTATACCCGGATTGGTGCAAGGGGTGCGGTATCTGTGTCGAGTTCTGTCCAAGCAAGGTTTTGGACCTGACGGACCAGGGCAAGGCGGTGGTTGCGCGCGAAGAAGATTGTATCCGGTGTGGTTTTTGTGAACTGCATTGTCCGGACTTCGCCATCATCGTTAAGGACAAGGAGCCAGTTGAGGCAGATAATCCTACTAAGATTGCTGCCAAAAAGAATGCAACCGGGAAGGGAGCGTAAAGTTCATGGCCAGACGCAAGAAACGCAAAGAAATTTTCGCCCTCGGTAACGAAGCCGTTGTTGAGGGTGCGCTTTTGGCAGGGTGCTCGTTTTACGGCGGATACCCTATTACACCCTCGTCCGAGATCATGGAGATCATGGCGAGCAAGTTGCCTCAGACAGACGATGGTGTCTTTATTCAGATGGAAGACGAAATCGCCAGCATGGGCGCCATTATTGGTGCATCCTTGGCTGGTCGTAAAGTCCTGACCGCAACTAGCGGTCCCGGCTTTTCACTCAAACAGGAAAACCTGGGATACGCTGTCATGGCCGAGACACCGCTGGTGCTCGTCAATGTCATGCGCGGCGGGCTTTCCACTGGTTTGCCTACATGCCCGGGTCAGGGTGATGTACAGCAGGCTCGTTGGGGAACCCATGGTGACCATCCGATCATCGTGTTGTCTGCATCCAATGTGCAGGAATGCCTGGATATGACAATCACGGCCTTTAATATGGCTGAGAAATATCGCACTCCGGTTATCCTGCTTCTGGATGAGATTACGGCGCATACCCGCGAGAAGATTGAGATTCCCTATGAGGGTGAGTTCGAGGTCTTTTCCCGCACCATCCCGTCCATGCCGCCGGAATGGTACAAACCGTATGAGGAGACCGTGCGTGGTGTACCGCCCATGCCTCCCATCGGATCGGGCTACCGTTTTCATGTCACGGGCCTGACCCATGACCGTAACGGTTTCCCTACTCAGCGCCCTGAGGAAGTTGTGGAACTCATGGATCGCTTGCATCGCAAGATCGATCAGTTCTTCTACGATATCCAGCTGGTAGAAGAAATTCAGACCGAAGATGCCGATACCGTTGTTATCGCTTACGGTTGTGTGGCCCGTTCTGCTGAACTGGCTGTGCAACAGGCTCGCGCGAACGGCATCAAGGCCGGGCTGTTGAAGTTGAAGACCCTGTTCCCATATCCCCGTCGGCAGCAAGAGAAGATCATGGCAAACGCCAAAACGATCATCGTGCCGGAATTGAATATGGGTCAGATGTCCCGCGAGGTGAAGCGTGTGAATCAGGGCCGGGCATCGGTCCGGACCATCAATCGAATTGATGGACAGATCATCACTCCCTCGGAAATTCTCAAGGTCATCATGCAGGGGTAGCGATATGAATGAAATAACAGGCAACGAAATAATCCATCAATATCTGAGGCATAACAAGAAATTCCCTCATGTGCTGTGCCCCGGTTGTGGTCACGGTATCGTGCTGGGAACCTTGATCCGTTCCATTCACTCTTTGAACATTCCCAAAGATGACGTCGTCATCGTGGCGGGTATTGGCTGTTCCGGCCGCCTTGCGGTGTACGTGGACTTCAATACGGTTCACACCACCCACGGTCGCGCACTGTCATTTGCCACCGGTATCAAGATGGCGAACCCGAAGCTCAACGTCATCACCATTATGGGTGACGGCGATGCGCTCTCCATCGGCGGTAATCATCTGATCCACGCCGCACGGCGAAATATTGGCGTCACGGCGTTGATTTTGAACAACAATATCTATGGCATGACTGGCGGGCAAAGCTCTCCGGCCACTCCCATGGGAGCGACCACTATGACCAACCCCTTCGGGCAGCTCGACAAGAGCTTCGACACCGTGGAGTTGGCCAGGGGCGCGGGCGCGAACTATGTTGCCCGTGGCACCACCTTCCACGTCAAGAAGCTGGAGAAGGTCCTGACCGATGCTATCGAGCGTCCTGGGTTCAGCGTGGTCGAGGCGATCACACCGTGTCATACCCAGTATGGGCGCAAGAATAAGTACAAGACCCCAGTGGACATGTACAAGTGGATGAAAAAGGCCGCTATTCCTGTCGATCGGTACAATGAATTGTCCGAAGCGGAGAAGGAAGACCGTCTGGCTATCGGCGTATTCGTTGAGCGGGATCAACCTGGCTTCGAAGAACGCTACTTTGATTTGAAGGCAAAGCTTCAGGCACAGGAAGAGAAGGGGGGCAAATAAATGAAATCGCAACAAGTATTGCAACGTTTCGAGATTCGCTTCTCCGGCCTTGGCGGCCAGGGCATTATTACGCTCGGTAAAGTCATGGGCCAGGGGCTTGCTATCGGCCATGGCTACAACGTCACCCAGACTCAGAGCTACGGCCCTGAAGCTCGTGGTGGTTCGAGTAAGTGTGATCTGGTCATCAGTTCCAGCCCTATCAGCTACCCCAAGGCCGAGAGCCTTGATGTGCTGGTGGCTCTGTCGCAAGAGGCGTGTAATACCTATTACCCCTACCTCAAGCCGGGCGGAGCGCTGGTTATCGAGTCCGATTTGGTCAAGCAACCGCCGACCAATCAGTTCCTGGGCTTGCCCTATACCCGTCTTGCCAAAGACAAGGTGGGCATTGCGCAGGCCATGAACACGGTTGTGCTGGGATCATTGTCCCACCTGCTGCCGTTCATTAATCAGAAGACCATGCGCAAAAGCCTGGAGGCGGTGCTGCCCGAGAAGATTCGGGCCGTCAACGCCAAGGCATTCAACCTCGGCCTTCGTCTTGCCAAGAAAGAATGGGGCGATGATGTTGGGGCTGTTTGGGAAAAGGAATAAACGCAATTTGCGAAAAGCATATAGAAAAGAGCCACTGAATTATTCAGCGGCTCTTTTTTTGTGTGGTGTGCGGAGGAGTTTAATCAAACTTGGTCTTTACTGTTGGGTCCAGACCTTCTTCCAGCTTCAGCTGTGGGATCATCTGGCGGACATTGTCCGTGATGGGGATGGTCCAGTTGTGGCCGGAGACAACGGCGTTGTCGTCCAGGCGGATGACCTTGGCGGTCATGTAGATATTGTTATCGCCGATAACGTAGGTTCCCTTGAGGACGGCTGCCCGGGCAGGCAGTGTCTCAATGGTATCCTTGAGCGGGTCAGTATATCTTTTGGGATCCACGCCTTGAGGCATGAAGTACTCAGTGGAACTCGGTTGGCCTGCCGTGATAACCACGCCACGTTGGACCAGCCTATCTGCTATCTGTTCAGTGATGACATGACCGAATATGGCGTTGTCACTGGGGTTCTTTTGATTGGTGAACGCTTCAACGTACACTGGCGACTTCTTTGAAAGCTCGTATTGCCCAACATTTGAATACAGGACGTCAGCAGCGTAATAGTTGATCTCGATGAGCGGCACGGTTTCCTGTTCATGGTAGGGCACGGCCGTGGGCTTGGTGTCGAACACGTAGTTATATGTGTCGCCAGCCGAATCCTTGGTGTCCTTCCAGAACCGATTGCCACAGCCTGAGGCAAAAAGGGTGGCCACAAGAACCACGGAGATAAGTACAACTCTATTCATCAGGTGCCGTCCTGTTTTTCTTTTTTCAAGCATAAAGCATGTGAGTAACGAAGGCCACTCGTCTGTTTATTCGGTAACTTTTCATAATCCCTTTAGGATAGCTTGGATAAGTTTTGTCATTGCTGCCGAAGATTTGCCTGCTTGAGCGATAACATCTTCCAAAGAGGCTTCCTTCATGCAGTCCGGAAGATTCTTGTTGGTCAGGCAGGATATGGCGAGCAGGCGGATGCCCATGTGGTGGGCTGCGATGGCCTCCATGCAGGTGGACATGCCGATGGAGTCGGCTCCCATGGCTTTGTACATGCGGGTTTCTGCCGGGGTCTCCATGTTGGGGCCCATTATCTGCATGAAGACGCCGCGCTCAAGCCGAATGCCCAGTTCGAGCGCTTTTTCTATGGCGAGTTTACGCAGCTTCGGGTCGTAGATGGCGCACATGTCAGGGAAACGTTTGCCCCAGCCATCGATATTTTCACCGCGCAGAGGGGTTGTCCCGGTAAGATTGATATGATCTTCAATCAGCATGGGGGCCCCGGTGGCAAAGGACGGATTAAGCGCTCCGGCCGCATTGGTCAGGATGAGGGTCTTGACGCCGAGTTCGCCCAAAGTGCGGATGCCGTGGGTTACTTCGCGGGCATCGAACCCCTCGTAAAGATGGAATCTTCCGTGTAGCGCGATGACCTGAGTTCCGTCGATTTCGCCCTTGATGAGTTGGCCCGCGTGGCTTTCCACGGTGGAGACCGGAAACTGGGGAATTTCGTTGTACGGTATGCTTTTGGGGTTCTCAATAGCTTCGGTTAGGCCGCCAAGTCCTGTGCCCGTGATTAAGGCGACAGTGCCTTCTTGAATTTTGCCTAGATTTTCTTGTATATATGCGGCAGAGTATTGTATCTTCTCATGGTATTCCATGCGGACTCCTTTTATTCGGGCATGAATTTTTGCGTAATTTTAACGCCGTTGTCTGATAGCGGACCAGATTGAACCCAAGGATAGGCTCATTTTATGGATATTGTCACACTACTAGGTCTCGCCGTTGGTTTGTCACTTATCATAGGTGCCATCATTATTGGTGGCGCAGTGGATGTTTTTGTCAATGTTCCCGGTATGATGATTGTTATCGGCGGAACCATGGCTTCCATCATGGTGGCGTTCCCGTTTGAGGAAGTCATACAGGCCTTTAACGCTGCGTTCAAGATGTTCGTGCAACGTAAGACCAAGGTCCGTGATGTTGTCAACATCATGGTCAAGGTTGCTGAAATCAGCCGCCGTGAAGGTTTGGTTGCTCTTGAAAATGTACAGACTGAAAACATGGTTCTCAAAAAATCCTGCCAGCTTATCGCTGACAACGCCGATCCGGATATCATTCGTACCACACTTTCTATCGAGATAAGTTCCATGCGCCGTCGCCATCAGGTTGGGCAGGACGTGTTCAAACGACTGGCAGGCCTGGCTCCGGCATTTGGTATGATGGGAACTCTCATTGGTCTGGTTCAGATGCTTTCACAGCTCAGTGATCCCAAATCCATCGGCCCGGCCATGGCTGTTGCTCTTTTGACCACCTTCTATGGTAGCGCCATGGCAACGTTGATCTTTATTCCCATAGGCGCCAAACTCAGGGCCAGGACATTGCAGGAACAACTGCATTTGGAAGTCATTTTTGAGGGTGCGAAATCGATTCTTGAAAATAATAACCCAAGACTTGTTTACGAAAAATTATCATCATTTTTGGCACCCAACGAGCGTGAGTCGCACTAATGAGTAAAGAGAACGAACAATTTGGAGCTCGCCAGGAAGAGGAAGGAGACGGCCAGGAATGGCTGACGACGTTCGCCGACCTTTCCATGCTGCTTCTCGTCTTTTTCGTGCTGCTCTATTCCATGTCCACTCTGGACACAAAAAAGTTCTCCAATACGTTTTCATCGGTCACCCAGGCGCTTAAGGGTAAGCAAGACAAGCTTGCCACCAGTAAGATCACGCAGGATGAAGCTGGTGTGCTTATCGATCAGGCGCTTATGCGCCGTCAGATCATTGAATCTCAGCGCAAGGTATTTGCCGAGGTCAAGACTCTTCAGACCAAGAAGGGCGTTGAAGGCATTGTTTCTGCGAATTTTGAGGATGGACTTATCACACTCCGGGTACCGGGGGACGTCATGTTCAAGCCCGGTAAGGTCAATTTGACACCTAAAGGGCAGAAGGTTGTTGCCGCGCTGAAGGACTTTTTCATTCAGCACAGGGATCAGACGATCAAGATTGTCGGCTATACTGACAATATCCGGCCTTCGAAAAATTCGAGGTTCAAGGATAATTGGGAAATCTCTGCCATGCGAGCTGTCAACGTTTTACGGATTCTGCTCAAGATGGGCATCGAATCCACGCGATTGACCGCGACCGGTCTGGCGTACCTCAATCCGATCTATCCAAATACATCGGATGAGTACCGGGCCAAAAACCGCAGGGTTGAATTCGTGCTTGAAAAGCGCGTCACAGGCAATTAAGCTGTAACGATGAGTATAATTGCAATATTCGGGGGACGTTATGGGATTTGATATTGAAATAGGCACTGGCGACGATGACACTCTGCGCAAGGCGTTCCGCACCAAGGTGCCCGGGCTCAATGTCCGTTTTTCTGCGTTGAAGAAGGTCTATGAAGTCAAGGATCTGAGCGCGTCCGGTTTTGCCATACTTGAGCCTGAAAAGGTATTCAAGGAAGGCCAGACAATAGAGGCGGATTTGTTGATCAAGAAGAAGCTGTTCCTCAGTGGTATTAAGACTGAAGTTATGCGCGTGCTCGATAATGGTATCATTGGTATCAACTTTATCGAGTTGGAACGTCAGAAGCAGGCCAAGCTCGACAAGTTGGTTCTGGAAGTTCAGAAGCGCCTTATTGAGTTGAAGAAAAAGCAGCGCGAAGAAGGCTAGTCGGTATATTTCATGACAATTGACCGCCACAAGGTCCTTATTGCGAATCGAGGCGAAATTGCTATGCGAGTCATGCGTGCGTGCATGCGGCTCGACCTCGACTTTGTGTGTGTCTACACGGCAGAAGATGCAGAATCCGGCCATGTGCGACTCGCTCGCGAGTTGGGTGGCGATACATCTCTCTACAAAATTATTTCCTATCTTGATGCCAACGAACTGTTCTCCGTGGCCGATGCTGCCGAGGCGACCGCTGTGCATCCCGGGTATGGCTTCTTTGCCGAAGATTTTCGATTTGCACGCCGGGTGGTGCGCAGAGATCGGCCCATGGTATACATCGGCCCGTCCTGGTGGGTTATTCGGGATCTGGGTGACAAGATCAACACCAAGCGTATTGCTCGCAGCTTGAACGTGCCCACCGTACCGGGGTCTGACAGACCTGTGTATAACGAAGTGGAAGCTGAAGAGATCGCTTCATCCCTTTTCGAATTTCAGACCTCGCAGGGCATTGTCGATGGCGTGATCATGGTCAAAGCCTCGGCGGGCGGCGGCGGTATGGGCATTGAGGAAGTGGGCAATTTCGACGAATTTCGCTCTGTCTTCCGGCGCATTCGCAACTATGCCAAACGCAACTTCGGCGACGAAGGTGTTCTGATCGAGCAACGTATTTTTGATTTCAATCATCTGGAAGTCCAGGTCGTTTCCGAGCGGAGCGGTACAAAGCATGTCCATTTCGGTACACGAAACTGTTCCATTCAGAGCACGGGTAAGCAGAAAAGGGTGGAGATCGCTCCGGGGTTCGCTCCCGGCGTTATCCCGTATACCTTTGATGCGACCAAGGTGATCGAGGAGATTACCGAGCACTCTATGTCCATGGCGCGTGAATCCGGCTACGACAACGTTGGCACTTGGGAGTGGATTGTCACTCCCAAAGGCGAGCCGTTCCTCATGGAAGTGAACACCCGTATTCAGGTTGAGAACGGTGTTTCCTCCATTATTTCACGAATCAATGGTGAACCAGTCGACATTCTTTCTGAACAGCTTCGTTTGGCCCTTGGCGGTAAGCTCGAGTACTCGCAGGAAGATATCCTGTTTACTGGCGTTGGCATCGAATATCGCATCGTGGCTGAGAACACAGATAAACGGTTCACGCCGTGTGCCGGACGTATCACGAAGCTCGATTGGCAGAAACATGAGTGGCTCAATGTGTACACGCAGGTTCCGCTTGATTGCGAATACGAAATCCCCATGGAATATGACCCAAATCTGGCGCTTGCCATTGTCTGGGGGCGTGATCTGGCTGAAGTGAAGGTACGCGGGGCGCAGTTTCTTGATGAATTGATCCTTGAAGGCACCTCCGGTGGGAAATCTGAGAATTTTTATACTAATATCCGGTATTTGAAAGAAAAAACCGGAAATATTCTGGAGTTCTAGATGGACGCTGAAAGAAGAATCCAGAATCTCAACGATCGCCTGAAATATATTCGCGACATCTTTGGGCAAAAAGAGAATGACAACATTCGCCTGCTCGCTGCAAAACTGAGCGAAGTGGTTGCCCGTGAGCACGACCTACCCGGTGGCGTTCTGGCCGAAGAACTGGCCCGGCTCGAAGATCTTTTTGATTTTTCCGAGCGTAAGCTCGATCTGTCATTGTCGCCTATGGATCTCGTTCGTATTGTTCGCCATCCTCAGCGTATTTGTCTCAAGGATATTCTGGAAAACGTCTACGATAATTATACCGAGATCGGTGGTCGGGGCGAGTTCAATATTGACCCATCCATGCTCATTGCCCGTGCTATTTTCACGCGCCGGGTTGGTGAAAAAGTTATCAACCAGATGGTTATGGTTATCGGTCAGGAAAAGGGTCATGGCGAGTCGTACCGTAACGGCGGTTCGGTGAAGCCGTGGGGTAATGCCAAGGCATTGCACTATATGAAGGTCGCGGAGACCGAGAATATTCCTGTCCATACATTTGTCTTTACGCCCGGCGCATATCCCATTGAGGACTGGCCCGGCGCGGCCCAGCAGATTGCCCGCAATCTTTATGAATTAGCCGCACTTCGGGCGCCTGTTATTTCGGTCTTTTCCGAGGGGGGATCCGGCGGTGCCGAGGCAGTGGGCCTTGGTGATCGACGGATCATGCTTTCGCACGGCTATTATTCGGTCATTTCGCCAGAAGGTGCAGCAGCCATCGAGGGCGGCTTGCGTGGCGGAACGCGGGCCACGCCGGAACTCATTGAGAAATGTGCAACTCAGTTGTGCATTACGGCGGAAGATAACCTGCGTAATGGCTACATCGACAAGATTTTGCAGGAGCCGCCTTTGGGTGCACGGCCTAATCACTATGATTTTTTCCGCGAACTTCGGCGCGAGTTGATTCAGGCTACTAATGAGGCTGTGTCTGAAGTAAAATCCATGAAGCTCTATCGGGCCATGGCTGTGCGTGCCAGAAAGAGTGACGATGCAGAATCTATTTTCATGCGCTGGACATTGTCCAAATCCGCGCTGAAACGTCTGGTAGATCTGCGTCAGCGCAAGTACCGGGCCATGAGTCGCCATGCTCGTTTGGATGGCACAGGCGTTATGAAACGTGCTGTGGCAGCCACCAAAGAAACGATCTCGGCCGTCCATTCATATTTCCGTTACGACCTCTTGGGTCGGCAAAAAAAACGGTTGGATGTCATCTTCGAGGAGTTGGGAGCAGAAGCACATCTGGTTCGGCATAAATTGCTTATGCCGCTCAAGCGGACCATTGACAAAATTCTCCCGGGCAACAATGGCGTGGAAGAGAAAAAGGGGGACGCGGTCAGGGACAAACTGACAAGATTATCCTGCCCCGAAGACGGTGCTTGTCTCGTGGGAAGCGAGTGGGCATGGACCAGTCCCCGGAGCCAGCAAGATCGTACCGTTTCCTGTCCCAACGTCCGTACGCATCACTGCCCAGACCTTTGGGTTCCTGATCTGTTCGGTGATTTTGCGGGTGTCTGTCCAAGTTGTGGGCACCATTTTCCCATGGAATATCGGTGGTATCTGGAGAATGTCTTTGATTACAAAGAGAGCAAAGAATTCAACAGCCAGATCGAGTCTATCAATCCGTTGGGATACGAGCAGTTTGATCTCAAACTCGACAAGGCCAAAGAAAAAACTGGCCTGAAATCCGCCTGCATCACCTTTGAAACTGCCATCGATGGGGTGGATACCACTGTGGCTGTCCTCTGCGCACCATTCCGGGGCGGCAGCGTTGGTGCGGCAGAAGGTGAAAAATTTATTCGGGCGGCGGAACGAGCCGGGCGTAAACGTCAGCCGTTCATCGCGTATGTTCATGGTACGGCTGGTATCCGTATTCAGGAAGGTGTTAACGGTGTTATTCAGATGCCCCGATGTACCATAGCCGTGCGTCGATACATCGATGCCGGTGGGTTGTATCTTGTATTGTATGATACCAATTCATACGCAGGACCTGTGGCGAGTTTTCTGGGCTGTTCCCCGTATCAATTTGCGGTGCAATCCTCAAATATCGGCTTTGCCGGTCCTGGGGTAATCACCGAAACGACTGGCATAGCAGTTGCGCCCGATTACCATAGCGCGTATCACGCCCTTTCACGCGGACATATCCACGGTATTTGGGACCGTCGGGAGGCGAAAAAAAACCTCCATCAAGCCCTCTTGACCATGGGCGGTCGGAACCTCTATTATCGCTAACACCGACTGCTGAAAAATGTCCGATTGCTGCGTTGCTGCAAAGCGTTTAAATCCTCGCGTAGGAGGACTACGCATCGGCCTTGAACCCTTTTAGCGCCTAGCACTTGAACCTTTTTGAGCAGCCGGAAAACTGTCGATAAACAGTGCGCTGCTTTGAAGCAGGGCAAAATAGAAGAATCTTCTGTAAGGAAAATATAATGCTGAATATCAAAGAGTTACTCGATAAAGTCAAAGCGTCCCCCTATCGTGAAATCGTCATTCATGCCCCGCATACCGGGGTCGTGGAGTTTGGCGGCCTGTCCAAAGGCGACATGGTTCATGGTCGGGATGGTGATTACAAGGAAAAGCCGGGAACATTGCTGGCGAACCTGACCCGCGAAAAGAACAAGAAGCCCATCACGGCACCTGAAAAGGGTGAGATTGAATCCGTCCGTACCGAGCTTGAAGGGAAATTCGTGGAAGCTGGCGAACCGCTGGTGACTATCAAACATTTCATGACGCGCAAAGAAGTTATCGAACTGATCTTGCAGGAAGCCCTGTACTTGTTCCGGGCACCCGAACGCGCCAAATATTACTTTGTTCCCGAAGTGGACCAGAAACTCAAAGTTTCCGGCAAGCGCTCAGTCAAAGTGGTTGAGGGCATGGAGCTGATGATCGTTTCCCGCATGAAGCGCGAGACACCCTTGGCTTACTCCGGTCCTGACGGCATCATTTACTCGGTCTACTTTGGTCGTGGTGAAAATGTCGATGAGGGCGAACCGCTTATCGGTATCTGTCCCGAAGACCAGTTGACGGTCATCCAGGATGTCGTTGCGAGAATTCAGAGCGAATGGGAAGAAGAATAGGCTGCTGAAAAAGTACCATCTGCGTCGTTGCTTCAATGAAATCAAATCCTAGCGTAGAAATACTACGCGTCGGCCTTGAATTCATTTCGCGCCTAGCACCTGGCATTTTTTGAGCAACCTAAGGAATAAAGAGGAGCGATCATGGGCAAAGTACTGCAAATCCGAGTGTCTGCATGGACCTTCAGCGAGGACGAAGTCAAATCAACTTGGCCTAAGCTGTGGAAGCTCATTTGGGGTGAGGGCGGTGACGCTATTCCCAAGAAGGGTGTTCTTGAATTGGCGCATGCTGTGTTCGACGCGGTTCGGGCTGGATTGATTCCATCCGACCAGGCCGGTCCTTTGAAGGAAAAGGCTGAAAAGGTCGAAGGTTTGCGAATCAAGATCGAGAAGGCTTTGACTGATCGACTGCCCAAAGAAGCTGATTCTTTGACCTACGAGATTGAAGATTGTCTCGACACTTTGGAAGACATTGCAGAGAAATTTTGATATTTGTTTTTATATTACAATGAGTAGTTGAAAAATAGTCAATTATTCAGGCTGGTCAGAAAGTTCCAGCTGCTAGGCGCGAAAAAAAAGCAAGGCTGACGCGTAGTATTTCTACGTGAGGGTTTGATCTTTTTGAAGCAACGACGCAGATGGTGCTTTCTGGGCAGCCTGAGACGTAAGGAGTTGATATGGCTGGAAGCATGAATAAAGTTATTTTGATTGGTAGGCTCGGGCGTGATCCCGAGTTGTCCTATACACCTGCCGGACAGGCTCGGTGCAAATTTTCCATCGCCACAGATGAGGGTTGGAAAGACAAGCAGACTGGTCAGAAGGTTGAGAAAACCGAATGGCATAACATTGTCGCTTGGCGCCAGACTGCGGAATTTTGCGGCAACTACCTTGGTAAAGGTCGCCTCGTCATGGTTGAAGG
>JAFLJT010000131.1 GCA_022712855.1 Pseudodesulfovibrio sp. | reverse complement strand
GTCACATCATGAATATTCGTTCTGACACCAAGAGGAACGCCATCCTCATCGTGAATGGAATGTTTGATCAAGCTCACCCATTTTACGCGAGCATTCTGGTGAAAAATGCGAAAATCAATGCCATGCTCTTCGCCTTGGGTTGTGGCAGACATATAATTTTGCCAGGCGAGAACATCATCGCGATGGATTATGCGCTCAAAAAAAGTGGGGTCTTCCAAAAAAGTCTCATACGGATAACCACTGATGCGCTTGCATGAAGGAGAAATATATATTGAAGCGCCTTCCGGATCTATCCAGCTCTCCCAGTCGTAGTTGTAGTCAGCCACCATACGGTAACGCTGTTCGGAATCCTCCAGAGCCACACGTGATGCTTCAAGGGCTTCAATAGTCCGGCCCAAGCGCTTGGTAGTCTCTTCGAGTGTTCGCTTATTCCTGTGAAGCTCAGCAAAAGTCGTCACCTTACCGCGAAGGATTTCCGGCTCAACGGGTTTGAAAAGATAGTCAACCGCGCCAAGCTCATAACCACGAAATACGTGCCGCTGTTCTTTGCTGATTGCAGTAATGAATATGATCGGAACATTGGATGCGTTTTCTGAGTCACGGAGCTTTTCCGCCAACTCGAAACCATCCATTCCGGGCATCATGACATCAAGGAGTGCCACCGAAAAATCATGCTTTTCGGCTTCGCGCAAAGCTGCCTCCCCAGAATCGGCCAAAACCAGATTCAGGTCGAACCCTCGAAGGATTCCTTCTATTAACTTGAGGTTGATGCGTTCATCATCAACAACAAGTACATCGACGACATCACTCATTATTTTCCTGTTTTCAACATTTTCCCAACACACTCTCCAAGCACACAGCATAGGGAAGTCAAAACTATCATGCTTTTATAAATTTCGCGATATTCAATAAAGATGGTAGCCTGTTCTTCAAGATTATTACAGCTATTTGACAAAATCATCTGCCAGCTATAGTTCCCTATATCCCAAGCGCAAAGGAGCTACGCACATGTCCGATAAAATTGAACAGTTCAAACAGACCCTGGATGCATGCCACGAATGGCCTTGTCCATATTTATTCAAGTTCATCCTGCCGACGGAAAACCTTACCCAGGTCAAAGAACTTTTTTCCGACCACACTCTTCAAACACGCGAATCCAAGACTGGAAAATACACCAGTGTGAGTATGGAGTCCTCAATGTGCTCAAGTAAAGCCATCACGGACATTTATGAAAAAGCTGCACAAGTACCTGGATTGATGTCTCTTTAAATAACGCCCTCCCTTCCCCCACCTTCTTCTCCCTCTCCGGCTGATTATTTTAATCAGGTATTTTTCACTCCCCCGCTTTACACATTGGGTAGCCGTACTTACATTACGGTGGTACGTTTGTTAGATCATTCAGGTGTTCACACTTGCTGAGCACTTTTTTAATGGAATATCGATACCTTTCAGGAGAGACTCATGTGGGAATACACAGACACAGTTAAAGATCATTTTTTGAATCCCCGTAATGCAGGCAAGATCGAAGATGCCGACGGCGTAGGCGAAGTCGGCTCTCTGGCCTGTGGCGATGCCCTTACCCTTTACATTAAGGTTGATGAGGGGATTATTACTGACGCTAAATTCCAGACCTTTGGTTGCGCAAGCGCCATCGCGTCCAGCTCCGCTCTCACCGAACTGCTCATTGGCAAGCCGGTTGAAGTAGCGGAAAAGCTCACTAATAAAGATATAGCAGAATACCTTGGCGGCCTGCCGCGCGAGAAGATGCACTGTTCCGTCATGGGCCAGGAAGCTCTTGAGCAGGCTATCAAGAATATGCGTGGTGAAGCGCCTTCCAAGGCAGAGCATTCCCATGAAGGCGAATTGATTTGTGAATGTTTCGGCATCTTTGACGAAGAAATCCTTCGTGCCATCAAAGATAACGACCTCAAGAGCGTCGAAGACATCACCAACTTCACCAAGGCTGGTGGCGGTTGCGGTAAGTGTATCGACGACCTCGATCGCCTCTTGCGCGAATCCACAGGTGAAGGCGCATGCCCGACTCCTGCCAGCGGCCCCGCCTTCCCGGCTCAGGGCATGACGAATATCCAGCGCATGCACCTCATTGAGTCGGTCATGGACATGGATATCCGCCCCACTCTGCAAGCAGATGGCGGCAACATCCGACTCATCGACATCGATCGTGAAACGGTCACAGTTGAGTTCATGGGTATGTGTTCCGGCTGTCCCTCCAGCAAGATAACACTCCACAATCTGGTGGAAGCTAAGCTGAGGGAAAAGGTTGATCCCGAGATTCAGGTCAAGGAAGGACAATAATGAAAAACATTTATATGGATAATAATGCCACCACCCAGGTGGACCCGGCAGTTTTCGATGAAATGAAGCCGTACTTCACAGAATTGTACGGTAACCCGTCCTCCATGCATCGCTTTGGTGGGCAGGTTGGTGTGCAGATGAAAGAAGCACGTCAACGCGTTGCTGACACTCTCAACTGTGAGCCGGACGAAATCATTTTCACATCCTGTGGTTCTGAATCTGACAACACGGCTATCCGTTCCGCTTTGAACGCACAGCCGAAAAAGCGTCACATCGTCACCACCCGTGTCGAGCATCCCGCCATTTTGAGCTTTTGCAAGTTCCTTGAAAAGAAGGAAGGGTACGAAGTTACGTACCTGAGCACCGACACAAGCGGCAGACTCGACATGGAAGAGTACAAGAACGCCATCCGTGAGGATACGGCAATCATTTCGATCATGTGGGCCAACAACGAAACGGGTAACATCTACCCAATTCATGAAATGGCCAAGATCGCCAAAGAACGCAATGTCATCTTTCACACCGACGCAGTTCAGGCCGTGGGCAAGATCGCTATCGATCTGAAAGAAACGCCCATCGACATGCTGTCCCTTTCCGGCCACAAGCTCCATGCCCCCAAGGGTGTGGGTGCTCTGTACGTGCGCAAACGTCTGCCCTTCAGACCTTTCCTCATCGGCGGACATCAGGAACGCAGCCGTCGCGCTGGTACCGAGAACACTACTGGTATCATCGCACTCGGCAAGGCGTGCCAGCTCGCCCATGACAATATGGAGATCGAAAACACCGAAGTTAAAGCATTGCGCGACAAGCTGGAAAACGGCCTACTCGCCACGATTCCTGACGCCATCCTTAATGGTGACAAGGATAATCGTCTGCCCAATACGTCCAACATTTCGTTTGGTTACGTTGAAGGCGAAGCAATTCTCCTCATGATGGACCAACTCGGCATCTGCGCCAGCTCCGGCTCCGCATGTACATCCGGCAGCCTCGAACCGTCACACGTTCTGCGCTCCATGGATGTGCCGTTCACCTTTGCCCACGGTTCCATCCGGTTCAGCCTGAGCCGTTACAACACCGAGGAAGAAGTTGATTTCGTCCTTGAGAGCATGCCCAAGCTCATTGAGAATCTGCGCAAGCTCTCCCCGTTCTCCGCTGAAAAAGAAGCACCCGACTGCGCGGTCAAGAAATAACCGGAGGCATCATGAAGATAGCCGATTCCATGCTGGACTTGATCGGTGGCACCCCGCTGGTCAAGCTCAACACATTGTCTGAAGGACTGAATGCTACGGTCGTAGCCAAGCTTGAATTCAATAATCCCTGCGGCTCGGTCAAAGACCGTATTGCCAAGAGCATGGTCGAAACTGCCATGGCAGAAGGCCGTATCAACAAAGACACCGTCCTTGTTGAGCCAACCAGTGGCAACACCGGCATTGGGCTAGCTTTTGTCTGTGCAGTCAAAGGCTTGCGACTCATCCTGACCATGCCTGAATCCATGTCCATCGAACGCCGTAAGCTCCTCAAAGGCTTCGGTGCGGAACTGGTTTTAACCCCAGCTCCCGAGGGCATGAAAGGCGCCATTGCCAAGGCAGCGGAGATCGTCGAACAGACTGATAACGCGTTCATGCCCATGCAGTTCGAAAACATGGCCAATCCGGCCATTCACCGCGCGACCACCGCCGAGGAAATCTGGGCGGACACTGATGGTCAGGTGGATATTTTTGTGGCAGGCGTCGGCACTGGTGGCACCATCACTGGCGTTGGCGAGGTCTTGAAAGAGAGAAAATCGTCAGTGCAAGCCGTGGCCGTAGAGCCTGAAGCATCCCCGGTTTTGTCCGGTGGCGCACCCGGCCCGCACATGATTCAGGGTATTGGCGCTGGTTTTATCCCGGGCGCATTGAATACCGATATTATTGATGAAATTATCAAGATAGATAACGACACCGCCTTTGAGACAGCCAAGCAGATGATAAAGCAGGAAGGTATCCTGTGCGGTATTTCGTCCGGAGCCAATTGCGCAGCCGCTCTTGAGTTGGCAAAGCGTGAAGAAAACGCGGGCAAGATGATCGTTTTTGTTGTTTGCGATACTGGCGAACGTTATCTCAGCACCGCGCTGTTCGAATAAGGAATCCACCATGACAGACCAAGACTACACACTGGCCGACGTGGTGGCGCTGTTGGTCGAATCCGGCGACAGCGG
>JAFLJT010000003.1 GCA_022712855.1 Pseudodesulfovibrio sp. | reverse complement strand
TTCGATATCGGCCTGCTCAAAGGCTGTTCGAAGGGCTTGCTTGAGTCCACGAGCTTCAGGGTGTGGAGCGGTGAGATGGTAGGCATCGCCGCGTGTGCCGTAGCCCATAACTTCGCCCCGAGTTGGCGTCGACAGTGTGCGGGCAGCCTCGTCTGAAGCAAGCAGCAATGCTCCTGCTCCTTCGCCAAGGTTAAGACCGCGCCGATCTTTATCGAAGGGGCGGCATTGCTCGGGGCTGGAGATCATTAACCGGGCAAAGCCGTTGTAGGAAATTTCACTGAGTTCATCGGTGCCACCAGCTATGACGAGATCGCACAGTCCATGGCGTATCCATGAAGCGCCGATACCGATGGCATCAGCGCCGGAAGTACAGGCGTTGACCACAGTCTGGCATGGTCCGGTGAATCCGTAGCGTTCTGTAAGCGCTTCTGCCGGATTATTATTCAAATAACGGTGAATGGGATCCAGAGCAGGGCGTTCGCCATGTTTCCACTCTTCATAGTAATTGAGAAAATTCAGTGATGCGCCTACCGATGTGCCAATACAGACGCCCACAGTCAGCTTTTCGAGGTGTTGCTCAGTTAGTCCAGCGCCTGTCATGGCGTCATCAACCGCTGTGAACAGCAGGTTCACCGTCCGTGTCATTTTCGGATCGGTCTGCGTCAGGTATTCCTCGGGCACTTCGAAGACCGGATAGGTGACGGTCTGCTTGCATGTGAAGTGGGTCGGTACAACGGGCGCACCGTGTCCTGCGAGCATGGAATGCATGCAGTCATCAAGGGTGGCCCCGGCTGCGCATATGCATCCGGCTCCGATTATATTGGCTGTCCCGTTGGCGGTCATTGCTACTGTTTGCTCTCGATAAAGGCGGCCAGAGTGTTGATGGACATAAGTGCGGTCTTGCCTTCTTCAGCGTCCTTGATCTCGGCTTTGAAGAATTTCTGTACCAACACCACGATTTCTACAGCGTCCAGAGAGTCGAGGCCGAGGCCTTCATCTCCGAACAACGGCGCATCGTCGTCAATTTCAGTCGGGTTGATGTCGATGAGGTCCAGTTCTTTTACCAGTGTTGTCTTGAGAGTATCTTTAAGGCTCATTGGTTCTTGTGATCCCACATATTGAAAAAGTTAAAGAATTGATATGGATGCTTCGCGACAAATTCTTCCAGACCCTGGGCGAATTGTTGCGCATATGGTTGATAGTTATCCGTTCTCCGCCCCAACTCTTCGGGAACGTCAATTACCCTTGAAATCCAGATTCGTCCATGCCCCGCTCCGGTGCGGTGCGAGAAGGTGACGGCTATAGGTACGTTCATGGTCGAGGCGATCTTGTACGCGCTTATGGGTACAGAGATAGTACCGCCCATGAACTTCACATCGACCATTCCTTTTGGGCTGCCAAAATTTCGATCGCCCATGACGCAGAGCACGCCACCTTTTTTGATGATCTCCATCATTTCCAAAGTGCCGCCCATAGGACCGCGTGGATCGATGATGGAAAACGGCGGGCCTTGCTTGTCACCATGTTCATAGTAATGGCGGTCCACGTCGTTTTCGTCCGTATACATGACCACTGCTATGGGGCCGTCGATGAGATCAAGGACGGACATGCCAAGCTGCCAGCATCCCACATGTCCAGTAACCAGAACCATGCCCCGGCCCTGCGCCGCCAGATCAGTGAGCGTTTGTTTGTCCTGATCAGTGGCGTCCATGGTGAATTCTCCGAGAATGCCCATGACTGCGCGATCCACGAGCATCTTGCCGAGTTCCATTTGTAGCTTGAAACAATCGCTGAGTTCGCCAAGGAAAGAGCGTTGTCCAAAGCGTCGCAGGCGATATTCGCTGGAGCGTTTTCGTATAGTCGGCTGCACTGTGTAAAATGCGACCACGAAGAGGAGCATGAAATACGCAATATAGCGGCCACCAAAGCGGATTGCCCAATAGAAAATATTGTGGGCAAAGCTGGACGCAAGGCTCTTGCTTGACCATGTTCTCTGTTTTTCGTTTGTTGCCATCAGTCGAATCCGTAACGCTACGCGGAGATGCTGTTTTTTTTGAGACGAACTTTGACGATCCAGGCCAATACGTAAATTATAATACCGAAAATTATGGCAAAAAGCGGGGCAAGGACCAGTGAGCCGAGAATCCATTCCCAGATGCGGTCCAGAGCCTGATAGCCGAGAGTCTCCAGCGACATGTCTGTGAGGAAATGGCCGTTGCGCATATAGAAGCCAGCCTCGATACACAGGGCCGGGACAAAGGGCGGCATACAAAATTGGCTGACGGCCAGTCCTGTGATCTTGCTGAGTTTAAAATAGCCAAGGACAATAATGATGGCCATGCTGTGAAAGGCTATGAGCGGCAGTGTGCCGAGCAGCATGCCCAAAGCACCCGCCAGAGCAAGAGCAAAGGGGGTTTCATCCTTTTCGAGCAACGTGCGCAGTGATTTCATGGGATGAATTGCACTGACTTTGCCTTCTTCGTCCTCAGTAAATTGCCGATGGGGAACAGGAAGGAAGGAGCGTGCGGTCAGTCGCGTGTTGAGTACAGATAACTCAAAATTGTCTTTGAATTTCTTGAAATGCGAAATGCGCTCTTCCCTCGGTGGGTAGTAGACATCGATATCAACATCCGCAAGCGGGTATCCGGCCCATGACGATTTGACCAGAACCTCGACTTCGAAGGAGAATCGTTTCTCTCGGGTAGTAATGGCGTCGAAAACAGCCAAAGGGTATGCGCGGAAGCCACACTGTACATCGCCGAGTTTGATGCCGGTTTGTACCCGAAGCCAGAAGTTGGAAAATTGTCTGCCGAATTTGGATGAACCGGGGACGTTTGGACCAGTAAAGTGTCGATAGCCTACAGCGATGGCGCGCGGTTCAGCTTTGATGGCCGTAAGGAATGCCGGGATATCTTTGGGGTAGTGCTGGCCGTCTGCATCCATGGTGATGATATGCGTTTTGCCCAGTTCTTTTGCTCGTTGTACCGCAGTCAGAATAGCCTGCCCCTTGCCTTGATTCTCATCATGACAGATCACTTCCACAGGAAGGTCGCGGATAGTCTCCACGCCGCCGTCCGTGCTGCCGTCATCAACGACGAGTACATTCGGGTGAATTGCGAGCGCCCCTTCGACCACGCTGCGCAGAGTCTGCCCGTGGTTATAGACAGGGATCACGATGAGAGCATCAGGCTGTTTCATCGAATTCCTCTTTCTCTGGGAAAGTGATGAGCGTGTCCCACAGCAGACCGCGATAGCCGAATCGGCGGAGTACATCCATTCTGTCCTGACTGCCTGAGGGTGGGAATATCCTGTCTCGTCGTCCAAGGAATCCACTTATAAGCGCTTCGTTCATTGCATCCGGGTCGATGTCCGGGGAAAAGTAATAGTGTGGCTTGAGCAGCGAAGTGTCGGGTGAGACAATACCTTCGCGTTTGGCTTGTGCGTAAAGAGGTGTGCCCGCGTACAGCCTGATGCCGGAAAAAGGAAAGACAACGCAGTGGCGCAAAGCGTTCAGGTTGGCGATACCCTCGTCGATGGTCGCCGGAGTTTCGGCGGGACCACCGAAGATAACAAAATGTGCGCAGGGAATACGTTCTGAAACGCACGCCTCGTTGAATGCAATGACCTCATCAAACAGAAAAGACTTTTTCATGGCACTGAGCGTGGCGTCAGTGGAGGCGTCTGTCCCAACTTCCATGGCGGTGAGGCCGGAGTGTTTGAGGAGTCGAAGGTTTTCGCGACTAATCGGTGTGGGCTGGAAGAAGGCACTCCATTTCACAGGCAGTGCTTTGCGGGCCAGGTGCTCGGCGACTTCGAGGTAATGCCCGTCGTTGTCATTGAATACCGAGTCGGTGAAAAAGACTGTGTCGGCGCCGAATTTTTTGTGCAACTGCTCGACTTCGTCCGCAACATCTGCCGCATCTCTGGTTCTGACGGTTCCGCCTTCGATGGATGGGTAGGAGCAATAGGTACAGCGTTTTTCGCAACCGCGTTTGGTCTGCACGTTTACGATGCCGGTTTGGCTTATGTAGAAATCAATGATCGATTCATCCCACATGGGGGTGAGCATTTCGTGGGAGGAAAGGCCAGCCTCAGGTTTCATGAGTCGAGGTGCGTTATCTCCTGATTCGATCATGGAGACGAGCTTGACCATTTTGCGTTCGCCTTCACCGACAACGCCGTGGTCCGCACCGAGATACGTTAGTATCTCATCGGCCATCAGCGAAAAGCCGGGACCGCCTACTAAGACTGTCTGGCCTTTAGCTTTGAGGAAATGTGTGATGTCCCGTACATGGCCCAGATACCAGTTCTCGTCTGAAGTCAAAGAGTCGACATTATCAATGTTACGCAGGGAGATACCAGTCATGTCGGGCGAAAAGTCGGTGAGCTGTTGTTCAAGCAGTTCCATGCTGGCGTCAGCGGCCAGAAAGTCGAACTGCTTCACCGTGTGGCCTGCCTGGGTCAGGGCGGTTGCGATGACGGACATGCCGAGTGGGTAAACTGGATATGGCTCAGTGGTCGTGTTGGTCGAGATCAGAAGGATTTTGGACATTAGAGTTTTCCGGCCTTCCAGCTTTCAAGGACATCCATGTAGAAATCAGGCGGGCACATCAGCAACTCCTGATCACCGTCCACAAAGAGCTGGACCGTGTACCCAGTGGTTGTAATTTCGCCGTCATTATTGCGGATGATAAATTCGTAGTTGAGTCGGGCGGCCTCGTTCCAGTGGAGGAGTGCTTCGATATGTGCAGTGTCACCAAAGGCGAGGGGCTTGATATAGTCCATGTGCATCTGCTTGATGGGCGCGACCACGTTGTACTTTTTCATATCTAGGTAACCAATGCCGTATTGATTACCGAGATTGACTCTGCCGTCCTCGAAGTAGCTGGGATATCTGCCGTGCCAGACAATACCGAGGGGGTCTACTTCTTCGAAGCGGATTGGGCGTTCGCACACCGCTCGCAACGGAGCAGGAGCGCCCTTAACGGGTTTGAAATAGGCTTTTCTGCTCATGGCTAGTCCTTGGTCAGAGTCGGGGTCAAGGTGAGGGTAAATGAGGCGGCGGTTTCGTCGCCACAGGTGATTCTTATGGGGGCAACTATGGCGTCTTCTTTGTGAGTAAGAGAGCCCGTTACCGTGAGGATATCGCCCGGTTTGATCTGCTTGAGAAATTTGGCTCTGCTGACGTTTGTGGTGGTCAGCGGTGAACCAGCCGATTCGGCGGCGGTTTCGGCCCCGGTCATGAGCTGCACCACAGCGGGGAGGATCGGGTTGCCCGGAAAATGGCCGTCAAAGCCCACGAAGTCAGGAGCAAAGATGAATTCTTTACTGAATCCGTCATTGTTCGACTGCATCGGTTTTCCCGCTGCCCGTATGGCTTGTTCGAGTTTACTCATTGTATTTCAGCGTCGTTGAGTTGCAGTGTGACTGTATAGTTATGTTTTGTATCGTTGAAGACGATCTTCTTTGGCAAAAGTATTCCATCAACATTCATTGTGCCATCAAAAACAACAGACCAGTTTTCCCCGTTGGTATTGCGGGACTTGCCTGTCACTACACCGTTCGTCTGATCTATGAAGGTCTGGATGGTTCCCAGCTCGCGTTGACCTGTCAATACATACATGGCGTTCTGCTTTGAACAGGCATCATTTATTTCAGGGAAATCTGTCAAAAATATCCGCTGGATAGTGGAGGCGCACTGTTCAATAAAATGCGGGATAATTTTGGCGACGGGGCTTGCGTTGATAACCGTGACAGTGTCTTTGGTGACATCGAGAGTGGCGAACTTGATGCCGAGGCCCGTCATTAATGCGACCTTTGCCTGGTGCTTTTTCGTGTCCAAAACCATGAAGCCTGTGGTGTGGAGAGTCCGGCCGTTGATTTCTATGACGCCATTATGACGAAGCCGATAGATGTGCCCGGAATTATACCACTGCGGGGATTGTATAGCCTGTGTGGCCTCACATTGTGCTGGTACCTCTGGAGCGACCTGCGTGGTTGTGACGCAGGCGGTCAGCAGGCAGGTCATAACTATGAGCAGAAGTGATTTCATGAAGTCCTCCGCAGCAGATGGGGCATGATGTACAAGGCGCAGATCAGCGCCGCGCCAATGCCGACAAGCACGGTGATACCAAGGGAATGCAGTGACGGGTGTCGTGCCAAAATGAGAACGCCGAATCCTGCCAGTGTTGTCAGGCCCGAGACCTTAACCGCTGCCATGGTGGACAACTCAAAAATCTGGGTTTCACGGCTGACGAGAAAAATACCGTAGTCAGCCCCCAGCCCGATAACGAGGGGCAGGGCGGTGATGTGGAACAGATTAAGGTCCGTATGTGTCGCGCCGAGAACACCGAAGATGACGACTATTCCGGTTGCAGCCGGGAGAAGGGCAAGGCAGGCGCGGCGAATGTCGCGGAAGAACACGAATGCAAGAAATATCACAGCGAGCCCTGAGACGACGATAAAGTGCTTGATATCGCTGTTCATGGCCGTTTCAAGAGCGGCCTTGAAACGAGCATTGGATATGAGATGGACGCCGAGTTCCTCTTCTTTGTCCGGAGAAAAAAAGGCACGTACTTCGGCTGAATCCGGCAGGAATGTCAGCATGGTTGTTTCGCCCGAAGTCGTGTCGGGCAGGAACATGTCCTTGATCAATCCAAGGCTCGCCGAATCCAACGCGCCCGGGGTGATGGGCGCAGGGGCAGAGTTCAGCGCGTTTTCAAAGGGCAGGAATGCCTTTGATGAGAAGCCCAACGACTGTGCATTAGTATTGATAGCGTCGATAATTGACGTGTGTGTTTCTGGTGACCAGAATGCCTTCCAGCGTTCGCTGTTGTCTGACTGCGTTTTGAATGACGGGATCAACGGAGCCAGGCTCGCAATGGCGATGTCTGGAAAGTTGGCGGTCAAAGCATCATTTACTCGTTCATTGTTTGCAAGGGCTGTTTCAAGGTTTTCACCCTGAGCAAAAATGACCGCCCTGTTTCGCATATTGCCCCATATGTCGGCGAAACGTTGCTCTGTTTTTTGAACAGATTCAGGGACGTAGCCGATATTGCGTAGATCGGGATCGATGCTGACTGCGGACCCGAACCAGATGCACACGATCATAACAACGGCCCAGATTCCGAGGGTCAGTCGGGGGCGTCGAGGGCCACTTTTATTGTTTGATTTTTGAGAGTGAACAACTTTCGCGTATCGACAAAGATGGGGCAGAATCACGAGAGAAAAGAGGACAGACGCTGTCAGCCCGCAGATGGAAAACAGGGCGAGTTGCCTGATGCCGGGGATGCCGGACAGGAAGAGCGCACCAAAGGCGGCGCAGGACGTCAGACCGCAGAAGAGTATGGGGCGCGAGACTGCACGGGTAGCATCGCCGGGACTGCCGTTGTGTCGGGCGATGGCAAAATAGACGTGCATGGCAAAATCTATGGAAATGCCGATGAGCACTGCGCCGAAGCCGATGACAATGGCTGAGATTGTTTCGCTGAAAAGGGCCAGCCCGCCCATGGCGGAGCACATGGCGACAGCAGGAACAAGAAAGACCCCAAGCGCCTGTGACGAGCGGAAAAAGAGCACAAAGAGTAATCCAAGGGCGACCAATGCGACCAGAGAGATGGTGAGGAGGTCCGATTTGATGGTCGAGGCGTTGGCAACGGTGTGGATGTGCCCACTGATTATTTCTGCTTCGATGTTCGGGGGCAAAGTATCAGCGGCTTTATTGAAGATCGCCAGCAGTTGTCCGGCGCCGTCCGCATCGGTCAAAGGTATATCAGATTTGGCTGTGAGCAGGATCGCCGTGCCATCTTTGCTAAAGACATGCCCGTTTTCGATAGTGGCTTCGGACAGCGCATTCAAAGTCTTGAGGCGTGGTGCAAGAAGGGCGCGGAATCCGAGAGGGTCGCGGCGGATCAGGGACTTCATGACCATCCCTTTCGGGGATGTCAGTTGGCGAAAATCTGCGTCCAACTGGGTTTTTACTGCATCGGGCTGGGTGCGTTCAGCGACACGTGCCATGTCGTTTTCATTCAGGAGATTGGGCGCGTTATCCAACAGGAAATTCATGACCTTAAGCGGGTTAACCGAAGTCGGGTCAATCATATTGAAATGGGGTGCCGAGAGCTGGCTGGAAAGCTGGTTTGCGCTGTCGATCAACTCTTGGCGCGAGGCATTCCCCTTGCCATGAACAGTGATGAATACATTGTTGGCAAGGCTTGATTCGGAAAGCATGGCAAAGTCGCGGGACAATGCGCCGTCTTCGCCTTCGGGGAGCATCGTTTTGATATCAGCACGGATGGTTGCTGTAAAAAAAGCTCCCAGACACAGCAATAAGAACGCGAGCGTGAGTAGATACGCGCGCCCTCGCTTGTCCTTGAGGTAATTGTATACCTGTTGGGTGATGCTGTTATGGCTCATTGGACCGAGGTAAACGTTTCGTTTGGTAACGCGGTGTTGATGCGCGGTGCAGTGAAGACTATTCGGGTGAAATCTCCGTCGATTTCATGCAATTCCAATGAACTGAGAGAGGCGTTGTCTGGCCCGAATCTGACGATGAGATGGGCCAGAAATTCCTTGGCGATTTCGCCACGGGGGATGAGTTCGAGAACAGCCGGACTGGTGCTGATTTGTTTGATTTCGTAGCGGCTTTGCAACCACTGAATATCAAATGTGGTCCACGCCATGATCTGTTTAGCAACCATGGACATGGCTGGATTTGATTGTAGTGTGAAAGCTTTTTGCGTGTCAGATGCATCATCCCACTCGGTGCCTTCACCATCTTTGAGCAGGAATCCCGCTTTGAAGGGAACCGTATATTCCCAACGGAGGCTGGCAGGTTTTTTGAAGGCGAAATAGCCAGTGGAAATAAGGATTTCATCGAACATCGCCAAATGTTTTTCTTGCGTGAATTCACTGGATATAGACTGTATCTTCTCGGCTTCTGATTGCAGAAGCAACAACAACTCTTTGTCGGTTTCCGTCGCCGATTGCGCAGCCCAAACCATGCATGGAAAGGCAAGCAGGAAAATGGCGGTGAGGATACGCATCAGGCATTCTCTTCTTCGGATACCCACAGTTTTATTTTGCCCTTCGCCAAGATGGTGTCGTTGCAGGAGACTCTTCCTTCCACAACTATGAAGCCCTCGAATTCGCCGACTGATTCCACGATGATGACAAGCGGTTTCTCAACGAATCCGGTGCCGAGAACTTCAAATTTCTGAACACCGACCAGAAAGCCCAAACCATGTTCGTCGCCAGCCTGAGTGAGTTCCCACCCTTTGACTGCCGCATAGGTTTGCGCAATGAGTTCCACGAAGATGAGCGGGGAGAGTTCCCCCGATTCATCGGCTGCAACGCAGGTATCCGGCAGTGTCACCTCTGCTTGCCCTTTGCCCGGTGTGGCTGACACCAGGGTGTCAATGAGCAGCATCGAGTCGCGGTGCGGGATGATCTTATGTGCGGGTTGGGGCAGTATCATGATCCGTCGTGGTTTCGTTGCGCCAACAGAGCGGGTCGGAGGCCAGATAATCGCCAGTGAGATGATAGGCCATGCCTCGGCAGCCGTAACATTCGCTGCTGAGTTCGCATTCCTTACATTCACCCTTGATGGTGTTACGTATGTTGCGCAGATTTTTGAATACATCGCTTTCAGCAAGGATTTCCTTGAGCGATGTTTCGCGGATATTTCCGGCCGATATATCAACGCCGGGACAGGGAACTATATCGCCCAGCGAGGTCACGGTGCACGAAAAGAGATGGCGGCGGCAGGTGAATGCGGCAACCGGCGGTTTGGGCTCCCATTCAATGCCGAATTCTTCGCGGTCAATGCGTGAGAGTTCGCTGAACAGGTTTTGCAGTTGCGAGGGAGAAACTGCGAGTGTCTCATGGTCTTTGGCGCGTCCCTGTTCGGTGATGGTCTCAAAGTATGGGATGATTTCTTGGGAGCGAAGCCAGCGCCACATGGCGGGCAATTCTTCGTAATTAGGCTGGCAGATAACCGTCTGCGCACCAAGTGAAAGTTCGTCGCTTGGGTAGCCTGCTGCCCGCAACATATCCAGCCCATGCTTGATGGTTGCGTGTGAGCCGGGCTTGCCTGCCAGATGGTCCTGCACTTCCGGGCGAAGAGAGTTGAACTTGATGACAGGATTGACCTTGAGCTTGATAAATTCAGCGATAATTTCTTCGGTGAGCAGTGTGCCGTTGGTGAAGAGTTCAATCTCGACACCACGCTCGTGGATGGCGCGCAGGACATCCATGATACGCGGATAGGCCATGGGTTCGCCACCGCCAAGCACGATGATCTTGCGAGCGCCGAGGGCTATGCCTTGGTCAAGCGCATCGATGATCTCATCATATGAAAGTTCGTTGTCCAGTTGGGTACCGGATTCCGCATAGCAGTATATGCATCTGAGGTTACAGATACGACTGAGTTCAAGCTCCATGGTGAGGAGCCGGCCATTTTCCTGGGCTGCTGTGATATCGGCGTCCGTGAAAGGACTGCCCCAGCATCTGTTACCGGACATGCTATTCCTTGAAAAAAGGGCGGAGTGTGGCTCCGCCCTTGATGAGTTTATTTGTATTGTGCAGTGGCGATCTGATT
>JAFLJT010000002.1 GCA_022712855.1 Pseudodesulfovibrio sp. | reverse complement strand
GTAAGGGCCTACTTCCTCGAAGGCGTATTCTTTAGTGCGGGTGTTGATTCTCAGAATCTTCGGCATACGAACCTCGATATTTAAAAGTTACAGAACTTAATTTAATTTGATCTTTTACATTCTTTTTAGAATGTACTCGATACACAATTCGGCCAAAAACATACACGATTCTGCGAAAAAATGTCAAAGAAAACAGCTTATTGTGCCACAGAAAGCATAATGCATAAGTGCCTGATATTTGGTATACTTTTCCGACAGGAGATACTTTTATGAATAATAATGCAGGCCTAAACTTAAAAATGAAGTCTGAATCCCGCATAGCATGGAATACCTTGCTGCAAAAAGGATTTTATCTCATCGGGCAATCCGGGATGACTGTTCGTCAATTCATGATCGAAATTGTTGGTTACACCGACTCTCAGATTGAAGAGGAAGTCCGTACGGTTTTTCTGAATTTCAGCCCAGTTGATGACATCGACACGGCATACGTTAAAAATGATGATCGTTTAGCCATGGGAAGTCCTATGCCCGGACTTGTCGGCATCTGCATGGGCCGTGACAATCCTTATAAATCTTTCAGAAGTGGTATCGATACTCAGAATGAAGAGGGCGGCGAGCAATTCGGTGATCCCATCCGTGTCTTCATAAAAGTCTTTAGCACACTGGCTGTGGATACTGGTGCAGATCTCCTCAAGAGCGGTATTCTCGTTAATGCCGACCTGCTCACGACGCTGTTAGCCGAGCAAAAAGAAAACCTTATCAATGATGAGGTGCTTTCGAGCATAGTAGCAGATACAAATGGTGATGCTCAGATTACAGTCGAGTTTGTTTAACGACTCATTTGGGCAGCCGAGTGGCTTTGTATACTTTTCCAATTTTTCGACCTGCTTCTTGTATTTGGGTTTACTGAAGACATCTGAAAGTTCAGCAAGCTTCCTCTTGTAATGGAAGGCTCTGCTGAACTTTTTTCATATGGATTCCTTTTCCTCAGGCGGCCATCCTTCCAGATTCTCACCATAGTCACGCACAGCACTTCTGTATGCTTTTTCTGCCATCCTGAATTGGGAGTCAGCGTGTTCTTTGCCGCCGGAACTCGCGTTGACTCGTGCTGCCCAAATAGCGAGAGAAAGCGTCAGGCAGAGTAATAAAAAACCATAAGGTATTTCATAGAGTCCTCAATTTGGGTGCTTATTTCGTGCATCCAAGTTCCGAAGAGTACGTTTCCAGTTTCTGGATCTGCGTTTTGATTTTCGATTGATTAAAAGAATTTTCCCAGTCGTATTGCCATCTGTTGTCATACAGGGCTGAACTCATTTTTTTGCAGGCGGAAGCTTTTTCTTTATCGGGATAACCATCCAAATTTTCGCCATAGTCCTTGATCGCTTTACGGTACGCTTTTTCGGCAATGCGAAATTGTGAATTGGCTTGTCGGCGTGAATCATTAAGATTGTCACGAGCAAAAGCGGGGGCAGTGAACATAAGGGCAATAAGTAAGGTCAGTGTGAATTTGAGCAGTGTATTCATGATGATCTCCGGTGTGAATTTTGAAGCATGTTAGCACGCTTAGCAGGCTCGTGAAAGTCTTTACCAATCTGTGAGTTTTCCCAAAGCGTTGAGAGGGAGCTTGTTCCGAATGGTCCAGGCTCCCGGGAGTTCGTAGGGCGACAGCCGATCCTTGGCCCATGCTCGGATGGTCGATTCAAGGTCTGTTTTGTCACAGCGTGTATCTTGAGGGATAACGATTGCCTTTAAGCGCGTTCCCTCATCGTGTCGCATAAGCCTGACTGCGCATTCCGCTATTGCCGGGTGCTCAATGAGAATTTCTTTTACTCGCGAAGGATACACATTGATTCCTGCGACCTGAACGGCATTGTCGGAACGTCGTATGGGCAGGAATGTCGTGGGCGTTTTCCATTCAAGCTCATCTTGAAGAGTGTATTTCTGGCTTCCCAGAATCGTGTGATCCCGTTTCAACTGGGTCGCATCATTCTCCTGTGTCCAATGGGGCAGGAGTGAATACCCTTCACGCGGGCTGCTTCTGTAACCAACCCCGCCGGTTTCTGATGATCCGTAAATTTCATACATTGTGTCCAATCCATTCCGGCACAAGTTCTCGATGGTTTCCGCAGGGCATGGGCCTGTGGATGTGACACCTTGAACCCCGTTGCCGAACCGAACACTCATCTCGTTCAACTTTCCCCAAAGGAGCGGGAAAGCTACCATGAGATCGCCGTTCGAGAGTTCATCGACAAGGCCGGGCGTAGGAAGGGGGACGCTCCACACAGATTCGCACTTGAGTGCTTTTGGAAGCAGTATGGAGAAAAGAAATCCGTAAATATGATGACGTGGAACGAAGCTGACCACGCGGGAGCGGTCCGTGAAAATCTTGGCGAGGGCATGTACTTCCTGAACATGCAGGCGATAGTCGTGTGTGAGCGGCTTGGGCTCGCCAGTGCTGCCGGAAGTGAAAAATGTGATTTGCTGGTCAGTGGTTGTCCACTCAGTGCTGAGAATTGTAGCCCATTGTTGCAGGGTCTGGCCTGCCGTTATTCCCTGCATCGGCACGTTGAACATGGTCCGTATCGTGTTGATGGTATTTTTTATGTCAGGGAGGTTCTCCGCTGATGGGATAAAATCCGGGACCAGAGATGCGCCCTGAGTGAATTGCATTCGGGCGTTATACGGGAGTTCGGCCAGAAGAAGGCTGGAGAGAACTTCTTGAAAATCTTCAGTGGTGAGAAGGAGGTTATCCATCTGTTTTTCCCGAAAGATGAATGACGGATTTGCCATCACAACAATGGGCGGATGAATCTGTTCCCTTCACTGAGAGTGCGGCCGCGGCCATATTGAAAGCGGCGGCCACTGGAACCTGTCCCCAGAGGGAGTCCAACTTGATGGCGTTGGGCGTTTTCGATGTATTGATTTCAGCGATGGCATGTCCCTGACTTGTGTTGTCGAGCAGGAAGAATGCGGCACCTTCTCCAATGGGCAAGGGTTGGGGCTTGTTCTTTTCTGCGCAGAGGCGTGCGGTGGTCTCTTCCAAAATCGGCGTGGTTTCATCTACGGCACCGAACAGGATTCTATCTACGCGTTTCTCCGCCAACCAGAGGACTGCTGTTTGTAATCCCGTCTGAACAGGTGCTCTGAGCTGGCAGATTGTTGTCTGTGGACATGAGACGCCGAGCAGCATGGAAAGAACGCCAGCCGGGATGTTGTGCACGGAATGGGAAAAGGACAACGGTGACGCTAAATGCGCGCCGTCGTCGATGATTGAGTCCAGAAAATCGAAGGTGGTGAGCGACGGGCCGTAACCGGAGCACACAATGATTCCCAATTTTGTCGGGAGTTCTTCCAGAGTTTGTGCATCGTCCAATGCGCGGTATGCAGCCAGTAATGTCATACGCGTGAAGTGGTCGATTCTCCTGAGCTTTCTGGCTGGAAGATACTCACTGAGGGATGCTGTGTCTGTCTTGAAAATTGTTGGTGCGACACGCTCGGGTTGCGCCAATGCTGCCGCGAGTTCGGCGGTTCCGCCCAGTGGCGTTGCTATGCCTATGCCCTTGATGGCTATTTTCATGCCGCGCCTCCCTTAATGATGAGGACGGAGTTATTTCCGCCAAATGCGAGAGATTGTGACAAGGCGTATTGGCCTGAAATTTCTGTGCGCTCAGCAATGGGAGCTTTGCCAATGGCCGGGTCAGGAGCGTGGAACCCATGGCTTGGCGGAAGTTCTCCCCGTTCGAGACAAGCGAGGCAAAAGGCCGCTTCTATAGCTCCGGCTGCGCCCAATGTATGTCCAGTAAATCCCTTAGTTGCGAAGAAGGGGGTGCCGGGCAGTATCTCGTCCATGACCACACCTTCAACCGGATCATTAGCCGGGGTGCCTGTGCCGTGAACGTTGATGAAGTCGATAGCATCCGCTTCGATATCGGCCTGCTCAAAGGCTGTTCGAAGGGCTTGCTTGAGTCCACGAGCTTCAGGGTGTGGAGCGGTGAGATGGTAGGCATCGCCGCATGTGCCGTAGCCCATAACTTCGCCCCGAGTTGGCGTCGACAGTGTGCGGGCAGCCTCGTCTGAAGCAAGTAGAAGCGTTCCTGCTCCTTCTCCAAGGTTGAGACCGCGTCGATCTTTATCGAAGGGGCGGCATTGCTCGGGGCTGGAGATCATCAACCGGGCAAAGCCGTTGTAGGAAATTTCACTGAGTTCATCAGTTCCACCAGCTATGACGAGATCGCACAGTCCGTGGCGTATCCACGAAGCGCCGATACCGATGGCATCAGCACCGGAAGTACAGGCGTTGACCACAGTCTGGCATGGTCCGGTGAAGCCGTAGCGCTCGGTAATCGCTTGTGCCGGATTATTTTTCAAATAACGGTGAATGGGATCCAGAGCCGGACGTTCACCATGTTTCCACTCTTTATAATAATTGAGAAAATTCAGTGATGCCCCGACTGACGTGCCGATACAGACGCCCACAGTCAGCTTTTCGAGTTGTTGCTCAGTCAGTCCAGCGCCTGTCATGGCGTCATCAACCGCCGTGAACAGCAGGTTCACCGTCCGTGTCATTTTCGGATCGGTCTGCGTCAGGTATTCCTCTGGCACTTCGAAGACCGGGAATGTGACGGTCTGCTCGCAAATGAAGTGAGTCGGTACAACGGGCGCACCGTGTCCTGCGAGCATGGAGTGCATGCAGTCATCAAGGGTGGCTCCGGCTGCGCATATACATCCGGCTCCGATTATATTGGCTGTCCCGTTGGCGGTCATTGCTATTGTTTGCTCTCGATAAAGGCGGCCAGAGTGTTGATGGACATGAGTGCGGTCTTACCTTCTTCAGCGTCTTTGATCTCGGCTTTGAAAAATTTCTGTACCAGCACAACGATTTCTACAGCGTCCAGAGAGTCGAGGCCGAGGCCTTCATCTCCGAACAACGGCGCATCGTCGTCGATTTCAGTCGGGTTGATGTCGATGAGGTCCAGTTCTTTTACCAGTGTTGTCTTGAGAGTATCTTTAAGGCTCATTGGTTCTTGTGATCCCACATATTGAAAA
>JAFLJT010000201.1 GCA_022712855.1 Pseudodesulfovibrio sp. | reverse complement strand
CGAGACACCTACCTCAGTTATAGCCCAACCCCGCTCACCAAGACCGATACCCATGTCTTCTACCACGAGAGCCTGCCAGAAATTGCTGGTGGCAAGGAATTGTTCGCATACCGCATCGGTGTTATCGATGATGATTTTGTGGAAGGGTATCTAGCCGAAAACTATCCCGGTATATCTCTGGCCCCTTACAAGACTATCGATAATGTCATGGTTGCCCTCAAGTCCGGGGCGCTCAAAGTCTTTGCCATCGACACGCCAGTGGCATTAAGTGCCCTACGAAAAAACGGCCTCTCTGGTGAATTTCAGTTTGTGGCGAGCAAGCCATTATATCAAAATAATTGGTTCACTGCCGTGCCGGAAGGCAAGACCGAAACGCTGGAACGCATCGAAGCGGGGATGGCGCAGATAACCCCCCTGGAAAAGCTTGCCATTACCAAGAAGTGGTCGAGTTCTGGCGAAAGCCGCGATGCCAATACGCTTGTTCTCGCCATAGACAGGAATTATCCTCCCCTGTGCTTCATGAGCAGAGATGGCAAGCCCCAGGGGTTATTCGTGGACATCTGGAAGCTTTGGGCCAAGAAGACGAATACCAAGATAGACTTCAGCCCCAGCGACTGGGCAGGCACTCTTGAGGCGCTGAACGTCGGCGAAGCCGATATCCATGTAGGCCTTTTCGAAAGCCCAGAGCGAGCCAAGTGGCTTGATTTTGGGGACCCCATCTACCAGGCCCAAACCGCAATTTTCTTCAAATCGGATGACACGCCTATTCCCCTGAGAGAGATGAAGGGCAAGCGGGTCGGCGTGGTCAAGGGCTGGCTTCAGGAAGGCTATCTCAAGCGCGAATACCCGGACGTGACGGCTGTTACGGTTCCCGGAGTCGACGAGTTGATCGTCGGCCTCCTCAAGGGAGACATGGATGCTGTACTCTGTGAAACCCTGATACTTGATGCCGTTCTTGACTCTCTCGGTTTGCGCGGTGCCCTTGTGCGCCATTCGGAAATCATTTCCTCCCTACCACAATATCCCGGTATCACCAAAGGCAAGCCGCAGTTGCTCAAGAAGATCAACGAAGGGCTTGCCCTGCTGAGTGAGAATGAATTTTCCATGATCGAAGATCGATGGATACCGGATCCGGAAAATCGTATCTATTCTACAGTTGCTTCCAGCCACGGCATAAAGCTGACAATTCAAGAGAAGGTCTGGATCCAGAAACATCCGACGATCACAATTGCGGCCACCCCGGACTGGCCGCCTTTTGAGAGCCGGGACGCAGACGGTCATTATGTGGGCATCTCCGCTGATTTCATACGTATGGCGGCCAGACGCGTCGGCATCAAACTGGCCTTCCATTTCGACAGGTGGGGAACACTGGTTGAGCATCTGAAAAACAAGAAGCTCGATCTCTCACCGGGATTGGTCCAATCCAAAGAGCGGGATAAATTTCTCTTGTTTGGCAAGACTTTTACCGAGTCTAATGACGTTCTCATGGTTTTGAAATCCAGGGATGACATCAAGTCATTTGCTGATTTGAAAGGCAAGACCGTGGTCGTGGAAAAGGGTTTCTTCAACGAGGAGTTTCTGAGGACTGAACATCCAGAAATAAAACGGATAATAGTGCCCTCCACTTACGATGCGCTCAAGGCCGTGGTTTCGGAAAAGGCTGATGCCTATATCGGGATGCAGGCCGTCGTCTCCTACATCATGGATAAGCAGTTCCTCACAAATCTCAAAGTGGCGTTCTACGTGGAAGGGCACGACACCAGGCTCCGCCTTGGCGTCAGAAATGATTACGGCGTACTCCGCGATATCCTGAATAAGGCGTATGCATCCATAACTCCGCGTGAACGCAATGCCATCATCAGCAAATACCTTCATGTCGAGCCACAGGTGAATCTGACACCGCAAGAAACCGCATGGCTCAAGGCTCATCCAGTAATTCGCATAGCCAATGAAATGGATTGGCCCCCATACAGTTTTGTTGAAAATGGTAAGGCTGTTGGATTTTCAACCGATTATATCAAATTGATTGCTGACAAGGTCGGTCTGAAAATAGAATGGGAAACCGGGCATTCTTGGAATGATATTCTGAAATTGGCACAGGATGAAAAGGTTGATGTCATCCATAGTTTGGGAAAGACGGCTGAGAGGAAAGAATACCTGAACTTCACGTCTTCTTTCCATACCAGCTCCAAAGTGATGATAACCCGTCCTGAAGATAGCTCCATTAGTAGTCTTGAAGAGATGGCAGACAAGCGGGTAGCTGTCGTCAAAGGCTTCAATATGGAGGAGGAATTAAAGAATGTCCCCCAGATGGAACGTGTTGAAGTTGCGAGCACCCACGATGGATTGATTGCCGTCAGCATGGGGAAAGCGGATGTTTTCATCGATCGGCAACCAGTATGCCAATACTATATTAAAAAATATAGCATTTCTAATCTGGCATTTGCCGCAGTTCTCAATGATGCGGGTTCCAACGGACTGTGCATAGGTATCCGTAAAAGCTGGCCGGAATTGGCCTTAATCTTCGAGAAAGGCATGGAGGCCATTTCTAAAGAGGAGATGGCTGAGCTTGAAGAAAAATGGTTTGGGGCCCCCAAAAGTGTAATCCCCCCCGGCAGCAAGAGAAAAAAAGTCGTTCTGACCGCCGATGAAAAGCAATGGATCGCTGATCACAAGGACATCCGCCTTGGTGTAGACCCCTCATGGCCGCCTTTCGAATATTTTCAGGGCGTGACCTATAGTGGGCTGTCTGCTGAACATATCAAACAGTTGGCAAAGGATACCGGGCTCTCATTTGCCACACCGCCGATTCTCAATTGGACAGAGGTTATACGACTTGCCAAGGAACAAAAAATGGATGTTCTCCCCGGCGTGACTCGAACGCCAGAGAGGGAAAAACACCTCTCATTCAGTAAATCCTATGGCAAGTTTCCCATAGCTATCTATCAGCGCACGAATGACATCCCTGTGACAGGCATGGATGATCTGGATGGCAAGAGCGTTGCTGTGGTTAGCGGCTACGCCATCGAAGAGTTCCTGAACGATAATCATTCTGACATTTTGGTCGAGCCATTTCGAACGTTGGACAAGGCTCTGATGGCCCTGTCCACGGACAGAGTGGATGCTCTCGCTGGTAATATCGTTGCCGTGGAACACTCCAAGCAAACGCATTCCCTGTTCAACGTGGTCCCCACAATCAAAACACCGTATGTGCAGGAGCTGCATTTCGGCGTTCGCGAAGATTGGGGCACCCTAGTGCGAATCCTCGATAAATGGCTTGCCACTATTGATACGGCTACCAAGGAGCGTATGGCCCGCGATGCTGGTGTCAATCTTGATACCGAATTCGTTGCTGAAGCAGTGGAGAAATCCATAGATTTTACGCAGCTTTTGTTCATCGGTGGTGCCATAATTCTCGTATTTGGCGCTGCACTCATTATCCTTCTTTTCCTCCGGCGATTTATCGGCAGTCGGGCTGAGACGCTCTACAGTTCCCATCAATACAAAACAGTTGGTATTGTTGTAGGGATTCTCTTCCTCTGCCTGGTTGTCGTTGCCACATGGCTCGCCTTGGCACGAGTTGAAACCAAGGCGCGGGAAAGCATGGGAGATGTATTGGAGAGCATCCTTCTGACAACCCATGAAGCCCTTGCCATTTGGGAAAGACAAAACAAACTCAATATTATCGAATTGACGGAGAATCCTGTTTTACGGGGGTTGACCGGATCACTCCTTTCTCTGCCAGAAGATGCGGCAATTATCGAGTCCAGCCCGCAATTGTGGAATATACGGAAGTTCATGGATAAGATGCAGGCGACACGAGGGTTTGTCGACTACTCCATCGTATCCGAGGATTTCCTCAATTATGCCACACCTGACAATCCTGATTTGCTGGATAAGAATATCATTTCAATTCAGAGGCCCCGAGTACTGGATAAGGCCATGTTGGGTAGCACCATTTTCGTGCCTCCCACCACGTTTGAAAGTGACCATGAGGGCGATCACGGAAAAGGGGACATGTCTCTTGTTTCGATCGCTTCTCCCATTAACGGGCACGATGGCAAGGTCCTCGCCGTACTCATCCTCTATTACAATGCCGCTGATGATTATCAGCGTATTATAGCTCTCGGTCGATTGGGCAAGACTGGTGAGACCTATGCCTTTGATAAAAATGGTAGCCTGATGAGCACAAACCGATTTGATGACATGGTCCACTCGCTGGGGCTGATCGAAGAGAATCAGAAAGCAATCATCAATCTTCGTGTTGCCGACCCCGGCGGCAACCTTGTGGAAGGGTATGCCCTGGATAAAGACGCAATGCTTCCGCTGACAGTGAGCGTAAAAAGTGCCACGGCCCGCAAGACTGGTCGTAACCTGGAAGGATACCGAGATTATCGAGGTGTTCCCGTCTATGGAGCCTGGTTGTGGGACGATGAACTTGGTCTTGGTCTGGTCACTGAGATAGACGTGGACGAGGCCCTAGGATCATTCCGTCTGGTTCGGAACACCGTCATTGCGGTTATCTTCATAACCATTCTGCTGGGTAGCCTCATGACCGGTCTGTCGAACTGGATCGGACAGAGCGCGGCCAAGTCCCTCTTGAAGAGCAAGGAAGAGTTAGAAGATCGCGTCGAAGAACGCACGGCGGAGTTGAAAAAGATATCCGTGGCTGTGGAGCAAAGTCCGGCAATGGTCCTTATTACGGACACCGAAGGAACGATTGAATACGTTAACCCGAAGTTCATTCAGACAACCGGGTACACTCAAGAAGAAGTTGTTGGCAACAATCCGAGAATACTCAAGTCCGGTAAGCATACCAATGAGTTTTATAAGGACTTGTGGACTACTATCCTTATTGGTGAATCCTGGTCCGGAGATCTCCTGAACAAGAAAAAGGACGGAGTGTTTTTCTGGGTGAGGAATGCCATCGCACCTCTTTTCAACGACGAAGGAGAGTTGACCCACTTCGTGGCAGTCATGGAAGATATTACTGACCGCAAGGCACAGGAAGAGCGATTTCAGGCCCTTCTCGATGCTGCTCCTGATGCCATGGTCATTGTGGCGCAAGACGGAGAAATTACGTTGGTCAATATCGCCACCGAAGAGCTGTTCGGATACTCAAGAGAAGAGATAGTCGGAAATAAAGTGGAGATGCTCCTTCCCGATTACATCCGTAAAAAGCATCCACAGTATCGGGATAAAATCTTCGCCAACCCAGGCGATATGAGCGTCTTGGCGGGCAAGGAATTCTATGGCCAGACCAAAGACTATGATCAGATCCCCGTGGACATCAGCCTGAATCCTATTGAGACTGAAGACGGCATCCAGATCATTGCTTCAATTCGTGATATCACCGAGCGCAAGAAGGCTGAGGTTGCCATAGCTGAATCCGAAGAACGCACCCGCCTTATCTTGTCCAGCGCAGGGGAAGGCATTTTTGGCGTCGATCTTAGTGGTAATGTCGTCTTTATCAACGATGCGGCTTGCAGAATGGTTGGTTTCGCAGCCGATGAACTCATGGGCAAGGGAGTTCACGAAATAATCCATCACACCAGAGCAAACGGCGATTTCTATCCCGTAGAAGAGTGCCCCATGCGCCGCGCATTTATCGAAGGACTGAGTAGTCGTATCGATGACGAAGTTCTCTGGCGCAAGGATGGTACGAGCTTCCCGGTTGAATACTCGGCCATGCCTGTCAATCGTGGAGACGAGATGATCGGGGCGGTCATTAGTTTCCAGGATGTTACCGAGCGCAGAGAAGCAGAAGAAGCTCTGCGCAAAAGTGAAGAGGGGCTCAAAAATATCCTTACCACGGCCGCTGAAGGATTCTGGCAAGTTGATAATAACGCCGTTACGCAAGACGTGAATGATGCCATGTGTACGATCATGGGACGAACCAAGGAAGAAGCCATTGGCGTTAGCATGTTCGAATTCCTTGACGACGAAAATATTACCATCGTCATGAACCAGCTAAAACTCAGGAAGAAAGGAGAGAGCGGATCATACGATCTTACTATATCCCGTCCAGACGGTAGCAAGGTGTCGACCATACTCAGCGCCGCCCCCCTGTTTGACAGCGAGGGTGTAAAGATAGGTTCGTTCGCCATGGTGTCAGATATTACCGACCGCAAAAAATCTGAACTGGAAGTCATCAGGTCCAAGGGCATAGCTGAGGACGCCCTGTCTGTGGTCACCTCCTCCATCCAGTACGCCAGTCGCATTCAGCGATCCGTGCTTCCGCCAGGCGTGCGTATAGACGATCTGACTGTTGACCATTTTGTGGTCTGGGAACCGCGCGATGTGGTGGGTGGTGATCTTTACTGGTGCGAACTGTGGGGAGAAGGCTCCGTCATTATTCTCGGAGATTGTACGGGACACGGTGTGCCAGGTGCATTCATGACCTTGCTCGCCACCGGAGCATTGAAGCGGGCGTTGTCCAGAGTTCCTGAAGGCGATGCCGCTGGAGTGGTCTCGGCCATGCATCAATCGATACAAAAACAACTGGGACAGCACACAGACAATCAAAGTGACACTGCTTCCGACGATGGTTTGGAACTTGGAGTCTGCTATCTCCCGCCTGACAGCAACTCCATCACCTATGCCGGTGCGCGCATGCCTCTCTTTGTTGATCGCGGGGATTCCATCGAGGTTGTTAAGGGCGACAAGAAGGGCATCGCCTACCGAGGCATCCCTCATGATTTCGAGTACACGAACAAGACAATCCCAATTGACAACGGCATTAATTTTATCATGACAACCGACGGAATCATCGATCAGATCGGTGGAGAGAAGGGCCGCGGTTTCGGCAAGAAGAGATTTATCGCACTTCTTGAGTCATTAAGAGATACGCCTTTGCAAAATCAGGGCGAAAAGATATATTCAGAGTTGCAAACATATCAAGGAAAGGAAAAACGCCGTGACGACGTCTCAATCATCGGCTTCAAATTATAAGGGAGAATGCATGCTCGCAACGGACATGTACCAATTCCGCAATTACCTGCGGGAAACAGGAATAATATTCTGTTACAGCGGCTATATGACGGAAGACATCTTGGTGGGCATTGGCAGTGCCATCAAGAAGAAACTGACCATGGATGAGGAAGATCGTCAGACAGCAAAAGCTGTTTTCTCGGTCTTTGTGGAGCAGGTGCAGAACGTGATCCGGTATTCCGCAGAAAAGGAAACCAAGGACGACATGACCGAACTGCGTTATGGCGTCCTGACAGTTGGCCGGGAAGATAATAAAGTATTTGTTACCTGCGGTAATATGATCAAGAATCCTGACAGAGACCGTTTGAAGGAACATCTTGTCGCTATCCAGAAAATGGATAAAAAAGAGTTGAAGCAGGCTTGGAAAGACACCTTGCGCGGCGAAACTCCTGTGGGCAGCAAGGGGGCTGGTGTCGGTTTCATAGACATCGCCCGCCGGGCGCGGCAAGGATTCGATTTCGATTTCTCGGAAGTAGATGACGCATTCTCGTTCTTCACACTCAAAGCATACATTTAGGTGAGACCATGGATAATATCAAAATAGCAGCAACCGAGCGATCCCCCGAGCTTGATTTCAATTTTGAAACTAACACTTTTTCCCTCAAGGGTGAATCCTACCCTGAGGATGTAACGGACTTTTTTGGCAATGCCCTGAAATCGCTGGAATCTCACCTTGAAGGGCTGGATGGAGCTACTATCAAGTTCACCTTTGAGCTGATCTACTTCAACAGTTCCAGTGCCAAGATTCTCATGAGCCTGTTTGATATGCTCGAAGAAACTGCCGAGGAAGGTAATACCATTAATATCGAGTGGATCTACGAAGCCGATGACGACAATATGGAAGAGCTTGGTGAAGAGTTCGGTGAAGACCTAGAATCAGCCAATTTCAAAATGAAAGCCATCGAGGGATAGATGAGTTTCGATCTCTTCGAAAAAGAAGTCCGCACCATTGAGCGAGGCAAGACGCTTCTTGAGTCTGGTACTATAGCTGACGAAGAGGCCGCCAAGGAGTACAAAAAGCTCCACAGCTCGTACAAAAAGCTCTTCAAAATGACCAAGCGACTGGTTAAGATGAGCGACCGTAATGAGGAAAAGCTTAATAAACTCGCCCAGACTCTGGAAGAGAAAAGCACCATGCTCGAAGGGCTGTCGAAGAAGCTCGCCAAATACCTTTCGCCCCAGATATATCAGTCCATCTTCTCCGGAGAAAAGGACGTCAGCCTGACCACCCAGCGCAAGAAGCTGACCGTCTATTTCAGCGATATCAAGAATTTCACCCAGACCACAGAAGACCTTCAGCCTGAGGATCTTACCTACCTGCTCAACAGTTACTTTACCGAGATGTCCAAAATAGCCCTCAAACATGGCGCGACCATCGACAAGTTCATTGGCGATGCCATGCTCATGTTCTTCGGTGATCCCGATACCAAAGGCGTCAGAGAAGATGCACGCGCCTGTGTGCTTATGGCAATAGAGATGCAGCAACGCATGGACGATCTGAAAAAGGTCTGGTTTGAGAAAGGGTATGAGCATCCGTTTGAAATGCGTGTCGGTATCAATACAGGCTATTGTAATGTGGGCAATTTCGGCAGTGAAGAACGTATGGACTACACCATCATCGGTGGTGAAGTGAATCTGGCCGCACGCCTCGAATCCAGTGCCGCTCCAGGCGGCATCCTGATGTCTTATGAGACCTACGCCCTTGTAAAAGACCTGGTTGAGACTGAATCGCGCGAGCCAATTCAGGTCAAGGGTATTCGGCGAGAGGTGAAACCTTACGCCGTGACAGGCATCCTGGAAGGGAATGATCGGAATCGCCGCGTCATCCGTCAAGGATACACCGGATTCGACTTGTTCCTGAACATGGACAAACTATCGGATGAAGATCGCAAAAAGGCGAAGCATGATCTTTCCACTGCACTGGATCAACTTGGTGATTAATAGATAGTTGCTACTAAGTGCATGCTTGAGTGTGCCTTCGCCCTAGATAAAGGCGCCCCTTGAAGTTGTTGTCTCTCCTTGCTTTCTGGTTTGAAGCTCCTTTGTTGACGCCAGTGGAGAAAATTTGACGCAAAAAATCAAATTTAATTGAGGTGGGGTGGGCAGAAAAGAGAAAAAGATTCAAGCAATACGCTTGAATCTTTCTATTTTCTCGTGGTGCGCCAGGGAGGATTCGAACCCCCGGTCGTCGGCTTAGAAGAACGACTGGCCTTTGTTGAAGTATAGGCGTTAAGCGGCTTCCTGTAAGGGTTTTGTGGTCTTGTATTGTTGATTATACCCGGAATAGACGGGGGGTTTTACACGTAGATTTACACATGAAGGATTTGGATGGAAGTATGGCTCTATGTAATTCCCACCCGAAATCAGCAAGGCAAGGACAGCCACACTTACATTAATCAATGGAAGGCCCCATGGTGAGTGAATACACCATGGGGCTAGTCCTTTTGTGGGTCAGTCCTTAATCGATGAGTTCTTTATTGCGAAATAGTCCGCATTTCATTTTCGAGAACAACCTTGGTCAATCCCCCCAATGTCTGGAAGAACTCCGTTGTCGCATTGTCTTGGACTTTTTCGGCGAACTGGATGCCCCATGCACCCAGATGGCGTGAGAGGAACTCCTTTCTGAGGCTCTGCACCATATCGGCTGCCTCCGCATCCGTCTCACGAAGTCCTTCTTCTCGAACATGCAGGAAATAAAGGAACTCCAATTCCGCAGCGATATGATCAGGAGGATTGCTGAAATCATCCGACATTTCCAAGCCGCCCAACCGATAGATTTCTTTCACATCCATGGTCGAGTCGCCCATCAATTTGTGTCCCTCTTCAAGGTACACCGACCCAAATGGCGGTGCAGTCAGTTCGAACGGTCCAACAAAGAGTTTCGCAAAATCCACGAGCAGCAACCCCATATCGCTATCATCCAATTTGCTCATGAGATTCCGGGCCATTGAGACAGGAGTTTCACCCAGAGGTTCCACCAGAACTTCCAGGTCTTCAATGCGACCAGCCAATTCTTCGTCTGGCTGATGATAACAATCGGCAAGAATTCTGAGAACTTCGGCAGCAGATTGCTTTGGTATGTCACCGTTCACAAGCATAGGGTATATCCTCATTGATCCGACGGGCCGGTTGTAACCGACCCGTCGGTGTCATTCATTATGGGGTTCAGACATCATTTGCCGAGCATTACGACTATTGGGGTATCGCGTCCAAGTCGAGGTAACGAACAGCCAGAGAATAAATCCCCAGCGACAGTCCGAGTGCCAGCGCGATGACTCCCCACTCTGTCAGACTTGGCATGTACGATACCATATGAGCTTGACCTTCTGCCTGAACGCCCATGGGTATAACATTGGCGGAGAGGAGCTGCTCCAAACGGCCTGCGAACATTCCTACCAGCACGAGGAGTGAGGCAAGTGCTTTGCTTCCTTTAATTTTCCGTATGGATTCAAATGCCAGCATGATCAATGGGATCACCATGCCTATCCATAACTCAAGGTTAAAAGACAAGCTGCCTGACATTCCCAGGAAACCATCGAATCCACTCATATCCGTAGAGTAAGCCACTATCAGTCGGAAGAGGAATATTATCAGAGAGACGGCTAGGGCGTACTTGAGATACGTGGCAAGATCGTCGAAAAGACTGCCTCCGTTGTCTCCTTGAAAGTAGGTGACCAAAAGTAGGGCCGCTAAGCCACTAGCCAAGGCGGTGACGAGGAAAGTCAGCCCCATGGATGCGCCCAACCAAGCTGGTCGTGCTACCACCGTGCCGAAAACCAGACTCAGAGCGACAAAGGAAAACACTGAAAGGAAGAGCGCGCCGATTGCCATTTGAAAGGCTCCACCTTCATGCCATTGCCCCTTATGCATCTTCCAAAACTTAGACAACACCAGCAGCAGATAAAAGCCGTAAAGAACGGCCATCCACCAGATGGGCGAAGACAGATTGGGGGAGAAGAAGACCCACCCCAGATTAGTCACCGTGGATAAAGGTCCTAGATCGAGCCCCTTGCACAGCAGGCCAGTAAGCAACATGGCGAAGGCCAATAAGGAAGATCTTTTCGCAATGGGGTAAAGGTGTTTCAGGCCGAATACCGAAGGCAGGGATGACAGGAATGTCAGACCTGCGGCAGTGAGACCGAAGAACAGGTAACCTGCCATTGGCAGCCCCCAAAAAACCACATCGCTTTGATTGTACGAACCTAGGCCCTGAGAAAGCACCAATATGGCGTTAATCACTCCGGCAACCACCAAAGCTGCCAGTAGGACCAGCCACATATTGAAGAGGGATTTGGAATTGCTCATCACACGCCTCCCTTGGACTTGACATAAGTACCTGGATTAAAACTGCGGATGTAGAAAACCTTGGGTTCTGTACCCAGATTTTCCTTGAGCCTGTGAGGTTTATATTTGCCCAGCAGTTTACTGACCTCACTATTGGGATCGTCAAGATCGCCGAAGATACGCGCATCAGCGGGACATGCTTCGACACAATAGGGCAGCAAATTACGTTTCAAACGATGGTCGCAGAACGTGCATTTTTCAACCACACCAGTGGGCCTGATACCGGGCAGCGTGGCCTCCCGTTCAGGGTTGTAATAAGGTATTCCCTTACCACCGACCTTGGCGAGCATGTCGCTGGGAGAGATTGTGCAATCCTTGATGAGGGCTTCATTGCTTTCCCAATTCGTAAATGGTTTCCGCCAGTTATAGGAAATTACCCCATAGGGGCAATTGGCGATACAATAGCGGCAACCAATGCACTTGTCAGGATCGTGCATAACAATACCGCCTTCACCCACGTGCATGGCCTTGGTCGGGCATCCCTTGACGCACGGAGCGTTCTCGCAGTGGTTGCAGAGCGTCGGGATGTAATCGAACCGGACATTGGGAAACGTCCCCGCAGTCTCGGTAATCTTGTCCGACCAGCGGATGCCTTCCGAGAGATTGTTCTCGCTTTTACAGGCAACGCTGCATGCGCCGCAGCCCACACATCTCTGTCGATCGATAACCATGGCATATGTTGTCATTGTTCAATCCTCCCTATGCCTTCACTACGTTGACGTTGGTGAGTCCATAGTAAGCCGAACCGCCGCTGAGGCGGTCATAATCCGCAGGTAGAATGAAGTTATTGTTGCCACCGCGCGGCTCCTTGCCGAAGACCTTGGAGGCGATACGGCCATACGCCCAATGCCCCTGACCGTAGCATTTTGCTAGAGTGCCAGGACGGACCCCTTCCCATAGTTTAGCGGTACATTCGATTTCACCAACCGGGGATATGATCTTGATCTTATCGCCGCTTTCGATGCCCATCCTTTTGCCGTCGATGGGGTTGAGTTTGGCAACATCATCGTACTTTTCATCTCCAGGATCGAGGTCCTTGAACTCGTAATACCAAGGGCAGTTGGCACTGCGTCCCTCGCGGTTGAGCCGGGACTTGTAATCCACGAACGTGAGCGGGAATTCCTTTTCTCCATGGATAAATGGCTCTTCGTAATGCGGAATGAACGCCATTTCGCCTCGCGCCTGATAGTTTGTAACTTCAAGCACATGATCGACAGTTGTTTCATGCTTGTGGGCATGCTTTTCCAAAGCCGCCTTGAGCGTCTCGCTATAGAACTCGAACATATGTGTCTTGGTCTTCATATGCCCCCAGCGCTTACGGTAGGGGTACGGATCAGAATTCCAGACACCGATCTTCTTGAACTCATCCCATCCGGTGAACTTGGTACCGCCCTTGTGCTTGGCGGGGTCCCACAGAGGCTGTGTCGCATGTTTAAGGGAATAAAGGGCAAACTCCTTTTCATTAGAAGGGGCCTTGCCTGTTTCGGGATCCATGTAGTTCTCGACATGATACCTGTTGAGGTTGTCGAATCCCTTTTCCGCAAGCTTCTTACCGATGAGCCACGGGATTTCAGTCTCGTCGGTCTTGAAATCCCAAGGCATGTCGATGATCGGTTGCATGATCGGTACGTGCCGGTAGCCATGTGCGGCTGACTTCACATACCCCCACTTTTCGAACATGTGGTGTGTGTCAGGCAAAACGATGTCTGCAAACCAAGAGAACTCTGACGCATTGGTCGTGATATGAGCCAGGAACGGAATCTTGGCGAGCGCCACGTCCCAACGTTGGGCTTCGGGGGCCGAGAAGTTGAAGTTGTTCATATAGGCGATGGCGACCTTGATCTCATTGGGGTCCTCGTTGATGATACCCTCCGCCGCCCGGTTGGTGATCACGCCTCCGCCGGATTTACCTTTCTTGAGGCAGGGATATTCCAGCTTGCCGCGTCCATCGATTTTCTTGTGTTTCTTTCCCTTCTTGGCGGTTTCATCCATATAGGGATCGGGCTTTGCCCATTTATTCGTATAGACCTTGTTGGCTGCAAGCGTGCCGCCCACATTGTCAATGGATCCGACCAGGCCGTTCAGAGCGTGGCAGGCCATGCTGGCGTATCCGCCCCTGACTTGCATGGATGGGCCGCCACCGACCCATGATAGGACATGAGGTGCGGCCTTGCCGAAATCGGTAGCCACCCTGTGTATCTGTTCGGCAGGGACACCTGCGAATTTGGCTGCCCATTCAGGCGTCTTGTCCTTGAGTTCAAGGTTCCACCATTTGACCAGGCCGTATGAGTACTTGTCCTCGAAGGCGGCTTCATCCACCTCCTGGCCTGCAACGAACCGATTTTCGCCGTCTGTGAAATCACCGACGAAATTGCGGTACCACAGTCCTTCGGTCAGGATGACGTGGGCCATGGCAACGGCAATGGCACCGTCCTGTCCCGGAGAGACCGGCATCCAGTCGTCAGCCTTGGCAGCAGTGGCGGACAGTCTCGGATCGATGACCGCAACCTTGGCTCGGTCCATGGCCTTTCCCCAGGCGCTGCTGTAGTAGGAAACCTGCCGATTTGCGGCCAAGGGATCAGCACCCCATATCATCATGTACCGAGTGTTTTCGACGTCGTACTGGCGGTAGTCCCATAGACCTTCCGTGTAATACGAGCCGAACTTTTCAGCCTCGGCGCAAATGGAACTGTGTGAGATGTTGTTGGGAGAACCAATGATCTTGGTCATGGAATCGTAGAGGATATCGCGCATGTAGCTATAACGCCCGCGCATGAGCATGTATTTGTACGTCTCATGGTTGTCCCTCAGTTCCATGATCTTATCGGCGATGGTGTCGAGGGCTTCATCCCAGGAGATGGGAACAAATTTCGGATCCTCGTCCCGACCCTTTTTCGGATTGGTTCGCTTCATGGGAACCTTAATTCTGTCGGGATCGTAAACTTGCTGGAGTGCAAAGTGGGACCGGACGCAACCCGCTCCGCCGTTGACCTTGGAATGAGCGTTGCCGCGGACTTTCACGGCCCTTCCGTCAATGACAAACACCTCCTTGGCGCACCATGATGTGCACCCCTGGCAGGTAGCCGGTTTCCATTCCCCTTTTGGAGACTGGGCAGCCTGAGCCTCAGTGGCTGGCGTGAATGCCCTCAGCGCCGGGATGCCAGTCCCGACAACTGCACCAATGGTTAGCGCTCCTTTCACAAAATTTCGACGGTTTAGATTGCTTTCAAAAAGACCTTCCTCACCCTGTTTCTGCTTTGTGCCACTCTCAGTCATAACAACACCCCTTTGGTCTTGAATATACTCTATGATGCCCCCAAATATAGAATCCTGACCGAATTAGTCCCATATTGGCACAAAAAGAGACTTAATGGCAACGATATTGTCGTAGTGGTGTATCCATTTTTCTAAACCGATGATGTCGAGCGGGTCTGCTTGAAGTCATTTATTGTAAATATCTTCATATCTTTTTTACACGCAAAAAAAGAAGCGGTTACAACTTTACGTTGTAACCGCATGAAATAATTGGTGCGCCAGGGAGGATTCGAACCCCCGGCCGTCGGCTTAGAAGGCCGATGCTCTATCCAACTGAGCTACTGGCGCACTGGGCGTCTTGATAATAGAGGGAGTGGGCATAGGTCAAGGATATTCGTGCTAAATGCTTGAA
>JAFLJT010000181.1 GCA_022712855.1 Pseudodesulfovibrio sp. | reverse complement strand
TAAAGCGCCGCGCGATAATTTGCGGCGATCTGTGAGATAACTCTCTCGCCTTTCTTGTTTCATATAGTGAAATAGCTTTTCAAAAATAAAGGGTCACGTCAAAAAATATCGACGTGACCCTTTATATATGTATTAGGCTCGGTTTGGTCCGCAGCCCCAGGAGGTTAGTTCGCTGAGACGCTCGGTGGCGATGTCGAAGTATTCGTCCGACATCTCGACGCCGATGAACTTGCGGGCTGTTTCGAGGCACGCCTGGCCTGTGGAGCCGGACCCCATGAAGGGGTCGAGGATGGTGCCGCCCTCGGCTGTGATCTCTAGGAGATTGCGCAGGAGGGGGACGGGCTTTTCGGTCATGTGCTTACGCTTTGAGCCGGACACGATGGACTGCCGGAAGATGCCGGGGAGGCATCGCTCATGGACCGGGGCAAACTTATCTTTTGCACCGACCAGCACGAACTCGCATTGATTCTTGAATTCTCCCCTGCTGGGGCGGGCCGTGGGTTTGTCCCAGATTACGATGCGCCGCCATTGCCAGCCTCCGGCCTGAAGGGCGTCGCTCATGGTGGGGAGCTGCCGCCAATCGGTGAACATCATGCACACCGAGCCGGGCTTGGCCACTCTGTAGCATTCAGCCAGCCAGAGGGTTGCCCAAGCCATGAATGAGCGCTGGTCTCGGCTGTCTCCGCTGAAATCTGGAAACCTCTTCTTTGCATCTGTGCTTTGGTATTTGGCCCCCGTAGTACGCTGCTTTTGTCCTAAAGATATCCCGCCGCTTGAATATGGCGGGTCGGTCAGGATGGCATCCACACTACAATCTTCCAAGGTTCCAAGGATGTTCAGGGCCTCGCCCTGGTACACCTTGGCGTTTCCGATCTGAATCACTTTACTTCTCCGAGTGGTCCTCATGGGGCTCTGGGCAGGGACTCGTGGTCCTCAGATTATTCATCTTCTTACACTTCGGGCATTTGATTCTCAGCTCGCCCTTGATGTTCTCCTGGGCCAGTAATCGGTTGCAGTTCCAGCAACGGAATTCCTTCATTATTCACTTCTTTACGATTACCCCGGTGGTCGGCTATGACTTCCATGCCTGTACAGGTACATGGAGCAGCGGATACTCTGCGGATGGTTGATGCCATCCGTGGGGCCGTGGTGCGGTATGTATGTACCGCGCCAGTGGGGGCGGCTTAACGCCCCCGCCTGTTCCTCTTGGAATGGCCCGCCGGATTCGTCCGGCGGGCCTTTATCTTTTCTTCACCTATTCGATTGTCAAAGAGCACAGACTGCTTGTTAGATCAGAATTTCAGGCACAACCGGCAAGCCGTCTGCCCCCATGGTGGTTTCAGCCGGGAAACCATATTCATTCACCAGCTTGGCGAGCACATCGGCCTCGGCGATCTCGACGCCGCCTTCGTCGGGAGTGCCTTCAAACAGGGCCAGCACAGTGCCATTCCCTTCGAACATCCAGACATGATTTTCGGGGTAACCTGTTACCCCGTTGTGGATAAACTTCTGATCGACATTGTCGCGGCCTTCGATGGTTTCAAGATGCTCCACCGGATCGGTGTTTGGGTCGTCCCATCCGTGGTCCTCCAACGTGTATTCTGCACATTGTTTAGCCATTGTTTACCCCTTCGATATACGAGATTTTTGAAAGGCTCAGGCTCCGGCATTTGTACAGAGCGGAGGTGCCACCGGATTTGATCCCGAAGATGGCCGAGTTATTCGAATCGATGACCACCGACGACTCATTAAAAACCTTTCGTGCATTGAAAAAAACGCAGGGTCCGAGGAAGTCAGACAGAGCCGTCGGCAACGTATCCTTGATAGCAAGCCCGGCAAATCCAACATTGTTGATAAAGTCGAAGGAGGTTATGTGCCAAAAGATATTATCTAGAGGCAGTTCCGGGTCACAAATGCCGATAAGACTCTCTGCCGTGTCCATAGTGACCGGGTCTAAATGGGTGAGAACCGTTCGGGAAAAATCTTCACCAAAAATCTGTCCGACGGATTGGCTCAAACCGTTCCGTAATTGCAAATAGCCGAGATACCCTTTGGTTGTCAGATGGCTGCATTGTTTGATGACGGTCATGCCACTTGGATTGCTGAAAAAATCAAACAGGGCGTCGGCTGTAGGCATAAAATACTGACCAGATGTGGCCGAAATATTACGCCCGCCGTCAATAGCTCCGGGGACATTGCCGAACTGAGACACAACCAGGTTGAGGTCAGTCTGTCCTCCCCCCACGCCAGTTTCGTGGGTTCCGGTCTCACCATCAAACTCGGTCACGAAAGTATTGGCGTCCGCCTCAGCTTCGGTCACAGGTATATTATTAATTTTCACAGGCAGGGAGTTGTTCCCACCGCTGCCAGCGCCTCCATTTCCAACAGCAACCGAATACGTCATAATATCCCCCTTATGCCTTGTTGTAGGTGATGCTAAGGCCAAGGCCGTGAACGATGTCAGCGAGAGGCTGTGCACCGTAGTCAAAATCGCGGGTAAACTTGAACCGGACCATGCGACCACCAGCAGGGACACCGCCCACAGTCATGGGGCCACTGGTCGCTGACTCGTGGTCGGCACCAGCGGCAATGACAGCATCCGTGACAGCTACCGCCGCCCCGAGAGCCGCGCCGGGGGCTTCTCCATCACCAACGGCAACGGAGGCCAAAGTGAAACGGATTTCATCTCCGGCCACAGCCGTACCAGGCGCATGCCAAAAGAGCTGCGTGGTCAACGGGCCACCATTCCAATCCAAAGGCATGGGGTATTCGAGGCAAACACTGCGGTCTTTGTCGTTAGCGAAAGCAGGGACTCTTCTCGTCATTCCGTTTGCATCTTCGAGGGACACGAATTCAGCGCCATCCGTAGCGGAGGGAGTCATAGCGCCACAGCCGATGTAAATGGTTCCGGTACTGCTGTTTTGGCTGGCAGCGATGGCCTGAATGGCCTTCAACAGTTGCGTCTGATCGTTACCATTCAACTCCAGCCCGGCACCCTCAATCGCGTTGACCAGTTCCTCCTGCACCATATTCAACCAGTCGGCCGGAAGCACTGTGGCCAAAACACCCGTCTGAGGACTGCCCTCTGTGAAAAGGTTGTTTTCCGTTGCCGTGGGGTTATCAATTCTCTTCATTATTCTGCTCCATAGGCAAAAGTTACGATGGTATGGGCTGGGGCGAGCCGCGAAATATGACACTCAAGCATCTCGTTGCCCCACTTGGCCAAATGATCACCGGCGGCAGCGCCACCAGCGCGGAAAGGTTTTATGGTTTCCTCTGGACCACGCATACGCCAGGCGTGTGTCCATGGTTCATTGCTCAAGGAATTGCCAGCGGTGGAACTGCCGACACGAAACGGCCTGAACTCTTCCACCGCAGCAGGCACACCGATAGTGGCGGCCGCTTCCTCATAAAAGGCAGGCCTCTGTCCGCCCTGAGCCGTGAGGACGAGCTCAACAGCTTCGCGGCGCTCCTGGATGGTCTCGGATGAGAGGGAACACTTGCCAGGTAGTCCGCAGACGCGCTCCCAATCGGAGAGCAGTTCCATAGAGGTTCGTGGATCAAGTTCGTTCAGCAAATCATCAGCCCGACCGTCCACACGAGCCTGTTCATCAGCCATGGCCAGAAGTAGCTCCGCAAAAACGCTTTCCAGTTCCTTGGGCAATGCCGTACCAGGCGGGGCCAAGGCCAGAAGCTGATCGCGATACTGTTCGGCGTTCATGCTCATGGCAAATCTCCCCAGGTAATGGTTCCGAGGGTCGGAATCTGGCCAGTGGTGTGTTCCACATCTGCCACCGGCGAAACGAGCGCGTGGTCAGTCTCACCCATGGCTATGGAGATGGCTTCCCGCAGATGGCTCACAAGGATCGTCGCGGCGGGTATGGCTTCACGTTTCAGAAGGTCGGAGAGTTCCGCCAGCACGGCAGATCGCACTGCCGCGCTGTTAGGGCTGAGGTTGACGGTGGGATTCATGGGCACGGCCACCGGAGCGACCACGAATATCTCGGCAGTCACGGGGCGTACATTATCAATATAAGATTGCACGGCCGACACAGACTCGGCAGAGGGGATACCATCAACGGTCAAGTCGTCGGTCATGAACCGCACGGTCACAGTTCCGGCACCCAGTTCACGAGGATATGGCCAGGCGCGTGTCACGCCACTCACTTCAAGAGCCCAGTCCACATAATCGAAATCAGCACCGCCATGCGGAGCTTGTCGAATACGAGACAGATATCTGCCGAGCAAAGATTCATTGCTCTCCGTGTCTACGCCTCCGCCTAATTCGCTGGAGATTGCGGCACTCTGTATGCCGGGCTCTGGCTTCGGAAGTTTGAGCTGAGTACCTGCTGACGCATTGAAAGAAGCCCCAGCCTTAATAGCTTTGATGGCCACTTCCACCGTTCCTTCGACAATGACGCCCTCAACTGTGGTTTCATATTCAAAACCATCAGCCCGTTTCAGCAACGTGCCGAGCGGGATCACGCTGTCGTCAGTGCCGGAGAATATGACTGTGCCAACCGATTTTAATGCAACCTTCCGCTGTTTTCCCCAGATAGAGGCCCAACGCTCAAGATATTCGTCAGTGGCAGTATCCGGCATACCCTGCAAGGCTATATAATCCAGATATCCATAGAGCCCATGGACTGATCCCGCCTGCATTTTGGCGAGGATTCCAAGCAGGGTTCTGCGCAAGCTGGCATCGGCTCCTACGAGGCGGCTCTCAATGTCCGCGATGGCGCGGCTCATCAGAACGTTCAAACCCGGGCGATCAAAAGGCATTTACATTCCCTCCCAGAGGTACTCAAATTTATAATCAAGAGCGGGAGCGTCCGGACGCACGATCATGGCCTGGAGGCCAAGGGTGCCGGTGCGAACCCACCACGTTTCAACGGACACGGATTCCGCGATGCTGTCTTCCACCATCCAGGCCAGTGCTTCCTCGGCGTACTCCTTGGCCCTCATGAGGACCGAAGGCAGCTGCTTTTCACGGCTGAGCAGCCACAGGCGCGAGCCGATCTTGTCACCTTCAATCTCGGAATAGGCATCGGCCCACCATCCACGGCGATCGCCAGTGTTGTCGGGCAGCACATCGTCAGCCTCGGCTCGGCGATCGACGAACAGAGAGAGGATGACAGCTGTTTTCAAGCCGTCATCACGCACCAGCGCCAAATCCTCCAGGGCAAGGTCCGCGCTCATCTCTTTCCAGATCAATCCGGCGTCCATTATTGCTCCTGATCCGGCTTGTCAGTGGTCCCACCACTGTCACCCGGATGCTTGTGAATATTGTAGACCTCGCGCATTCCGCGCACTGTCTGTTCATTGTCGGACTCGGTTTGGTCAACGATGTCCTTGGCCGCTCGAATGATTCCGGCAAACTCAGCCATTGGCGTGTCGAAAACGATCTTATTCCCGGCATGAATAGACACTATGCGGTCGCGCTGAAAATGAATGTAGTCGCCTTCATCAGTGTACAATGCCACCTCGCCAGCTTTCAGGCCCTTGAGACGGTACCGACGATCGTCCACGTTAATAACAACGGTGTGCGAGCGATGGCCCCCAACGGACAAGGTGATGGCCTCGGCACCGGGATGCGGCACGGAAGTGAACCCGTATTGCTGGAAGCGCTCCAGCTCATCGAGCAGCTCTTCACCCAGAATGCGGGCTTGCAGCTGCTGGAGAGTCGTTTCGTCGTCGACCATGACCAGTACGGCGCGAGAGACCATGAGCGTAATACGATTCTTGATCGGGCGGAGCAGCTTACAGATGAGTCTTATCACCATGTTTCATCCTCCCCAGGCTCCGGCAATTCAAAACGCTCGAAGGCTTGGCGCGGCAGAAGGTCCAGCTTGGTACTGAATCCACTTTCATCCAAGAGGAGATTGACCCCGGAAATAAGGCGGTCACCATTAACGCCGAGATATTTATCGCGCACTGGCACCAGATAGCCAGGTTGCCAGAGGCCACCGGAATGATACCAGCCTTTCACGGTGTAGCTGATCCTCCGGCTTCGGCCATAGCGTACGTTCCGTTCCCACTGGGCTCTTTCCTGAGCTGAAACCTGATCTATCTGTTCTTCCGCCAACACAGTCAGTGGGCGATGACGCGTCACAGCCTTGTCGAGAGCAACCCCCAGAGGATGGGCGGCGTCTTCGGTATTCCAGTTGTCAGAGCCAGCCATCTGCCCCTTGACGTGATATTTGCTGTATCTGTCACGGAAAGACCTTTTACCATTGGCTCGGCTGATGTTCCTGCCCAATTCCAGCGTTTCGCTAACCCGATGCGTCCCGGCCCCGCCCAGAATCAAATTGCCGATGCCATCGGAAAGCAGCAAAACAGCACGAACACGCGCCGCAGGTTCCAAGGTCTCGAAAATTGTGTCGCCTTCGTTATTCTTGAGGCGCGAAAACGGACCGCCTATGTCAGTGGCCACTTTGACGCCAACCCCAAAAGGTTTGCACAAATCAGTGGCCACTTCTCCCAATGTGCGCCCGGAAAATTGCGTAGATGGAGCGGAGCAATCAATCAGATCGCCCGTCTTGTCGCGGCCGGATACGACCATTCCATGTTCCTTGTCGGTATAGAACGGATCAGCATCATCCACATACCCAACGATCAAAGGAGAACCGTTAATCAACAACGTACATGCGTCGCCTTCTTTGATGGGAATGACTTTAGCCTGGCCGGACCATCGTTCGGTCACAGTCAGCTCGAAAGTCGCGGCGAGTTGTTCCAATCCACGGCTAATAGAAATTTTCTTCCAACCGCTGAATTCACGGCCATTGATTTTGAGGCTCACAACCGGGTTACTCATTGGTCAGAACCTCCAGGGACATGCCGCCGGGGACGGCTCCGGGATGGCGCACGCGGTTGCGTGTGCAAATCTCAGCGGCTCGGGAGGCATCACCATAAATGGTATGAGCAACGACCAGAGCGGGCAAGGTCTCGGCTGGTTTGTAGGATGACAACCTGGGCAAAGCCCCGCGGCTTGCGAAGTCCTTGACCACGGCCACGCGCAGATCGGTCAGAGATATATACACCGGATCGCTGGCCACTGCCGCTTCGTCCTCCAAACCATCGGCCAGGAGATCACGAGCGGCCAGCCCGTCTTCATAGGTGTCAAAGTCCACGGTGGACACATCCCTGGCGGCTTCGGCCAGGGCAACTCGGCGAACCAGCCCGGATATGGCTTCGGCATTCACTTCGGCCTTGGCACCCATGGTGGACAGTGGAGATGATGCGGGAGCCGGGTTGGAATAGGTGAACAGACTCCGGGCAACGGAAATAGGATCAGACAAATTTGAAGGTATGAGACCTGCAATAACACCAGACAGGCGACTGGCCAGAGTGCCGGGCGTTGCCAGAAGCGTGGCCGCCTCGCCCTTCAATGTCGCCACATCGGTGGCCACTTGACTGACCAGGTCCACGGGAATGGCGGCCTGATCCAGAGTTGCCCGGACTTTGTCCAGGGCGGCGTTAATATGACCAAGCGCCTCGGCGCGAATCCACTCCGGACCTTTGGTATCAAAGGTCGTGGAAAAATCTTCAACGGAGGTTTCCGTCACTGTATCAGCGGTCTTGCTGACGGCCCAGGACGTGTCCACGCTCTCGGTCGGCTGGACCATTTTGCCAGCCTCACAAAAGGGGATGGAAAATGTGGCCATACCACCTTTGGCCGTGGTCTCACGTACTCGGAATTCACCATTCACGACAACGGAGCGAGTTCCATAATGAGGATGGACGAGTTCTCCAGGACCACCTGCTTCAAGCGCCTTAATAAAGGCGTCCCGAGCAGTCATGTAGTCATCCCCAATAACAAAGGCTTCAAGGGTGAATTTCCTTGCCATCCGCCCAATATCCTCATTGGCAGGCTCATCACGGAATGGATACTCGGTCAGTTGATTCCTTCGACCGCCTGTGAATTCATTGGTCTTGACTAAAAAAGGTATGCCTCGAAAGCTTGCATCGCGCAGTTGTTCTCTCCAGTTCATCGTCCTATCCCCATCATGTAGAGGCCGGAATCAACGTCAAGTTCCATGCCGCGCGCGGACAGATTGGTCACACGAACACGCTCATCGCTCACCTCAATGCGCATTTTCCCTTCGGGGCCCACTTGTTCTTCTGGATCGGCCAGTTTTCCGAGCAATTCACCAATCCGTTCGCCCACGTTTCCGCCAGCCCAGGCACCAGCAAGACCACCGACAATCGCACCAATAGCTGTCCCAACCACGGGAACAACACTGCCCACAATCGCACCAGCTGTGGCACCGCCCCAGGCTCCAAGTCCGCCGCCTACGGCTCCGCCGCTGGCCTTCATCTTGTTGCCAGTGGAAAGTTCGTCGTCGCTCCAAGCGTCATAGAGACCATATGCAGTACCAGCCAGGGCAAGCCCTCCGACTGCACGGCCCATCAATTTGCCACCGCCGGACATATAGCGGCTGAATTTGCCACCACGCTTAGACATTTTGTTGCCAGCATTTTTACCAGACCCACCTTGCCATCCGCCGCCATGCTCGCCGGGCATCATGCTCATGCGATTATTAACAACGTAGACCGGAATAGGCCCGGCTGCTCCGCCTGCCAACCCGCCGAGGCCACCTTTCAGCTTGCCGCCGAGGCGAGAAAGAATAAGCCCGCCGACCACCTTGGCCGCGCCGATGGTTGCGGCACCAGCCACCGCACCGCCTACCAGCATTTCAGTGCCAGAGACTTTCTTTTCATCCAAGACGTGTTTGATGGAACGGTTAATGGCATCATTGACAGGCTGCGCGAAATGATCGGCAGCTTCACCAAGCGCTTCCTTCAGGCGAGCGACCTGGTCAACCGAGTTGTCCAGGGCGTCCGGCAAATCTTTGGCGATGGTGCCGGATGCATCCTTGATAGTAGCGGCCATTATTCGGGCTCTGCTCAACGAGTCGCCGGCAAGCAGTGTGGAAAGTCCTTTGCGCGTATCGAGATCGGCATCACCAAAGGCGGAATCAATAAATTTGTCGCGCTGGAGATCGGTAGTCAGCTTCTTGAATTTGGCCGCAATGTCATCAAGAACGTCAAAGGCTGCTCGGCGTTCGTCATCTTCATTATAGAAGCTGACCTTGGTAGTTTTCGCTGCCTTCTTGAGGTAATTCATGTTGGTGAACAATCGGAGAGTGGAATCGGCTAAAGTGGCCAGCCGTTCTGGATTCTTCTCGATGAGTGACAGCTGCTCGATGAAACCAAGATAAAAATCGAAATCGAGTCCTGCCCGATTCGCATTAACACCAGTACGGGCAACAATGCTTGATAAGTCTTCCAACTCGGCGTTACCCAAACGACCGGCTACGGTCATCTTGTCAAGCAGTAACGCCGAGACTTCCAATTTGGTGAGGTCGAAATCAAACGCCTCGGCCGCTACGGTGAGTCCGCCGGTTAACACTTCAGATTGCGCCCCGGTAACAGCCATGGCTTTATTGGTGTTGACAATAGTGGCCAGTGCGGCATCCCAGCTGAGGCCGGATTGGATCAAGTTATCAAACCCTGTCAGCAGATTTCCAACCGCTTGGCCTGTCAACTGGGACATCAAATGCAATTCACGACGAAGAGCAGCGGCGGCCTTGCTGGTTGCCCCTGCGGTCTGCCTGGTTCTGATAAGTCGCTTATCAAGGTTTGCAGAGTCCTTCACAGCCACAGCAGCTTTATAGGCCGCCGCCATGCCGCCGATGGACGTCACATAACGGTTGCCCATGGCATCAAGGCCACGCCCCAGCGCAAGCGTGGACCCACGCAGCATATTCATGCTGCGCGAGCCACGCTTGGCCATGTTGCCGATGGCTTTGGTATAACTTCTGGCCTTGCCCTGGAGGTTTCCAGCCAGGTCCAGAATAACGGAAGTTCGCAGGTTGCTCATGAGACCCCGAGATGTTGCAAGTATCTAAACAATCGACGAAGAGGCAATCCGAGCAATTCAGCCTCGGACCAACTAGTCATCCTCGCCATGAGCAGGATCAGCGTCTGGATCGTCGCCACCTTGCTCATCGTCTCGCCCCCGCTTCTTTATTCCCGCCTCAAGAATCTGGACAAGTTGGGCCTGATCCATCTTGTCAGCGGTGTTTTGGACCGTGGTCAAGTCGGGGACAGACAGTCGTTTGAGGGTAACAATGTCAAAGGGCCCTTGGACGGAACCGATGGTGACAATCTGGCGGCGCAGTACATTCAGCCCAACAAGCGAAGGGCTTACAACAAGCTGCGGGCCATCAGTCGTCATCACCAGCTTCTCGGATTCCTCCTGAGCCTCGATGACGTCTCCGCCGTTGGCCTCGCGCAGAATCAATTCATTGCATTCCTCTTTCCCGATCATGATCGGTGAGGTCAGTTCAACGGTCACTGTGGCGGACATTTAATCCTCCTCACAAGTGATGGCGGACATTTTAACAGCGATCTCGCCGCCTTTGGTTTTGAGCGAAAGCGGATCAGTGACGAACGCCCCGGTCAAAACCCAACGGGCACCATTGTCAGTCTCAAAGATGACGGTGGCGTTATCAATGGCCTGAATCTCGGCCAGAGAGATTGTATTGGTATGATAGATGGTACATTCCATCTCCGGCTCCACCGTGGTTTCGGTAAAGCCATGGACCTTGCCTGAACCTTTGACAGGTTCACGGGACACGCCACCAGGCTGGAGCGAGGCTTCATCGGCCGTTTTATATTCGCTTCCATCGAAACGGATAATGGCTTTGCCAGTAATCTTATTCGGGTTATTCATTGGTTTCTCCTACAGTCTGAACTGTGTTTTTCCGGCAAGGATGATGAGTCCGTTGATAATGTCGGGCGGGCTCAGGAAGTTGAGACGGTTACGATCATCGGCGTCACGTTCCACGATCAGATCGGCCTTGTACTGATCAAAGTTCTCAACCAGGCCCGCTTCTTCGAGTTCGCGGAACAGAGCGAAAAACTCAGCCCGGATGATGGACGGCGTAACAATGGCTTGGCCGGGACCGAACCTGGTGCCGTCATCGGCCAGCTTGTGGCGAGGGTATTTCTGTGTGATCCGTGCGCGAAAGGCATAACGGATATAGCTGAGCGTGGCTGGAGTGGTCACATCCAGATAGCTGGGATCGGCCAAACCGTAGACGTTTTTCTGGTAGGTCGTGATCGCTCGCTCGATGCGAGCCACGCCGCCAGAGTCCACGGAGAAAGTGGCCAGTCCATCATAGAGCAACAAGTTGCGCTCTTCCATGGTCCAGCGATCACCGTGGAGCGGAGGCAGAATCCCGGTCAGAGCAAGCGTTTGGAGCGGCCGAGCCGGATCAATAGACAGGGAGCCGGACGCGACAACCGCATACACGGCCGCCCAAATCCAAGGCGGTGTAGGAGATGCGCCAGTGGGCATACAGCTGCTAAGATGACCATTGCGGGCGTTGCCCCAGGTTGCGGACTCGGAATGCGTTCCCTTCATGGCGGTGTACGCAATGCCGTCCTTCATATTGGTCGGCCCCCAACGATCAAGCAATTCGATCTCCAGGGCAGCCATATTACTGCCGTCGGTCCAGGGAACAACCAGAGCGTTCCACCATTCATCTCCGAAGCCAGCAATGGCGTCAGCGATCTCCGGATTTCCTGCACCATTCACCATGCTAGTGATGGCCACGGTCAGGCCAGCGGGAAGGGCTTCGCCAGTGTAATAGTTAAAACGGATGTCAACATCATTGCCACATTCACCCTTGTGACGGGCCGTCAGCGTAATCGTTTCAGTAGCGGCGGACGCTGTGACAGGCAGATCAAGGGCGGCATTGATGGCATCGGCCAAAGCAGTAGCAACTTCGGCGGCTGTGGCAAGGGCTGGCACGGACGCACGGACGCGCTGACCAGCGATGTAGCAGTTGAGGACTCCGGTTCCTGTGGCAGCACCAGAAAAAACTACTGTACCTACTGCGGCAGTGCCAGCCTCAGCATCTTTGAGCGGAATACACCACGTTTCCAGGTAACGGTCTGCAAGCTTGGCAGCATCGAACATACCAGCCAGCATAGAACCACGACCAAACAGGTTGACGGCGTGATCCGGGCTCAACACGCGCACGGGTGTAGCTTCGTCGGCTATTCCGGTGGGCAGCATCTGGCCGAGGACGAGCAGCTTGTACTCGACGCCCGGAGTACCAGAAACGGCACGGGAGTTGTCAAACTCCATGTAAAACAGGGGAACCCGGATATCATCAGGGGTTTCATCAAAACTGATAGACATATCTATTGCTCCTCAGCAGTTTTTGCTTCGGCTTTCTTGGCAGCTTTTACCTCGGCAACTTCAACAACTTTGGCGGCTTTTTCTACGGCCTCGGCAGTGGTTTTTTCCACATCGCCATCACGCAGACGGCGTCTCCAGTAGCTGTTGTCGGGAACACAATCACCACCATCAGGCAGCGGCTTTTCATTGCGCGGGTCACGGACAATCAGACCCTTCTTTTTCGGTTTCAGATAAAGCACTTTCTTCGGCATGATAGATTCCTCCTACTCCACTTCTTGGGGCAGATTGACCTCATCCTCAGCCACGGGAGCTTTGTCCGCGATCGGGAATTTGGCATCAAAGGTTTTAAAAAGATCAAGAGTCGCCAGCTCGTCTTCGGTCATGGCCTGACCAAGCTGCATGTGCTGCCGCCAGGTGATGGCCCACATGGCCACACCGGCCTTGTCTACGAGGGCGGAAAAAAGATTGTCGGACTGAATCCTCTCGGGCGAACCCAAGGTCTCTTCCAGGTCCCAATTGTTGCCGGGGATAATCAGGGACAACATGTCTACGATGCTCAGAGCAACCTGATCACGTTTCACCTTCTTGGGCTGATCCTTGGCTACAATGAACGCGCCCCAAGCCACGGTCGCTTCGTAGGTGCCGGAGCTCTCCTTCAGGTTGCTGAATCCGAGAGTGGCCACATACACGGCTGGTGCCTTGGCCGAAACGCGCTTGAGCTCGTTCAGGTCGAACCGGCCACCATGAGAATCGCAATGGACGGCATCGGGTGTGAGTTCATCGATCTTGTCGACAACGGCGGTACGCAGAAGTTCCAGACTCATCGCAGTTCCCTCATTTGGCGATCCACGAAGTCATCCACCAGCACAACCAGGTCCTCTTCGTTCTCGAAGGAAATGCCGAGGTAAGGCCGAGCCGGGATCGTGATCCTGCGCCGGCTACTGACTACGGTCATGTCCAGGCCGTTCTGGTGAGCAGCTGCATGGACCATGTTGGAACCAACTTCGACGTCATCGCCGGTGATGCCCATGATGTGCTCGATGGAGTCATACAAACCACCGGACCCCATGAGCAGACTATGCCCCTGGTGGCGCGTCTTGGCATGGCTGTCGGACCACGCTTCCCACGGATTGCCGTCGGGGTCGGTCTTTTCGGAATCGATCCGGCGCTGTGTTTGCGAAACGACAACCGCGCCCAACTCATCCATGAGCGGGCGGGTATCCATATCGCCGAGCTGGGCGATCCGATTGGCAAGGCGGTCCAGGTCGCGCATGTCAACACGCATGTCCACGCTCATCGCAGACCTCCGCCGGAGCCTCTGCCGAATACACGAGGCGGGCCACTTACGATGGCTGGCCCCGAGGCGGTCCCACCGGACGATTCAGGGACAGAGCCAAGCGATGTCTCGCCTTTAGCAATACCGCGAAGTGTATTCCGCGCGTCCTTGTATCGGGTGCGTATTTCCTCGGTAACCAGCGCATCGTTGTTGCACATTCGATAGATGGCGATATCAACGGCCACCTGAACCAGGACAGACGGGACGGTTGCCAATGGCAAGTCGTAGAGCTTGGCCAGATGGAGGTCGATTTCGGAATCGGCGTCCGCCAATGCTCGGCTCGTCACCTCGGCATCGGCAGCGCCGTCACCATCCCGGTCGGCAAGGATCAGCAGCTGATCCTCGCCATACCGGTCTATGATGTCTTGGTTGGTGGCGTATGCCATTAGTCGTTACCCTTGCTGTTCTCGTACTGCGCGAAGGCGTCCATGACTTCCTTGCCGGAGACGTTGTACTTGAGAAGCTTTTCAACCACGGCAACCTTGGGCGTACCTGTGGCAGTGAAGTCCTTCTCTTCGTCCAGACCACCAACGATGGCGACGATGGCCGCAATCACGTCTTCATCCTTTTCAGGACGTTTCGGGGCTTCGGACGTATCGTCCTCGCCGTCGAGATAGCCAACGACGAGCATGGGCTCTGCCTCAAGGGCTTTCACTTGCTCTTCGCTGAAATGATCAGCGGGCCAAATGGTTTCCTTGGCAGAATGAGCCTCGCCACATCGGCGGAAACCTTCACGCTTAGAGATAATAATGAGGGACATAAATCACACTCCTCCTAAGCTTCGCCGGTGCTGCCCCAAGCCATCTGCCAGAAGGCGTAGCCGCCAGCGGCACGAGCCTCGGCTCCGAACTTGAAGATTGCACGGCTGAAAACGTCGTCGGCACTCATGTCGGTCTGCTGCACGAAAACAGGCTTCTTGCGTTCCTGGTAGACAAACGGCTTAACCGGACGGGAGGTGTCGAGCAGGAACCAGGCGGTGTCGCTGGTCAGGTAATCGCCGACCACGACTTCTGCCGTACCCTTGTATGGGTTGGGCTTGCCGTCTTCGAGCTTGTCCACGGTCATGAGCAGGTTGGCGTCGTCTTCCAGGGCAGCAGGCACGAGCAGAATATTGGGGTTGATACCCAGCGGTCTGCCGTCCTCGTCTTTCATCTTGCGCAGAGTTGTGCGCGCCGCGCCGTAGCTGGCCTTGGCGACCGCCAGAGTGGCGATGTTGAGAGGCATGGTGCCTTTGTTGCTCACGCTTTCTCCGTTCACCGGGTGATCGGTGTCGAAGAAATACTGGCCGTCATAGCAGGGGGAAGTGAATCCGGTAGCGGGCAAGGCGAAGACGATTTCATCGGGGAGCGTCTTGGCGCTATATCCGGCCGATTGAGCTTGGGGAGCATAGATGCCCAGGTTGTCGTCCTCGATGTCGTTGCGCCTAACGCTCACGGTAGCTTCCCAATCGTCGTTGGTCACGGTGTACTTGAAAGCCTCAAGCGCCTTGACAACCTTTTCACCAACCCACTTGCGCATACGCGGGAAGTTGGACAGCCAGGAGTAGTCGTTCTGGCTACCGGAGGACGGAACGAGCATGGCGATTTTCTCCCACTTCGAGGGAGCGGAATCGAACGCCTTGTTAAAGGTGACCTTGAGGTTGGTGAACACGTCTCCGAGGACGCTCTTGTTCACGAGCATACCCGCGACACCAACGACGGGCAGGCCGTCAACAAATGTCACGACCCCGCTTGCCGAGGCGGATTCGGGGATAAGGGAACAGGCCATACAGGCTCCGACAAGCAGAACCCAGCCCATGGTGGTTTTGAAAAAGCGTTTCATATCTTGCTCCTTGAGTTACTGGACCCAGACGCCATCAGAGTCGATACCGATAACGATACCGGCAGCGGACAGCGTCGAGGTGCCATCTGTCGCGGCGACAGTCTGGTCATCTTCGATGTAGCAGGGCTTGCCCAGACTGGCCTGGGTGACGGGATCAGTGCCGGAATTGGCGAACTTGAACGCCAGCAGGCGGTGAACAAGTATTCCTTGGGCGCCATCGCCGCCGCCGGAGTTATCCACCTGCTCCTCGGCACGGCCAAGGTAGGTGAGTGTGGTCGAAGCAGCGCCGGGTACGGCATAGCCGGTGGCGTTGGCCGCCACGATGGAACCTGCATAGATCACTTTGCCAGCGCCCATGGGCACAGGGACCAACTCGGCATCTCTCTGAGGGGTGTTTCTGTCTGCGATGAGAGGCATGATTTACACTCCTTTCCCGGCGTACTTGGCCAGGTCTTCAGCGGTGTTGCCGAACTGATCGGCGATGTGGGACTGCTGCTGATTCAGAGCCTTCTTGTCGCTATTGGGTTCATCCGGTAACTGCGGATCATCAATAACCTGAGGCGCGGATTCGGCGAACTTCTTGAATTCTTCCAGCCCGCCTTCCTTGCGGCACATGGACAGATAAAAGTCCTTGCTTGCCGGGGCGATCTTGCCCCCCGTGATGGCCGCGTTGACGGCTGTCTCAATATTGCCACCGAGTTCCTTTTCATCACGATCCTTGAGACCAGTCTCAGCAGTCTCGGCACGATTGAGGGCCAGGTCGTAATCTTTACGCGGAACGTACTTTGTCAGATCGAAGGTGGTCCCAATGCCCTGAATGTTGTTCAAAGCTTTGTTATCACCGCCCAGCGTCTTGACCTGAGCAAGAATCTGATCCGGCTGAGCGTTCTCTTCCAGGCCGAGCTCAGTGAGCAGTTCCTTGGTCATGGCCCGGTTACTTGCCGTATTCAAATCTCCCTTGAGTTTGGACACAGCGTTCTGAATCTCCTGATCGGAAGCCGTTTCCAGCAATCCGAGCAGACGGCACAATGCCTTTTTCATGGTGTTTTCCTCCATGTTTGACGCCTGCCGATTAAGAGAGGTCAGGCGAAGGTTGGGTTTATTGGTCAGGCCAACGGAATCAAGAGCCCGAATGCGACCTTCTTTTGTGTGTAGGAATACGGGAGACAGAAAGCGGTATTCTTTGTCTTCAATTTGCTTGCGAGCGCGAGGTGTCCATTCGACTTTGCCCCATAGGGCTCCATCTGCATGGAGATCAACCAAAGACTTAATCCACCCCGATGCCGGAGCTTCTTCACCTTTTGGACCTTTGAGCTCAGTGGCATGTTCCCAATCAATAGGAAGGTCAGCACCATTGAGGCGAAAGTGGTCGCACACGGCTTGGCTGTCTTCACTACAGAACGACCAGGCTCGCCCATCGCGACCTTGCACGCGCGGTCCAGCCGGGAGTAGTTGAACCCACTCCGGTGCTCCGCCATCCTTTAACTCTACATTCATTGCTTGGATCAGTGTCTTCATGACCGCCATCATGGCAGGGAGGCAGGATCAAGTCCTGTAACAGGCGTTACTAGTTCTCTGCTCTGGAAAACGGGGGGAATTTATGATGGAGAAGAATTCACAGCCGAGTGGCCGTTTCAACCGTGTTCAAAACGATTCATGAACGCCCGTGAGCGCATCTTGTCTAGAAATTCTATAGATGGACACGCTGAACGGGGTTGAATGCGTTCTGAGGCGTTTTCGAGCACACCACATTGACGCGGTGGGAAGGAAGGCTTATATAGTATCAAGTTGGTTGCGACACGGTGATGAATCTCCCGGCCGTAACACGGTGCTTGCACCGGAGTGCTATGCGGGGTTGCCGGACTTAGTCCGGGCAGGGAGGCCCCGCCAGCCAACTCAAATGAGCTTCGCTTCGGCGAGGCTCATTTTTGTTTGTTTCGTAACCTACGCATTTCCACATCCCGCTTGGCATCACCTCTGGACAATCGGCGGAAGCTCGTCATGAACACGGCCTTGCCTGACTTGGTCGCTTTGACCACGGCCACATACCCATCTTCTTCAAGCAAATAAATCAGATTGCGAGCCCCGTCCTGGATGGGTTCACCGCGATCAAAAGCATCCTGAACGAAAACGTATTCCTTGAAGTCCAGTTCAGAGTGTTCCTTGAGCTGCTTGCCCATCGTGGCCGGAGAGAGCCGGACCAACCTCGTCTTGCCACCGATCTTGATCGCGTCATCTTCGGCCAGCATGCCAATGGGGAAATCTGCCTTGGGTGACTTTGACCAGGTCTCCAGAGTTTCAGCGGCCAGCTCACGGACAACAGCCGCGCCCTCAGCTCCAGCATTGGTCAACTTCTGTGCGGTGATGTCCAGTGCCTGATTCAGCCGTCCAACTTTTCCGGGGTTGTAATCCCATCCGGGATCAACGCCCATGGGTACCTGATGGACTTCGCCAGTCCGCCTGTTGATATACTCGCGTGTCCTGATGGCTGGAGCTTCGGTCCGCACTTTCACATTTGAAGGTGAACGATGGCCAGTTGGCAATCCGGTCTCCGGGTTCATGACCTGTTCTGGGGCCGGAGCTCGAACCCCGTCACGCTCTGCGCGATCATGCTCGCCCTTGGAAATTTGTCGAACGCCGCACTTGCAGCCCCATCCGTTGGGCGTCATGTGCGTATCCCAGAAAGGATGGTCTACCGGGAGCATGAGGCCATGAAAGGCGACGTGTTCAGGTCTATGCTCACGGGACGGGCCGAGCATATATAGAAGATATGGCAGTCCGCCCTTGGTGCGCTGGATGCGTTCCCATTGTCCGGCGCTGCGAGCCGTGCGCATGTTCGTTTCGTAGATGGTCTTGAGCCGCCGGGAACTGCCGAGCTGAACCATTCGCTTTTTACCCGTGGCAGGATCAACCATTTCCTTCACACCCCACCAGCCTTTTTTCTGGAGCGTGGGCTTTAGGTCCTTGGCAAAGTCACGGAAGGTCCGACCCTCGGCAAGAGCGCGATCCACTTCGGAGCGGATGTCGGAAAGGATATCCATCTTGGTGGCCTTGGCCACGGTGAAGGCGGTAGCATGTTCTTCACGCCACACGTCTCGATGATCGAAACCGGGCTTCATGCCCTTGGCGCGGAACCAACCCAAAGATTCCTTGGGCGGACGTCTGACAAACTTACCTGCCATGACTAGCCCTCAACATCGCCCAGGCCACGCGCTCTGAACGAGGCCTCGGCAAGGGACGCCATGAGCTTTTCTTCATCTATCTCACCAGACAGAAGAAGGTCAGACAGGCCTTGCTCAAATTCCTCGAAAGACTCACACCGTTCAGCCAGAGCCTGCACCGGGTTAACCAGCGGACTGAGGATTTCTTCCCATTCATCCATCACGTCTTGGGCAAGGAGGTCCATTTCAGTTTCAGCATCTATGGCCAGACTCCCGGAGCGGTTCACTGCTCGGTTAAGGGCAACAGGTGGAGCAGCTGGAGCAACGCCGAGCAATTCAGCACCATCTGTCGGGGGGGAAAAGCCCAGCCGTTCACGCACGGCACGGGCCTCGATGCCAATATTGCCGAGAGGCACCAGCTTGGAAAGCACTTCGGCCAGAGCCTTGATGTCTTCGGGTTGATCTTCCTTGATCTTGACAATCGGGTACCGCTCCTGGACGCCGTAATTGAGATCAACGAACGGCTTGACCAGGTCGCGGTTGACGGTGGCGCCAACCTGACGGCCATCGTCGTTCTTGATGTCGAGGCGCACATCATTGTGGACATTGGCCTGAGCCTGTGAACTTCCGTCATCCGTGGTCATGGTTTGTCCAAGGACGGCCTTGGACATTTGTCTATCTAGAAACTCAGCCAAGCGCGGGAATAACTCCGGGCCACCTGCTGACTTGGCTGCTTCGATAAACTCAATACGCATGGTATCCGGCAACACGGCAGCTGCATCCGTACCGAGGTTCGCCACAGCCACCTTGAGAATATCGATATCCCGTTCCGTAGCATCCTGCCCATAACGACCGATGCGCAGCGGCATGCCGAACACCTCGGCAAAGGCCATCCAGTCCGCCAAAGTATACGACTTGCACATCCAGCTCACGGCAGCCAACCGAGCAAGGCCGGCTCTGATCGGGATGCCGGATTTGAGGTGCGGCATGTGGGCGATGAACTTGAACGGCGGCAACGGATTGCCCTCGTATGTCGCGCCTTCATCAAGTAACCGGAGCTTTTGGCCGGACTCGCGATCGAAGACGAAGAAACGTGGATCGCGCCACTCATATTCAACGGGGATCCACTTGGCACCGGACTGATCCCAGATGATCTCACAGACAGAATATCCTTTGCCTAGGCCGTCCAGCAGATCAGTGATCAGACCGGGAAACTCCGGACGCTCGACGAGGTCACGCACGGCGTCCGCAATCTCTATATCTTTCTTGTCGTCACTGGCAGGAATAACCGTTGGCTCAATGCCAGCCACGGCGCGTTTGCGAGTGGACAGAACGGATGAATAATGCGGATCGCGCTCTTCCATTTCCTCGGCTAGCAACAAATACTCTCGGGGATCACCGTCCGCTGCTTCGCGGAGAACTCGTGCAAGACGTTGGGGAGTCAATCCTTGAGCAATGGACCCACCGGCCCAGATGGACCGAATGCCTGTGAGTGATGGCGCTGCGTGTTCTCGCTGCAAGTCATTTTTAACGATGGGCCGACCTAGGTGATCGTATAAAGTGGGAGTGGGCATCAGATAATTCCTCGGCCAAATCCGGCGGTAACCCGCACGGGCCTGTTGTTGTCGTGGTCATCGTTGGGGTCATGTTTGGGAACACTCTGGTAGGCGAACACCTCTTCGTTGCGCGAGGATCGGGCGAACCAAGCCAGCGCCAAAGCGATAGCGCCATCTCCGTGTCGGAAAAGTTCAGGGTCTTTAAGGTCGCGCACTCGAAAAGCAGGAACTCGCGGAACGCCATCGATGTCTTCAATAGCCCTGAGATCGTTCTCAAGGTCGGCATCTTTGGGCACTACAATGCTGCCATCTTCAAAGGCCCCAACAAATTTGGGCATCCACTCCCGGTACCAGGGTTGGCTAAAGATGACTTGATGAATGCGGTTATGACCATATTTGTCCGCTGTATATTCAGCCGGGACCGAACCCATGCCGCCAGCGTCAATAGCCCCACCGCAAAAACGGGGCAGTGCGTCGATCATGGCCCAGAGAATTTGTTCCTGCTGACGATGCGGCACCTTGTTCATCTCGATAAGAAACGGGACATCGCCAATGAGATCGCGCCGGATAGTCATGGGCGCAATAATGGTAAAGTCACGATGGCGAGCATAATCCTGCCCGAACACATGCTGCCGTTGAGGGTCAAGCAGATCAAAGAGGGGCACCATCTTGCGGCGAACCCAATCCATGGCCCATTCCCGGCGCTGAGAATCTGATTTCGTAATGAAGTTGTCATCGAGCACGAGACGAAGCACCGGACGTTCTTCCGGCATGGCCGCTTCAATCCAGATACCCGGGATGGACTGTCCTCCGGAATCTCTGGGTATGGCGTCCAGCTCTTCACGCATGGCGGACAAGCGCGGACCGTAGCGTTGACGAATACGGTCATACCATTCTTGCTTGCCTTTCGTGGTCGCTTCCCAGCCTTTGACCAGACACACCCGCTCATACAGCCCATTGGCCACTGCCATGTCGAATGTGTGAGTATGGACAGTCGCGCCCTTGCCGTAACGTCCAGAGCGCACATCCTTGACCAACTGGTTAAAAGCGTTGGTCTTGCCGTTGTGGGTGGAAATAATGCGAATCTTGCCGCCCCAGATGAGCAACGCGGTGGTGGCCTCGATGACGGCTTGAACGTCTGAGTGGAATGCAGCCTCATCAATAACCACGATGCCCTGCAAACCACGAATGTTTGCGGGACGGCTTGAGAGGGCCACGACCTTAAAGCCGGAGGCAAAACGGATTCGATAGGCGGTGATATTTTTTGTGCTGCCGTCTTTTTGCTGATCCTCGAAAAGAAATTCCTCAATGCCGGACAGTCCTTCGCCTTGAGCCTGTGCGATCACTCTGGCAAAAGACGCACAATAGCCGACGAACTCCAACCCTTTTTCCTTGGTATCACCAATGTAGAAAACATTATCGCCGCCAGCTTCACGCTTGGAAGCGGCTATGAGTGTGTCGTCAAGAGCCTCGGCGTAAGTGATGCCGGTTCGCCGTCCTTTTTCCTCCACTTTAAAGTCGGATTTGTCCGCGATCCATTCCACCTGATGAGCCATGAGTAAGCCATCGGCCATGGGATCAAGGTCATCGGGAATCTCCCGGACACTATCCGGGAGTTCATCAAAGGAGACGACGCGCAGGACATCGCCGGTGGGTGTTAGCGTGCTCATTTAACCCCCAGGAACTTCTCTCTCCAAAAACGAACGTCTTCATCACCCATACCCTGAGCCTTGCCCATCTCTCCGGCAAGATCGGCGGCACGTTCCCGCTCACGTTGTCTCACCTCTTCTGCGTATTTCTTCTGCGTGACCGATGCGCGGCCCAACTCAGCTACGTTTCGGACCAAGCTCGACACATTCACCTTTGTCGGATCCACTTCCAACTCCAGCAATATGCCGAACAGCTTCTCCTGGGTGAGGCGCATGAGCGCATCATTAACGGAGTTATCGTCATCCGGGTTGGCCATAACGATGGCGCGGGATTGTTCAGTGACCATCTTGAGTGAGGCCAAGCGGTCCTCAAACTTCTGGCCATAACGATGGACAGCAGACTTGGAAATCACGAAGCCACGGCCTTTAAGTTCGTCGGACAGCGATTGATAGTCCTTGAACCCGTTGTCAGCCAAATAGTTATCAAGCCATTCCTTGACTTCCTTGGGGAGTACCTCGACGGCAGAGCGTTGGGGCATAGCGGCTACCAGTATTTCTCAGGCCGGGCGATGCCGGGTTCACAATCAATAGTGTATTCTGCCAGGTCAACGCCGAGGCGATTGAGCTTGGCGATCCATCGGCTATCAGGCTTCTTGTCCAGGTCCACCAGCTTACGATCTGCGAGATAGTCTAGCTCGCGCCGCACTTCCAGTTCGGTGGCATCGGGGTAAACGCCCTGGACAGTCGCCAGAGCGACGGAATCATGACAGCCCATGGGACGGGCATTATTCAATGTAAGGATAAGCACCCAACGCAAGTGTTCGCGCCGGACGCGATCATGATCTACAGCCACTTTTGCCTCCCTGGTCTAGTTTGGCGGCCAAGGCATCCAGCTTGGCCTCAATAACAGTCTGATTGCGAATCCAATCCTCACGACGGGTGTACTCAAGAGGGAGTTCCGCGCGAAGTTTGAGGATGCTTCTCTCATTGTCGTCAGCCTTGTCTGCGGCTTCTTTTGCACACTTTATCGCGACATTTGTGTCTCTCTCTCGCCTGTCGGCGACGATCTTCCAAACGGCAAAAACAAAACCGAAAAACGAAAGCAGCAGAGTTGTGCCAAGGGCCATCAACTGCCATAGGGGAATTGTGATTTCTGGACTCACGGAGCTACCCCTTTAGCCCATTCAATGAGCGCGGCCAGCTGGGCCACCAAGGCGCGGTTGCGTGTGCCGTAATCACGGACGTGGGCAAGTATGTCTTCGGGGGTAACGGTGTTGGTCCCTGGAAGTATTCCGGCGTCAGGGGTCTGGGCGGTTCCGGCATCTCCAGCAGGGCCGGGGGCGGCGGCGGGCACGGTGTCACCACCGTCACTGGCACCGATGGCCTCGTTGTAGAGACGCACCCAGTCAGGGCCAAAATGACAAGTGCCGTCAGTAGTATCAACGTCTTGACTCGCATGGGCG
>JAFLJT010000207.1 GCA_022712855.1 Pseudodesulfovibrio sp. | reverse complement strand
CCAGTCCAAGCTCTTTGGCGCGCTTGGCTCCGGCAAAGGATTCGCCGCCCTGAGTGCAGGCGATGTGCCCGTTGCGGTTGGCCTGAATCATGGAATCCATGATCTGCTGCTCGGTGACCTGAAGAACCTGGAAGGCTCCTTCGCCGCCGATGGCTTCGAATTTGTCAGCGAAATGTTTCACACGGGGGAAGGAAACCGGGTTGCCGATCATGGCGGCCTGCGCCACGGATGCGGTGACGGTAATGGGTGCGTATTCGCGCTTAGCCGGGTCTTTAACTGCGTAGTACTGATAGACCGGGTCGGCGTGGTGGGACTGGACGCCGAAGATGCGCGGCAGGTCGGAGATGATGCCGAGCGCGTGCAACTTGAGGAAGCCAGCCATGATGGCGGTGACATTGCCCGCGTTGCCGATGGGAACAAAAATACATTTGCCCTTCATGTCCCAATCATACCACTGGGCGCATTCAAAGGCGTAGGATTCCTGACCGAGGATGCGCCACGCGTTCTTGGAATTGAGCAGCGCCACGCGGTAATTGTCGGCCAGATGTTCGACGACTTTCATGCAATCGTCAAATACGCCGGGTACTTCTAATACAACAGCGCCAGAACCAAGCGGCTGGGCCAACTGTGCTGCGGTGACCTTGCCGTGGGGCAGGATAACAACGGATTTGATTTTGTCGCCAACGTAGGAAGCATAGAGTGCGGCTGCGGCCGATGTGTCGCCCGTCGACGCGCAGACTGTGAGAACCTGGTCCCAATCGTGTTCACGGATGAGCGCGCGCAGGTAGGAAAACCCGCAAGCCATGCCGCGATCTTTGAAAGATGCCGACGGATTCTGTCCGTCATTCTTGTATGCGGTGCGCAACCCGGTCGCTGCATTGAGCGACGGGCTGGATTCAACAATGGGCGTATTACCTTCGCCAAGATAGATGATGTCTTCTTCTTCGAGGACCGGAGCCATCAGTTCGTAATAGCGGAAGATGCCGCGCAGGGCGGTTTTCTTGGACGCGGCACGGGCGTCGAATATCTTACGCCATTCTTCACCAGAGGTCTGTTTCAGCTCGTCGAACTTGAGGTTGTCGAGCAAGAACACGCCGCCGCAATCCGGGCAGGTGTAGTACAGTTCATCCGTGGGGAATCGTTTTCCGCAACCAAGGCAGAAGTATTCCATGTCTCCGCGATAAGAAGGAAATATGTCGGCAGTCATTGTTCTATCCGTTCAGTGTTGGGTCGTTGTCAGACGTTGCGTCCTAAACCGGGCTACAAGTTCGCCTAAATCAGTCCGGGGCGCAACAAAAAAAGGTGGGTATCGCTGGTGATATGTTTGAGCGCGTGTACTTCCGTAAATATGAATAAAATTCGAATTATTGACGAAAATACAGGCTCAAAATGTGATTATCCATAGTTGTATTGACAAAATGGAGAGCTTTCTTCATGTGTGAGGCCAGAACGAACTTCGGCGAAGCCGACAACGAATATAAGGAATTGATGATATCATGGAAAACTTACAGAAAAAATACGGATTCTGGACAGCCACTGCAATGGTTGTCGGAATCGTCATTGGCTCTGGTGTCTTCTTCAAAGCCGACGATGTGCTCAAGGCGTCGGGCGGCAACCTGACAACCGCGCTGCTGGCGTGGCTCATCGGTGGCTCGATCATGATTGTTACAGCCTATGTCTTTTCGCTCATTGCCACGCGCATTGAGCGGGTCAACGGCGTAGTGGACTACTTTGAAGAGGCGTACGGCGAAAAAGCCGGGTACATGGTGGCTTGGTTTTTGACCTTCATCTATTACCCGACGCTGGTGGCAGTACTCGCATGGGTTTCTGCCAATTATACTGTTGGCTTGCTTGGTTTAGAGCACGGCGTTTGGGCCATTTCTGCGATCTACCTGACAGGATTTTTCCTGCTCAACTTCTTCTCTCCGGTGCTTGCTGGAAAATGGCAAGTTACTGCTACAGTGGTCAAACTCATACCGCTCGCACTTGTCGCAGTGGTCGGCGGATTTGCCGGATTGACTACAGGGCAAACCCTTGAAAACTTCACAACCACAGCCCAGACCATATCCAGTGGTGGCGGTGGTTTGGCCGTGGCTACATTGTCCACCGCATTCGCCTATGAAGGGTGGATTATCGCCACCGTTATCAACGCGGAATTGAAGGATGCCAAACGAACCCTGCCAAAGGCACTGGTGGTTGGTACCATTTTCGTGGCTCTCATTTACATGCTCTATTACCTCGGCATTTCGGGTGTACTGACCAATGAGCAGGTCTTGGCCGAGGGTGACGGTGCTCCTGTAAAGGTCATTTCCCTGATTTTTAATCAGTTTGGCGGTACCTTGCTGACGGTGTTCGTCATCATTTCCTGCCTGGGAACGCTCAACGGTTTGATCATGGGATGTGCCAGAGGCATGTTTGCCATTGCATCAAGAAATTTAGGTCCAGCTCCAGCGACTTTTAGAAAAGTGAACCCCACGACGAACAGTACTACCCATTCCGCTTTGCTGGGTTTTGTCATGTCGTGCATCTGGCTGGTCGTCTGGTTCGGCAATTTCGAAGGCTGGTGGGGGCAGTTCATGGATATCTCCGAATTGCCCATCGCCTTTTTGTACGTGATCTATATCTCCATTTACCTGTGGGTGATGAAGACCTTTACCGATCTCGGTTTCTTTTCCCGATTTGTCTGCCCGACTTTGGCCGGAGCGGGGTCGCTGTACATTATCTGGGGCGCTATTCAGAAGGATATGTTCACCCATTTCCTCGTGCTGACGCTGGTTATTCTGGGTTCCGGAGTTCTCTTGATGAACAAGAAAAGTGAATAACCCCTGAGACAGATATGAAAGAAAATCATCCGGCGGCCTTATGGGCTGCCGGATTTTTAATGGCAAGTTTTTGAGCTTATGAATCCGTTGACCTTTTTCCAATATGCGCTACTTTTGGCAGAGTTACCCATCATCAAAAGGATAGTTTAATGGCTCAGAAGAAAACAATCTCCCTTGTTCTTGGCAGCGGCGGTGCGCGCGGGCTTGCTCATATCGGCATTATCCGTTGGCTGGAGGAGAATGGGTATAGTATCGAATCCATTGCCGGTTGTTCTGCTGGAGCACTGGTCGGTGGCATACATGCCAGCGGCAAACTCGATGAATTCGAGGAGTGGGTGCGAGCTATCACCAAAGGCAATATGATCGCTTTGCTCGACCTGTCTCTTGGTATGGATGGCCTTTTCAAAGGCAATAAGATCATCGAAACTTTGAAGGAACTGGTCGGGGACAGGCGAATAGAAGACCTGCCTATTTCATTTACCGCAGTGGCGGCTAATATTTCCAAGGAAAAGGAAGTCTGGTTTCAGGACGGTCCGGTTTTTGATGCTATTCGTGCGTCCATTTCCTTGCCGTTGTTCTTCACGCCCTTTCCGTATAAAGGTGCCAATCTTATCGATGGCGGCATCCTTAACCCGGTTCCCATTGCGCCGACATTTAGCGACCACACAGATTTTACCCTTGCCGTGAATCTGTGCGGCTCACCGGAAGAAGGTATCGAAGCTCTATTCGAGGAGTCGTCCAAAAAGCAGGAATCGCCTCTGGCCGGAGCCATCTCTGACTTTGTGGGTAAAGTTAAGTCATCAATTCCTCAAGCCAAGGCAGGACTCAAGGCCTACGAAGTCATCGGCCAATCCTTTGATACCATGCAGGGAGCTATCGCTCGGCAGCAGATCGCAGCCTACCCGCCAGATTATGTTTTGGAGATACCGAAAAATCTTTGCAGAACTCTTGAGTTCGACAAAGCGGAGCCGCTTATACGGTATGGATATGAAAAAGCGGCAAGGGAGTTGCCGAAGGTTCTTTCGAGGCGGCTACGGCCAGATGTTCGGGATTGATGTGACCACGATGGCCGCACCGATAGCGGTCTTGACGGTGAAGCCAAGCGCCTTGCCAACGAATGCGCCTTTGGCGGCCTGCATGGCGTCTGCGCGGTTTTTGCCGGGCAGCTCTGCGACGAGACAGCCGAGGTAAGCGCCGCCCAGTGCGCCAACGAGTGCGCCAAGGCCGAGGAAGAAAGGTGCACCGAAAATGGCTCCGGCGATTGCACCAATGATGCCACCGACATTGCCGCGTGTGGATGCACCATATCGGCCTGCGCCCCACGCCTGTAGCCCGAACTCAAGGGCTTCGGCTATGGCTGCGATGACGGCCAGAGTGATGACGAATGACCATTCCATTGATTCCGGATAGATATATTTCCAGAGCGAAACCAGACCTATTGCCACCCAGTTGGCGGGCATGCTGAAAAGCTGGAGTACCTGTGAAAGGCAGAGTCCAAAAATGAGCAAGACCGCCCAGAGATACACCAAATATTCCATGAATTATTTTTCGCGAGTATCGATCACGCGTACGGCCTTGCCATCCGCCTTGGGAATGGAGTTGTGCTGACACAATTCCACGCGGGGCGTGAGCAGAATTTCATTGCAGAGATTCTTGGCGATCTTCTTTTGCAGTCCCTGGAGCGAGCGCATGTCTTCGACAAAATACTCGTCCTTGATTTCGACCTTGACCTTGAGCTGATCGGTGATTCCTTCGGTGACCAATTCGATAAGGTAGTTCTGGCCGACTTCGGGCATGGCCATGAGGCACTGCTCGATCTGCATGGGGTAAATATTGACGCCCTTGAGGATCATCATGTCATCTGCACGACCAGTAATACGGTCGATGCGGCGATGGGTCCGGCCGCATTCGCATTTGCCGGGCATGAAGCGTGTCAGGTCGCGGGTGCGGTAACGAATAATCGGCATACCTTCGCGGGTGATGGTCGTCATGACCAGCTCGCCAATCTCGCCTTCGGCAACATGTTTTCCGGTGTCAAGATCAATGATCTCGACGATGTAGGCATCTTCCCAGATGTGCATACCGTTCTGGTGCACACACTCGAAAGCAACGCCGGGGCCGTTCATTTCAGACAGCCCGTAGGAGTTGTATGCCTTGATGTGCATCATATCTTCAATTTTCTGGCGGGCTTCCTCGGTGTGAGGCTCTGCGCCGATGAGGGCGATCTTCCACGGCATATCTGCGGTGTCGAAGCCTTCTTCCTGCACTTTTTGCGCGAAATAGAGAGCGAAAGACGGGATGATATGGAGCACGGAAACATTAAAATCACGGATGAGCTTGATCTGGCGTTTGGTGTTGCCAGCGCCCGCCGGGACGGTGAGCATACCGAGACGTTCAGATCCGTAATGGATGCCGAGGCCACCAGTGAAGAGTCCGTAACCGGACATGTTCTGGAGCACGTCAGATTTGCGGCAACCGCAGGCGTACATACAACGTGCCATGAGGTCGGCCCAGGTATCGAGGTCTTTCTGGGTGTAGAAAACTGCGGTGGGTGTCCCAGTCGTGCCAGAGGAAGCATGCAGGCGGACAAATTCGTCCAGAGAGCGGGTGAGCATGCCATAAGGATATTGACCGCGCAGGTCTTCCTTGGTGGTGAAAGGCAACTTTTCGATATCCGCCACGGTCTTGAAATCTTCCGGGTTCACACCGGAAAGACGTGCCTCATAAAAAGGGGCGTTCTTGGCGTTGGCGATTGTTTCTTTAAGGCGGTCGACCTGGAGTTCTTCCAGGGCAGTGCGGTCCATGGCTTCGACTGGATTATGATACATGGTGATACTTTTTGGCTAGTAGTTACATGCCTTCAGGCAATTCCGAGGGATAGGGCGTGGCATCCATGTTTTCGAACAAGGTGTACTCTTTCTGGAAGAAGAGTTCGCATTTGCCAACAGGGCCGTTACGCTGTTTGGCTATGATGATTTCACAGTGGTTTTTCAGCGGATTGTCTTCAGCTTTGTTGTACGCGGCATCACGATACAGGAAGACGATAATATCAGCATCCTGCTCGATGGCGCCGGACTCACGAAGGTCAGACATCATGGGCCGCTTGTCTGTGCGTTCTTCAACCTTACGGTTAAGCTGCGACAGGGCGATGACCGGGACGTGCAGTTCCTTGGCCAGTGCCTTGAGCGTTCGAGAAATTTCGGAGATTTCCTGCTCGCGGGAATCGGTACGGCCAGAGGCGCGCATAAGCTGCAGGTAATCGATGATGATCAGCCCAAGGCCATGCTCCGCTTTCAGACGGCGGCAACGTGCCTGGAGTTCCAGAGTGGAGAGAGCCGGGCTATCATCAATGAAAAGTGGTGCTTTCGACAGGACGTCGCCTGCTTCAAAGAGGCGCTGCCAATCCTGGTCATCAATGTAACCGGTACGCAAGTTCTGCAAACCGACCTTTCCCTGCACAGCGAGCAGACGCGTCATAAGCTGTTCCATACTCATCTCAAGGGAGAAGACGACTGTGGGAACCTCAGCCCGGGCAGCAGCGCGTAGCGCAACGTTCAGAGCAAAGGCTGTTTTACCCATGGAAGGACGACCAGCCATGATGATGAGATCCGAGTTCTGGAGCCCCGCAGTCATGTTGTCGAAGTCGTGGTATTGTGTGGGGATACCCGTGATCGCGGACTTCTGCTCGTATTTCTTTTGCAGGTCTTCGAATACACGGTCCAGCAGGCGCTTGGAGTCGAGCTGGTTCGTGGCACTTGATGCCTGCGCAATATTGAAAATTTCTTTTTCGGATTCGCCGAGGAGTACGTCGACGTCAGTGGCCTCGTAGCAATTGGTGATGATGTTGCTTGAGGCGTCGATGAGTTTGCGCAGGATAGACTTGTCGCGAACGATCTTAGCGTGATGCAGGGCGTTGGCGGAACTGACAACAGAGTCGGCAAGCTCAAAAAGGTAGACCGGACCACCGATGGTATCGAGGGTGCCTGTGGAGTCGAGATAGTCTTTTATGGTGACCAGATCGATGGGGCGCTGTTTATTGTACAGCTCGATAAAGGCCTGAAAGATAGTGCGATGTGCCGGGGAGTAGAAGTCATCGGCATCAACAAAGTCCACCAGCTCATGGAACATGGTGTTAGACTGGAAAACACCGCCAATAACGGCCTGTTCTGCTTCCAGGTTCTGGGGGGGTACTTTGCGTAAGAGATCGGAAGAGGCCCTTTCCAGGGCCTCTTCCGGATTGGATTCGTACCGGCCTGATTTAGGCCTTTGCGGATTCGGCGTCTTCGGATTCGGCATCGTTTGCTACGGATTCCTCGGTCGCCTCTTCAGGCTCGTTTGCAGTTTCGACGTCGGTGAAAGCTTCTGCTTCTACTACGTCTTCTTCAATGGGACCACCATGACGGACAACGGAAAGCTTCAGCTCGCCACGTACAGCCGGGTGCAGTTTAATTTCGACTTCATATTCACCAAGAGAGCGGATGGGTTCAGCCAGAAGGATCTTCCTGCGGTCGATCTCGACGCCGGCTGCGTCCATTGCTTCGCCGATGTTAGTGGTGGTAACAGAACCGTACAGTCTGTCGCCTTCACCAACGCGTACTTCGATCTCGATCGGAGTAGCGGCAATCTTGGAAGCCATGCCTTCAGCCTGAGTGCGGAGGGAGTCGGCCTGCTCTTGCAGTTTGCGACGTTCCAGCTCGAAAGCTTTGAGGTTGGCTGTGGTGGCAGGCTTAGCAAGTCCCTGAGGAATCAGGTAGTTGCGGCCGTAGCCGTTCTTGACAGTAACGATATCTCCGAGTCGACCCAGGGCGTCAACGTCAGCGCGTAATATAAGTTTCATAATGTCAGTCCCCCCTTACATGGAGCTACGCTTTTTCACATCTGTGCTGTGAACTGTGGTGTAGAAGAGAAGGGCCATCTGACGGGCGCGTTTGATTTCGTTGGTCAGGCGGCGCTGGTGCTTTGCACAGGTGCCGGTGATACGACGAGCGATGATCTTGCCACGCTCGGTTACGAAATCACGAAGAACGTCGGGGCGCTTGTAATCCAGAGAAAGTTCTTTGTCTGCGCAGAAACGGCAGAACTTCTTCCTCGGCGTGAATTTTTTGCGAAATGCCATGGTAGGACCTCCTAGGCAGCCAGTTTGACGGTCATGAACTTGAAGATGCCGTCGGTGATGCGAATGTTGCGTTCCAGTTCTGCCACCACGGGGCCGGGGGCATCGTAGACCAAACGCACATAGTAGCCGCGGGTCTGCTTTTCGACGGGGTATGCCAGCGGGCGCATTCCCCAATCATCGGTCTCAACCATTGTGCCGCCTTCACGTTCCACGATGCCGGTGAGGGTTCCCAGGATTTCTTTCCTGTTATCCTCAGCCAACTCCGGGGAGAGAAGTACGAGCGTCTCGTAGTTGTTAGCCATTTTATTAGCTCCTTTTGGACATTGGCCCTCTCAAAACAATAGGAGAGAGCAAGGCAAGAGGGCTTTATTAGGTGTAATTAGCTCCACTGTCAAGTCGTGGAACACCCTCTTGTGTCAACTATTTATCTTGATCATCTTTTTTCGGTGGCGTCCAGCCACAATTATCATTGCTGGGTCCTCAGCCACCACCGCCGCCGATTTTCCGGCGGACCACGTTTCCTACGACCAGTCCAAGCAGGATGAGGCCGATGAGTTGTAACCATTCCATAAGATTCTCCTAGATTTCCAGGTCGCTGCCGGTGAGCAGCTTGTAAGCTTCCATGTAGTTGGCGCGGGTCTGGGCAGCGATGTCTGCGGGCACAGCGGGTGCCGGGGGCTGCTTGTTGAAACCGATCTCAATGAGCCAGTCGCGGAAATACTGCTTGTCGAAGCTCGGCTGGGACTGGCCCGCTTTGTAGCCGTCCATAGGCCAGAAGCGGGAGGAGTCCGGGGTCAGCACTTCGTCGATGAGGATAAGTTCATCACCGAGCATGCCGAACTCGAACTTGGTGTCTGCGATGAGAATGCCACGTTCCTTGGCGTAATCGCGAGCGCGGGTGTAAATATCTATGCTCAGTTTCTCGACCTTGCGCATCATCTCTTCGCCGACGAGTTCCGCAGCCTGATCCAAAGTGATGTTTTCATCATGGTCACCGAGATCAGCTTTGGTGGACGGTGTGAAAAGTGCCTTTTCGAGCATCTCGGATTCCTGGAGATTCGCAGGCAGCTTGTGTCCGCAGACTTCGCCAGTCTTCTGGTAATCCTTCCAGCCGGAACCTGTGATAAAGCCGCGTACGATACATTCGATGGGCAGGGGCTTGGCTTTTTTGACAAGTACACTGCGGTCCTGAAGCTCTGCCTTGTATTTGTGCAGCGGCTCCGGGTAGTCGTCGACGTTGGTGGCGATGATATGGTTGGGCACCAGATCGGTCATCTTTTCCATCCAGAACAGCGTGATCTGGTTGAGTACCTTGCCCTTGTCCTCAATGGGATCGGGCATGACCACGTCGAAAGCGGAGATGCGGTCTGAGGTTACCAGCAACAGAGTTGTGTCGTCGATCTCGTAGATATCGCGGACTTTGCCCTTGGAAATGAGCGGGTATTCGGTGATGTTGGTTTCAAGTACGCCAGCCATGATGTCTCCCTCTTATAATGTATTTATATATTTTCCAGTAAGCTATTCAAAATGTTCGAGTGCAAGGCGCAAGAAAAAGACAGGGCCAAAGCGTATTCTTATACGTGAGGGTCTGGCTTTTTTGCAGCAACGCAGCAGTCGGGCATTTTCAACAGTCTTACTTGTTGCGGCATTCCACGCTTCGGGCGTGGGCTTCGAGGCCTTCCAGTCGTGCGAGTCGTGCGATCTTGTCGCCGTGCTTCGCTACATAGCCGGGGCTGGTTGCGATCACGCTGGATTTTTTGCAGAAGTTTTGTACAGACAGGGCGGATGAAAAACGTACGGTCCGCAATGTCGGCAGGACGTGGTTCGGCCCGGCAAAATAATCGCCCACTGGTTCAGGCGAATTGTGGCCCATGAAGATGGCACCGGCATGACGGATGGAGCCTAGCATGGTCCACGGATCGGCCAGAGCAAGTTCAAGATGTTCGGCAGCCAGTAAATTTATCAGTTTCGCACCAGTTTCAAGGTCGGGGACGGTGATGATAGCTCCCCAATCTTCCAGAGATTTTGCGGCGATTTCGCCACGAGGCAGGGCGGCACACTGAGTAACGAGTTCTTCTTTGACGGCAGCAGCCAATTGGGTGTCCGGTGTGACCAGAATTGATGCGGCCAGCGGATCGTGTTCGGCCTGAGACAACATGTCTGCTGCCAACCATGCTGCGGTAGCGGACTCGTCGGCAAGGATGGCGATTTCGCTGGGGCCAGCGACCATATCAATACCCACATGTCCGATGAGTTGGGATTTGGCGGTGGCGACAAAGATGTTGCCCGGCCCGGCCAGTACATCGCAGGGGGCGATGGTTTCGGTGCCGTATGCGAGAGCGCCGATGGCCCACGCGGAACCAGCCAGATATATTTCTTCGAGTTCCAGCAGGGCGGCGGTTGCCAAAATATAGGGATTGAGCGTGCCGTCATTGCGCGGCGGTGACGTGACTGCAATGGATTCAACGCCAGCCACCAAGGCTGGAATAGCATTCATGATCAGGCTGGAGATAAGTGGAGTTTCGCCGCCTTGTCCGCCGGGAACATACAGTCCTACACGATCAACCGGGCGCACCATCTGGCCGAGAATGGTGCCGTCCTCAGAGGTGGTCCACCAGGACTTCTCTTTCTGATTGTCGTGGAAATCGCGAATGCGCTCGATGGCTTCTTCGAGAATCGCGACATCGGAATCGGGAATATTTTTAAGCGCGGTAGCAATGGTTTCGGCGGGAACGCGGAGCATCTCTTTGTCGAACTGCTCGCAGTCAAACTTCGAGGTGTACTCAACCAGCGCATCGTCTCCACGGGTTTTCACATTGTCCAATATCTCGCGGACAATAGAATCGACCTTGGTGTCCGGATCCTTGCGCAGCTCAAGCCACGCTTCGATCTCGGCCCAATCATTATCAGTGGTATATGTCAGTTCTCTACACGGCATGGTGACCTCGAATGAATGCAGTATGCTGGCACTTTTATCGACAAAGTAGTCGTGCCAACCAAGGGGAGAATATATAGCCGACACCTGCCCAAAAGTCGAGTCCCCAGCTTTTTCAATATTGAGGATATAAGAATATAAAAAATGAGTTTCATTTTGCGCAGATATATTGTGTCCATTGAGATTGGTTCGAGCGCTAGGCGCAAGAAAAAGACAGGGCCGCGGCGTATTCCTATACGCAAGGATCTGTCTTTTTCGCAGCAACGACGAGATCGGGCCGATATCAATGGACATAGAAGTCTGCTGAGAAAGGTTCGAGTGCTAGGCGCAAAGGGAAATCAGGACTGAAGCGTATTCCTATACGCGAAGGTCTGGTTTTCCTGCAGCAACGACGCAATCGGACCTTTATCAGAAGACGTAAGAAAGGGCCGGGGTTTGCACTCCCCGGCCCTTGGCGTATTACTTGGATCGAATTTTAGCTTTACGCTAAATTTCTAAGTGGTCTTAGAACTTGTAAACTACACCAGAGGATACCTTCCAAGCGTCGCCGCCCTTCAGGCCAGTGGCGCCGCCCCAACGGGACTCATTGGTGTCGAGGTTGAAGTAACCCAGGTCCAAGGACAGGGTCAGTTCGTCGTACAACTTGTAACCTGTGTTGAAATCGACTTCAATGAGGGTGTCTTTTTCAGTCAGGGAGTTGCCGTAGGAGAAGTTCGCGTTAGCGGAACCATAGGTCTCTTTGTCGTTGGTACCCTTAGCATAGATGAAGTGAGCGTCGTGAGTCAGACCATCAGCGAAGGACTGGATGTCTTTCAGAGAAAGACCCAGGGCCCAGAAGCCGAGGTAATCGTTACGGTTGCCCAAGGAACCCATGAGCAAGCGGTCACCACCGAAGAAGAAGGAGCCCATTGCCCAGTTGGAAGCAGCCAGGACAGGCATACGCTCGGAGGAGCCGTCGCCCTTAGTGGAGTTTCCGTCTTCACCAGAAGTGTAGGCGAAGAAGAGTTCGGGGGTCATGAAGTCCATGCCCTTGTACTCGAGAGCGGTGTCAAACAACCAACCAGAGCGTTTGTTCATGTTGATTTTGGAATCAACAGCGCCGTAGTTGATGTCAGCTTTCAGTACGAAAGGATCGAACAGGTCCATGGTGAATGCAGCGCCGAGCCAGTATGCATTGTCGAAATCGGCATTAGCAGTGTCAGTGGCGTTCAGAGAAGCAAGACCTGTAATTTTAGAACCAGCAGCAGCAACAACAGAAGCATCTACGTTGGTGCTGATTGCAGCGTATGCGCCGAAGGGAGCGAAGGTGAAACCTTCGAAGTTCATGGGCAGAGCTGCAACGTAAGCGTCTATGTTCAGGTTATCAGTGGTAACGCCAGCAGCAGCCTGGCCGGAAAGGGCGCGGGCGTAACCTACGAGGTAGCTAACGTTGTCAGAAATCTGACCGCCAACGAGGGCAGATGCGATTTCTTCGTCGAGGATGTAAGAACCGCCACCGAATGCTGCAGGCAGGCTGACAGCACGGTAACCAGCTTTAACATTGATGGTGGTGTCAGGCCAGTTGAAATCAAGGTATGCCTGACGAACAGTCATGCGGTTCTCAGTAGCAGTGTTGGCACCGGAGTCGCCAGCGCCTACTGAGAAGCTTTTCTGTCCCCATTCCTGTGTGCCATAACGAAGCTGCATTACGCCTTTCAAGTTCTCGTTAGCGATGAACTGGAAAGTAGTGGTTGCACGCTGGTAGATACCGAAGGACTTGTTGCCACCACGGTTGGTGGTGTCTGCTTTATCAAGCATGTCCCAGTTGGCTTTCCACAGAGCTTCAACGGCCCAGGTGCCGGATGCTTTGATGTCTGCTGCGGAAGCAACAGAAGCACCAAGCACGAATGCGCAGAGTACTGCGAGCATAATCAAACGTTTCATAATAAATCTTCCTTTTTTTGCGATAAACACCAAGTAAACGCCTTAACTGCACATCGCTATAACCCAGCTTTAGGGGTTTTGGCAAGGGGGTAGAGCAAAATAATAACAACTAGTAAAAATTTTTATACCGTGCAAAAAATTGTACTTTCTAGAGTTCTCAAAGATTATAATAGCGTGAATCCATTGGCTTTACACTGTTTCTCTTTAGGGTTGCCTCTCTTGTTAATTGGCGTATACTGCCCTTGAAGAAAATTTTTGTTGAAAAAAAACTACACTGCCATGACTAAAGAGTTCAAATTTTTTGCCGCTGAATATCCAGACTCTCCCGGCGTCTATTTAATGAAAAATGGACGGGGGCGAATCATCTATGTGGGCAAGGCCAAACGCCTGCGGCGACGACTTGCGTCGTACTTTCAGAAGAGCACCGGACTAACGCCCAAGACAAAGGCGCTGGTCAGTCATGTGCATACTGTGGATATTTTGCTCACTGGCACGGAGAAGGAAGCGCTGTTGCTGGAGGCCGGGCTGATCAAGAAGCATCGCCCTCGGTATAATGTCGTTCTCAAAGACGATAAGCAGTACGCACTGTTTAAACTCGACAAGCAATCCAAGTTCCCCCGGCTCTCGGTCACACGCAAGGTGGTTCGTGACGGTTCTGTTTATTTCGGCCCATTTACCTCGGCGTCTGCAGCGCGTGCTACGTGGAAGCTGCTCGGCAAAGTTTTTCCTCTGCGTAAATGTACGGATAATGTGTTCAAGAACCGGGTTCGGCCTTGTTTGTACTACGATATTCATCAATGTCTGGCTCCCTGCGTTCTGGACGTTGATCTTATAATGTATATGGACCAGGTTCGTCGGGTGGAAATGCTCCTGTCTGGTAAGTCTGGCGATCTTGTGGCGACATTGAAGAAAAAGATGGCGGCTGCATCTGACGCTATGGCTTTTGAAAAAGCCGCTGGATATCGGGACCAGATTCGGGCGGTGAAGAAGACCGTGGAAGGACAGGTGGCGGTTATTCATGACAATCGGGACCGCGACATTATCGGTCTTTCCGAGAATGAGACAGGGCTTGGGATGGGGCTACTCTTTGTGCGGCAGGGACGTTTGCTCGATCAAAAGCAATTCTTCTGGTCCGGGTTGACCTTGGACGAGGGGCCGGAAGTCATCGAGAGTTTTCTCTTGCAATTCTATCGAGCAGGACGATTCATTCCACCCGTTATTATTGCGCCGTACGCTATCGAAGACTCCCTGTTTGCAGAAATTTTGGAAGATCGTCGGGCTGATAGTGTACGCATTGTTCCGCCACAGTCCACGCAGGAGAAAAAATTGCTGGATATAGCACGGAGTGTGGGGCGGCAGGCCAAGGAGCGTAAAGATACTATCTCGGCGCGGTTGCAAAAGGTGCTCAAGTTGTCCGAGGAACCGCTTCGCATCGAGTGTGTTGATGCGTCGCACTTGAGCGGTACGGGCATGCGCGTGGGGCAGGTTGTTTTTGAGGAAGGGCGGCGTAATAGGGAAGCTTCCCGTATCTATACTTTTCCTGAACTGGAAGGGACGGGCGATGATTACGGCGCATTGGCCGCCTGGGCGCGTCGACGCGTGGAGTCCGGGCCGCCGTGGCCTGATCTTGTGCTTATTGATGGTGGGCGTGGACAGATTTCTGCCGTGGAAAAGGCGCTTGGCGAGTGTGTCGAAGAAACGTGTTGGGAATTGGCATCTATTGCCAAGGGGCCTTCGCGCCGGGCTGGCGAATTGGATGATCTTATCTTCAGGCCGGGACGCAAGAACCCGATGCCGCTCAAGGGTGGAAGCGCGGAATTACTCTTTTTACAGATGGTTCGGGATACGGCGCACCGTTTTGTGCTTGGCAAACAGCGCAAGGCACGCAAAAAAGTTGTGCTCAATAGTGAACTGACGTCATTGCCCGGTATTGGGCCCAAGACAGCGCGGACGCTCTGGGATAAATTCGCGTCGCTGGATGCCATGATCGAGGCCAATCCTCAGGCTATTGGTTCGCTTCCTGGCATTGGAAAAAAGAAGGCCGCGCAGATTCACGCGGCCTTGCAACATCTCAAAGAAGCTCGTTCTTCCTAGGCTCTGTTTACAAAATCCCTTCTGTTGCGTTTGGCCCTGATCCCAATTGGCTGCGTTGTCAGGGAAAAAGGATCCTCGACGTAGCTATGGCTACGCCTTCGGCCCATTTTACCCTTCCGCCTTGCCAATTGAAATCATTGCTCAAACTCACGACGAAGTTATTTTGTAAACAGAGCCTAAATTTCTGTCGGTTTACCTATCTCCACTTCAATCATTTCCGTATCCGGGGCGACGAGCATCAATTGCTCAGCCATGGCTTCAGTGCTTTGACCGAGGATCGCCCAGGTTCCCCAATGTTGCGGAATGAGCTTCTTGCATTTCAGGAGCTTGCATGCGTAGGCCGCTTGTTGGGCGTCCATGGTGAAACGTCCCCCGATAGGGAGCATGGCTATGTCGATGTTGTGGAATTGGCCGAAGAGTTCCATGTCGCCGAAGAGTCCTGTGTCGCCTGAATTATAGATACACGTCCCGTCCGCCAAGGTGATGATGAATCCGGCGGCAGCGCCGTTCACGGTGGAATGCATGGCCTGAACCATCTTGATGTCCATGCCATGGCGCTCAACAGTGCCGCCAATGTTCATAGCAACGCCGAGATGTGCGGGGAGTCCTTGGGAAATAAGGCTTTGGATGGTGTCGAAGATGGCGACCACTTCGGCGTCATGTTTGATGGCCAGTTCGAGGGTCTGGCCGACGTGATCTGTGTGGTCGTGCGTGACGAGGATAAGGTCGCAGGTCTCGATTTCCTGATACGTGGTCGGTGACGATGGATTGCCGACGAAAAACGGATCAATGAGTACGGTGGTTCCACCGGTTTTGAGCCTGAAATTTGCGTGTCCGAACCAGGTAATTTCCATGCTTGCCTCCTTACTCGCCCCACCGTTGGTAAAGATCGTGGGGGATGTCCAGTTGGTCGAGGATTTTGCCTGCAAGCTGGTCGGCCAGATCCTCAATGGTTTCCGGGCCGTGGTAGAAGCCCGGACATGCCGGTAGTATAACAGCCCCGGCCTGAGTCGCGCGGAGCATGTTTTCCAGATGGATGGAGCTGAGCGGTGTTTCGCGCGGAACGATAACGAGTTTTTTGCGTTCCTTGAGTGCGACGTCGGCCGCCCGATGAATGAGATTGTGCCCAAATCCGGTTGCCACAGCGGAGAGGCTCGCCATGGAACAGGGGCAGATAATCATGCCATTATGCTGCCACGACCCGCTGGCTGGCGGTGCCGCAATGTTACCTATGTCATGGACTGCGTGCGCCCCGGAGGTCAGGACTTCAGGAGCGAGCTTGGTCTCAAGGGCAAGCACCTTGCGGGCGGCATCAGATATGATGACATGTAACTCAATGTCATCACGCCCACCCAGCGCTTTAACCAGAGAGGCGGCATATACCGACCCGCTTGCGCCAGTAACTGCCAAAATAATTCGTTTTTTACCCATCAAGCCCCCAAGAGAGCGGCGCTGTTTTCAACATGAAAACACACAGCACACACCACAACTCACTATAATTTCCTGTTGTATAGACTTTTTTTAGACTTTCATGCAAGTGAAATCCGATCCACATTGTCGTGTGGGATTTTACAGAGCGAAAGTCTCTAGTTCAATTTCCCCAAATAAAGGTGTAACCTTGACAAAGACATAGCCGAAGTATAGCTACGTCCTTCCGGATTGCCGCAAGGCATCAGAGGATGATTTTGCTGAAATGGGTCCAAGCGCAAGGCGTAAGCGGAAACCAGGATCGCCGCGTAGTCTTCTACGCAAGAGTCTGGTTTACGCGCAGCAACGCAGCGATTGGATACATTTCAGCAAAATCAGGGCTATTAGCTCAGTTGGATAGAGTGCTTGCCTCCGGAGCAAGAAGTCGCAGGTTCGAATCCTGCATAGCCCACCACTCTTGTCGTTATATTAAAGGGAGTTAGCATGAAGCTAGCTCCCTTTTTTGGTGTCCCGGCAGTGTCCCTCTCTTGTTTTTCTACCCTATATCTACCTATATGGCGTGTAGTCATCGCCTCCGAAGGTATACGCCTTGGGTTTTTTTGTTGTTCCTTTACAAATCACGGTTGCCTGTGTTTATTATATGGTATTGATAATTACATCAGACATCTAAGTACTCATGAGGTTGCGTATGAGAAAGCTCATTGTATCTATTCTTTTCCTGGCCGTCCTGCTTGTTGCAACGTCTCCCGCCATGGCGGATCAGGCCGAAAAATTTAAGCGTGTAAAAATATTTGATGATATTATTGTCTTTGTGGACGTGGATGATGACGAGATTAATGCTCTTGAAATAAAGGGCCGGGCAATCTCTGCTTTTAAGGCGAACATGGGCAGCATGGCCATTAATAATGACGCTTATATTGAGAATTATCCGACACAAGGGTACGAGATTGATAATGTTGGCTATCTTATGATCAAGATCATGAGCATCCGTACCCAGGGCGGTGTGAATGTTTACCACCTCGATTTCGAGTTTGGTGTTCCGCCTCGCCAAGTCTATTGGGATACCGCCATGATGGGCGTTGCCGCCACTGGCCTTGATTTGAGAAAGGAAGTCTACGAAGATGTAGATACGGCCATGGCGACGTTTGCTACCGCGTTTAAAAAGATTCGCGGTCAATAGATCGCCTATAGAAGAATAAACAAAAGGCCCGCATTGTGCGGGCCTTTTTCGTTTGTATAGTGGGCTTTGGGGAGATGATAATTATCTTTTGTTTCGTTGACTGACGTCGCTTTGCCCTTACTCTTTTAGTAGTAGGAACCTCGTGCAAGGAGGCATGTCATGCAACGAGTCACCACCTGTTCCATCTGCAATGTGTTCGAGATGCTGCAACTGCCATGGCTGGGCAACCTGTTCCTGATGCTCGGCGGTGTGCTTGCGGTCTTCTCACTGGTCGTCTGGCCATTGCTGTTCGTCTGGCCGTTGCTGTTCATTCTTGGTTTCGGGCTGGCAGCAGGACACGGCGCGTGTGTTGAATGCCATCTGACATCGCACGGTTAAAGCGAGTTGGCTGAAACGTCGTACTAGGCTTTGGGGAGCCGTTTTCTACGACTGGCTCTCCTGGTCGACTGCGGCCTCCGGCTTGGGCATGTAGCGAACGTACTGCTTGTCTTCTTCCATGATGTGCGTGGCCAACCAACGGCTCAGGAAGAGGAATATCTGTGATAGGTTCGTTTTCTCGAACTGCTTCTTCTGAAATCCATCGACAACTGTATTGAATTTTACATGATGGAATTTGTGCTCTTCGAAATTGGGGTAGTTGTACTTTTTCAGGTACCCTTCTTCGGTGGAGAAATGCAGGTTGGCATAGTCGCGCATTTTGACGATGAGGTCAGTCATGATGTGTTCGTCGTGCATCTGGATGCCAGCATATGCTTCGTTGATCAGATCGATGAGTTTCTGATGTTGCATGTCGAGTTCTTCGACGCCTACGCTCATGCTTTCGTCCCATTGCATCAAGGCCATTATATCCCTCCGAAATGATTTATTCGTTCAAATGAACCATTACTATAAGCAGGGTCATTGAAAAATGCGATGATTTTTGTTTGGTGAAAATTTCACGCATTGCAGAAGGTTACGTGAGCATGAGAATTTCCGGGCCAAAAAAGTAGGCTTTCAGGCTAAGATTATAATACTCCCTTCTTCCATTATGTGGTTGTGTTCTAAGCTGAGAAATTACCCCGTTTTGGAGGTGGGAAATGCGTAAAATGTTAATTATGTCAAACAATTGTCTCGAATGCGTCTTTCATTTAAAGAAATGCGTACTTGGACACAAGCGTCCCTGGAACTCATTAAGTTGCGACGATTACAGGCCATATTGTCTGGTGTGTAGTTATCCGGAAATGTTTTGCAATACATGCCGCAATTTGAGTTCTCGACGCATGAAGCCCCTTGAAGTGGAAGTGAATCCGTTGATCAAGCAATTGCATCCAATTAATTTTGATTGTGTGTGGCAGCCGCCGCAACCGATGCAGCAGTAGTTTTCTTGAGTGCACCACTGGTTCCCGGAACTGATTGAATCTCCACTTAACTTTTCCTCCCTTTCCGTCTAGATTGTCTCGCCAGATACATAAAGGGAACCACTCATGGGATACAAGAATACCAAAGAATGCCTCGATGCGCTTGAGGCCTGCGGCGAATTAGTGCGCATCGACAAAACTGTTGATGCAAACCTCGAAATCGGTGCGATTCAACGCAGGGTCTTTCAGGCGGGTGGACCAGCGCTCCTTTTCACGAATGTGAAAGGGTGCCAGTTCCCCATGGCTGCCAACATCTATGGCACCAAAAAACGGATGCAGTTCATTTTTCGCGATACCATCGAGATGGTGCAGCGGTTGATGAAGCTCAAGCTCTGCCCCATGGAAGCGCTTAAGAAGCCATGGAAGTACCTCGGTGCGCCCAAAACCGCCTGGCATACCATGCCGAAAAAAGTCAGTTGGGGCCCGGTGTTGCAAAACGAGACCACCGTTTCCAAGCTGCCGCAACTTGTGTCGTGGCCCATGGATGGTGGTGGGTATGTGACGTTACCACAGGTCTATTCCGAAAGCCTCGCGAATCCCGGCTACGCTGGTTCGAACATCGGTATGTACCGGGTGCAGTTGACGGGCAACGACTTTGTGCCGGACGAAGAATGCGGGCTGCATTACCAGATTCATCGCGGTATTGGGCATCATCATGCACAGGCTATCAAGAAGAACATCCCGCTCAAGGTGAATGTTTTTGTGGGGGGTGCGCCCTCCATGACCATGGCGGCGGTTATGCCGTTGCCTGAAGGTCTGGCCGAAATTTTCTTTGCCGGAGCCATGGGCGGTCATCGTATTCCCATGGTCACCCCGGATGGTGGTTTGCCTATTCCGGCTCAGGCGGATTTCTGTATCAGCGGCAGCATCGTCATGGATGAGCAAAAGCCCGAAGGTCCGTTTGGCGATCATCTCGGTTATTACAGCCTTGCCCATGATTTCCCTGTCCTCAAAGTGGACAAGGTTTACCATCGTAACGACGCCATCTGGCCGTTTACCACGGTGGGCCGTCCGCCTCAGGAAGACACCATGTTTGGTGATTTCATCCACGAACTCACAGCCGAGCTGGTGCCGTCGGTTTTTTCCGGTGTGCATGAAGTCCATGCCGTGGACGCGGCGGGTGTACATCCCTTGCTTCTGGCCGTGGGGAGTGAGCGCTACGTGCCGTATGCCGATGAACGCCAGCCGCAGGAATTGCTCACCAATGGTATGGCGTTACTCGGTAACACGCAGACATCATTGTCTAAGTACGTATTTATTGCAGCTAAAGAAGATATGGGTTCTGGTGGAACATGCCACGATATCCCGGCCTTTTTCCGGCATATGTTGGAGCGGGCAGACCTGAAGCGCGATTTACATTTCATTACCCGGACCACTATCGATACGTTGGATTATTCCGGCATCAGTCTCAATCAGGGGTCAAAGCTCGTGTTCGCGGCGGCTGGTTCGCCCAAGCGTACGCTGGCAACCGAGATGCCGTCCGGTATGGACTTGCCCCGTGGTTTCCGTGATCCGCAGGTGTTTGCGCCGGGTATACTCATTATAAAAGGGCCCAAGCATCAGAAGAAGCGTGATCATCAGGATCCGGCCTTGGAACGTTTGGGCGAGATTTTGAAGAAAGCCAAGGGCATCGAAGGATTCCCCATGATCGTGGTGGCCGACGATGCGAAGTTCACGGCCAAGGATTGGGATAACTTCCTGTGGGTCACGTTTACGCGGTCTGACCCGGCCACCGATATCTATGGCGTCGGTGGATTCACACATGCCAAACATTGGGGTGCGGAGACGGCGCTTGTCATTGATGCGCGGTTGAAGACGTATCATGCGCCGGCCCTCGTGGATGATCCGGAAGCAGAGAAGTTGGTCGATGCACTGGGCGCCAAGGGTGGACCGTTGCATGGTATTATTTAGTTGGATTTAAAAGAATTAATGGAAGGCCGCCCAGAGAAGGGCGGCCTTTTTTTATGGAATTTTGAAGGATAGAAGGTGGAATGATATGGAAGCCCCTTCCCCCAGCCGCCGGAGGCAATCTTAAATTCAATTGTGCGCATCTTCAAAATGGGCTACCTATCCTGCAACTAATGGAGAGAAATAATGGATGAGAAAGTAATAAGTGAATTGAAATTGGCCTTCGCGTGTGATTTGTATGAGACCATCAAGGCGGCTAAGCAGAACCGCGATGAGCATGTGTTTCGGCATACCATGGCTGAAGAAGACGGGCAGATGGTTTTTGCTGCAGTGTTCCCCAAACAGGACATCATGCAGTTCCCGAATCTGACGGAAGATTTTATTGCCAAGTTGCAGACATTTAACCTGCTGGGCATTGTCACCGACGGCGAGAGCGGCCTGGATATGTTCTATCTTGGTGGCATGAACAAACCGTTTACTTCGCTGGATGATGCCAGGGATGTAACCAAACTTTTATCGGATGAACCGCTTGTCGCCTTCATGCAGCTGTATTTCAAGACCAAGGGCATCATGATCGACTTTACCAAGATGACCTATGAAGAATTCGTCCAGGCTGTCGAGAGTGAAGTTTTCAAGAATACAAGCTTTTCACAGATTCAAGAGGCGGACGACTTTCTCAAGCAGTTTGAGAATTAAGCGTCTATTACAGAAGAATAAAGGCCGCATCCTGTTACAGGATGCGGCCTTTTTGTTTGCTTTTGAGAGTCTGGCTAATCGTGGTGATGATCAAGCGCACCCCGGGTTTGCTTGACGGCCATTTCGAGCATGGCGGTGTAGAGGTTGATGCTGATGTCATCGCTTCGCTCTATGTTGGCGATG
>JAFLJT010000153.1 GCA_022712855.1 Pseudodesulfovibrio sp. | reverse complement strand
CCCTCCTTGCGGAGACGTCACGACGATATCAGCATCACCGTCATTATCCATGTCGGCAAAAGACACAACCGGGGAAGAGGTCTCGAAAAAATTGGCAAAGGGGTATGGCGCCGACTCTCTTGCTGACAGAGAATCGGCATGCAAATCATCTGGTTCAGAATGTTCTTCTGATGGTTTTGTATCCGATGCTTGTACCAGTGGCATAGTGAGTCCCTCCCCATTGGACTGAGCCGCTAACAAGGAAAATCAAAGCGAACTATAGTATAGAATTGAATTGAGTCAACCCCATCGCAAATTAGCAACAGAATCGCGCCAGACATAGATATTATCTATTACTCGAAACGGGACTATTGCCTTTTTTTATGATTTGAGAGGGAAAGAGAATTATCTTCTGGAAAAAGCCGGGAGCAGAACTCCCGGCCATTTTTTTACTTTTTCCAATAAGGATGGCTGATATCTTCGAAGGCAGACATGGCGGCAATGGAACCTTCGCCAATGGCGGTGACAATTTGTTGGAGTCCGCCGATGACGTCGCCTGCTGCGTACACACGCGGGATGTTGGTTCGCATGGCTGCGTCGACCTCAATAAAGCCGTCGTCTTTAAGGGCGACGTTGAGCGTCTTGGCGAGATCGGTGGCAGCAACTTGGCCGATGGCGACGAATGCGCCGTCTACAGGGAGATCGGTGACGGTGTCGTCTTTGGTGTTGCGAATGCGTAGGTTGTTCACACGTTTTTCATCGCCCTCTATTTCTTCGACAACCGTATTCCAAAGGACCGGGATTTTTTCGTGATCCACGGAATCCTGAAGCGGCTTTTGGGCGCGGAAGCTATCGCTGCGATGGATGATCGTGACGCTGACGCCGAGGTTCTTGAGATGGAGGGCATCGGTGAGCGCAGTGTTGCCACCGCCGATGATGGCAACGGCTTTGCCTTTGTAGAGATAACCATCACAAGAAGCGCAGTAGTTGATACCGCGTCCGAAGTATGTAGTTTCGCCGGGCGCACCGAGCTGGCGGTAGGCCGCACCGGTGGTCAGGAGAATCGCCTTGGTCGAATACACACCGCGATTGGTGTTCACCGTAATGGTTTCACCCGCTTCAATATCACCCATGTCGATGGTATCCACCCCCTCGCCCTCGTGGACGGGGACGTACTCGCGGGCATGCTCGCTCATAATATCCATGAGCTGCTTGCCGGGGACGGTGGCAAAACCGGGGTAGTTTTCAACCACTGGAGTCAGTGCGACCTGTCCACCAACGATGCTTTTTTCGAGCACCACGGCTTTGAGGCCTGCGCGAACGGCGTAGATTCCGGCGGTGAGTCCAGCGGGCCCAGCGCCAACGATGACGAGGTCCACCTCGCCGGGTTCGATGCTGCCGTATTGAGAAGAGGTTTTCTTGTCGTCCATGCCGGGCAGTTCGCCGTCAGCCAGAAGGTCCTCGGCGCTTTTGAGATACATCATTTCGACCACAAACCGCTCTTCCGGCATAAGGCCGAGGCCATCGTGTGCGCCTTCGTTAAAAACGGTGTGTGGCACTGAGCCAACGTTAAAACGTTCAGTGATTTCCGGGTTCTCATTCATCTCGATACATTCGGCCTTGACCAGACCGGGCTTGGCTATGGCGCATTTGATTGCGTTCATAACCTGCCCTGGGCAGTAGGGTCAGGTGGGGCTGACAAAAACCTGCGCCATCCGCTCTTCGGTCAATCCCTCAAGCAATGAGGCAGAGGTTTCGGACAAGCCGGACATGCCGAGTGAGACAAGCATGATAGATGTAATGAAGGCTTTCCCTTCCTCGCCCAAAGGCGCGCCGAGGAAACGGAGATGATATTTGTCCGGGCTGACACATAGAGTTGGCGAAGCTGTAATCCCCAGCTCTTCGGCCCGAGCCGAGGGGATTGCAAACGTCGTGGTGGTGATTTTATCAGACAGCCGTGCGAGATCAGCACAAAATTTGTTGGTATAGTCGGCAAATTCGTCATTCACACCGGGTTGGGTGAACACTTCCAATGGAACTGGAACTTTCAGCGTCTCGAATGTCTTGAGAAGCTGCTTGCGAACATCCTCGGGCAGAAACCAATCGCTCTCGGTGTCCTTGGTAAACATGGGACTCATATCTTCCTCGCTTGAACAGTAAAAATCAGGAATGATTACTCAATAAAGTAGGCCGCAGCCTGCCATACGTCAAGAGAGAGATTCAAAAAAGCGGGTTACTTGGATTCGACGCGGTTACGCCCTGAGTCCTTGGCAAGATAGAGGGCGCTGTCGGCCCGGCGCATGAGATCTTCCATAGAGACATCATCATTATGGAGTTGGGAAACACCCAAACTGACGGTGTATTGGATCGTTCCGTCATCAACGGCGACACGGCTCTCTTCCACGGCAACACGCAACCGCTCTGCCGTCTTGATTCCATCTTCTAGGTCGGTTTCGGGCAGGATGGCGGTAAACTCCTCTCCCCCCATGCGGGCAAAGATATCCGTGGTGCGCACGGTGTCCTTGCAGATGGCCACAAGCGCCTTGAGAACCTCATCGCCCACGGGATGACCATAGGTGTCATTGATCTTCTTGAAATGATCGATATCAAGAGTGATCATGGTGGTGGGGGTACCGTACCGTTTGCTGCGGGTGAATTCCTCTGCCCCACGGGTCATGAAATGACGTCGGTTACTCGCCCCGGTCAGGGGATCAGTTGTGGCGAGGTTGCGCAAGTTTTCTTCGAGCAGCCGTTTTTTGGTGACGTCCCAGTTGACGCCGGTCATACGAACGGCCTTGCCCTTGGAAAAATCGATCAAAGCGGCTGCTTTGATGTGTCGGATAGCCCCGTCAGGCCAAACGATTCTGAATTCGGACTCGAAGGGCTTGTTTTGCGTCATGGCATCTTCCAAGGCCTGCTCCACACCCACAATGTCGTCTGGATGTACGCGTGATCGCCAGCCCTCATACGTCGCACTGAATTCGGCAGGTGTGAGTCGGTAAAGCTCCATCATCATGTGGTCCCAGATGAATGTTCCGCTTGCCACATCCATTTCCCAGGTACCGATCTTACCCGCGTCAGTAGCCAGTTCCAGACGGTCAGAGAACTCCTTGAGGGCCTCTTCTTTTTCCTTAAGCTCTGTCACGTCACGAGCATCCACAGCCACATAATCGATGGCCCCGTCGTCCCCTTTAACAGGGTGATAAGTAACCGACATATGGACGTCTATTTTATCGGTATTAGGAAGCGTGGTTTCCACCTTGACTGTTTCACCTGCCAACGCCCTGTCCAGATTCGGCTTGGACTTGGCTTCGAAATATTCCTGTCCCACCAAATCGGGAACGGATTTGTCAACAATATCTCCACGCTTCTTGCCAAAGAACAAAAGATAGGCATCGTTGACCATACGATAGGTATAGTCCTTGTCCACCAGCGAGATAAAATCAGGGGTGGATGAGATTATGCGCTCATAAAGATGCAGCGTACTTTCCGTCTCTTTCCTCGCCGTGATATCGTGAACAATCGAGTACAGAAGCTGCTGCTTGTTCACCACAACAGGCCCACTAAAGACTTCCACATCCCGGACAACATTATTGGCTAATCTGTGCCTGAAATTAAAATGATTGCGGTCCTGCTTCTCCGCCATGCGCATCTCTGCACGCACTTCATTGGCTGTGAGGGTGTTGATATCCGTGATGTTCATGGTCTTGAGCGTGGCGCTGGAGTAGCCATAATACGCAACGGCAGCGGGGTTGGCGTCCCATATTTTGCCAGATGCCGGGTGGATAAGGAGCATGACCACATGCTTGTTTTCGAAGATAGATCGGAACCGTTCTTCGCTTTCTTTCAGCGCCTGTTGGGCCTGTTCCCGTTCCCGATCCTTCTTGATCAGCTTGATATTGAGAATCGCCATTTCTTCATTGGCTTCTTCCAAAGTAGTGGTGCGAACCTTGACCTTGTCTTCCAGTTCTCCGTGCGCTTTTTCCAGATCACCTTGCGCTTCTTTGAGAGAGGATATGTCCACAAAGGCCAGCAAAGCGGATACCCGCCCGCCAAACTCTATGGCGTTTTCTCAGGTATTGTTCTGTAGTTCCATAGGCCCAGGTAATCATCGAAACTGATTCTCATGGTTTCCTTGAAATTCTCGGAATATTTTCTTCCTGTTTCATAAACTTTTGGAATAATGTTAGCTTTTATTTTCAGGCCCGTTAGTGTTGTTGTCTTTTCAATTAGCTCTTTGACATAAGCGTGACTCCTCAGAATTACACCCTTTAAAGATCTTGTAATATGAGGGAACACCCTATGTTCCACCGGATTCCATTTTGATGTATAGGGTGGGTAGTGTGCAACCCTTATCTCAACTCCAATTTCATCTGAAAGATTCTGCAAGTCTTCTTTGAAGATGTAATGCCGAGATGAATTGCTGCCGCCTCCGTCTGCCGGCATAAGAATTGAAGTGCAATTTGGATATTCAAACTGACCATAGGATATCCACCAAAGCTTTATCGAATCACAGGCAAATTCGCTTGTATCCTTGCTAACACCGATGTTCACGTAAGCCCTAGTACATTTTAAATCATAAATGGTGTGGGGAATTACTATTCCATCAGCAAGGTATGGAAAATCATGATCATACACTTCAAAAGTGCCAGTGTTATAGACGTGCCCATCACGGTATAGGTTCCCTAAAAGTTCTTTTTTTTTGAGTCCACACTGATCACAGGATTGCCCTCTGCGAGATATCGGTCTTTTAACTTTGTAATATTTTCAAACTGTGCGT
>JAFLJT010000001.1 GCA_022712855.1 Pseudodesulfovibrio sp. | reverse complement strand
CCAAGGTTAAAACGTACAGATGATTCCGTAGCTGGACAAAGAGGCTATTCATGCAATACGTATTTTGTTGAATGTGAAAATACCAATAAGGATTCTTCATGGCATCGAAAATTCTTGTCATAGACGATGAACGCCCCACGCTCAAAATGTTCAAGCTTTTCTTGGACGTGTACGGGTACGAAGTGTTCACTGCGGAAAACGGCACCGATGGGTTGGATATATTCGAAGAACACCGCATGCCCATCGTTCTGACGGACATTAAGATGCCCGGCATGAACGGACTTGAGGTTCTCCAACGGATCAAGCAGATCGCGCCGAATACCGAGGTGATTATCATCACGGGGCATGGCGACATGGACCTTGCCATTGAGGCCTTGAGTCTCGATGCCACGGACTTCATTAACAAGCCCATCAATCAGTCGAATCTGGAATCTGCGCTCAAGCGGGCGCAGGAACGAATCCGTCTTTCCCAGACAGATGATGAAGAGTATATTGTCAGAATCGAGGGTGATGTTTCTGTTATTGAGATAGCCGGAGCCATTAATTCTGGTTCAGAAAAGTCGCTGTCCGAAGCTGTTGCAACAGCCTTGAAGAACAATACAAAACTTGTCCTGGCCCTTTCGGATAACGCTTCTGTCAATGGAGCGGGCATTGCTCTCATGACGCAATCACTGCTCAAGTGTCGAAAAGACGGGGTGTCAGTGTCTCTGGTCGGTTTGGCCGAGAACATGACATCGGTTTTCGATATGGTTGGTATCTCGAAGATTGCTTCCGTTTACGACACTCTGGAAGATGCATTGGACAATTTTTAAAATCATGATTCGGAGATATCGAATGAAAAAATGCGTCTGCGCAGCACTGCTTTGTCTGATACTTGTTTCCGCCTCCGTAGCATCAGCGTCGCAATATCCAGAGGTCGGTGATATTCTCCCAGAATTTACCATGGCTCCATTGGCTCTTGAAGAAGATGCCGTAGCCCTCGGTTTGGATTCCAACAGGGAATTCACTTTGGCAGACATCGACACGCCGTATATCTATATCGAAATCATCGGCGTCTATTGTACTGTGTGTCAGCAGCAGCAGCCTACGCTCACCAAGCTGTATAAGTGGCTCAAGAAGACCAAGCTTAATACGCAGATCACCATGCTCGGTATCGCTGCGGGCGGTACAACCATGGAAGTCGAATATATTCGAAAGAAGGATTATCTCTTTCCTGTCGTGCACGATACCGAATTTGAAATATACGATAAAATCGGCGACACCAAGACGCCTTTCTCTTTGATCGTGGATAGACAGGGGAAGGTGCTGTACGCCCATCAAGGCATTATCGAGGACTATAAGGCGCACCTCAAGGAAATCCAAGCGCTGGTTAAATGAGCACATCGAAGACGAATAACGCTGTCCCGGATTCTGTGCCGGACAACACTGCCGAACTTCGTCAGCCGATGGAACTCGACCGCCAGATACTTCATATAAAAACGCTCTACGAGGCGACGCGCGAACTCTCAAACGCGGTGAAGCCATCGGCTGTTCTCAATACATTTCTCCCCATCGCCATGGGGCCGTTGGGCCTGACCTTTGGCTTTGGGGTCATGCGCCGTGCCGGGGCAATGCGGGTTGCAATGCTCGGGCTTGGGGCATCCGACAAAACGCAATTCGACAAGCGAGGCGAGTTGCTGGTCGATAAATTTTTCCCCTCAAACAAAACGAAGCCGACCATTAGTTCCCCCACTGTGCTTGCGGGGCAGCACCTTTCCTATTCGGCAGACGTTCCCACTGGGACTCATGTCATCGCCGTTATTCCGCTTGATAAGGACTCCCATGTGGTCCTTGGCTTTGGTCCGAAATTAACGGGCGAAGCGTTTTCTGACGTTGAAATCGACCTGCTCAACGGGCTTGTGAACATACTGTCCACGGCCCTGAAAAAAGCGTGTGGCGAGCAGGACCTCAACGAGCGGAATACCCATCTTGAAACATCGCTTGTTCAGACACAGGAAGCCCGTGAAGCATTGAATCGCCGGGCGTTTCAGCTTCGCACCCTCTACGAGGCAACGCTGGAACTTTCGGCCATCAATGAGCCGACTGCGTTATGCAACGCTTTTCTCCTGACACTCATGGGAACGTTTTCGTTTTCCACTGGCTGGATCGCCTTGTATGGGCCGAGCGACACAGAGCCTGACGTGGCTTACCGAGGACCGGAGCCGGACTGCCTGACCTACCTCGCCCATTCCGGGCGGGACAAGGTGCTCGGGCAATTCGTGGGGCTCAAAGACAAGATGCCTCAGCGAAGTCAGTCTGTTTTTCTTGAGAACGCAGGAGCCCGGGCCGATTTACCGCTCGAAGCGGATGTCGCCATGCTGTTCACCCTCAACAACGACTGGCGGGGGTGCATAGGTCTTTTCTCGCCACTTTCCGATGGGGCCATGTCACCTGACATGCATCAACTTTTCCTCTCGTTGGTGGGCACGTTCATGGTCACCCTCGGTAATGCTAAGCACACTCAGCTCATCCATGATTTGAACAGTGATTTGGCTGCCCGCAATGTGGAGTTGCAGAATACCCTCGATGATCTGACATCGGCCCGACAGGAAATAGGTTTACTCTCAGAAGCCAAAGAGGCGATTATTGGCCTTGTTCAGGGTGAAGTTTTGCGCGTATTCCGGGCGTCCTGGTTTGATGTTTCGCTCATCATTCTGGCTGGAATAGTACTTGGCGGGTTATTTAATTTTTCCAGTCCCAGTGGCATCGATCTGGTGCCAAAATCATTCCTTGAAGATCCGCCGGAAATGGTTGCGGCAAAGAACACCCTGCATCTTGCCGAAGGTGGTGCGGTCATCGTCGATGCCCGGCCGAGTGAATTTTTCAAACAGGGACATATCAAGGGTGCCATCAGCCTTCCCGAGGACATGTTCAGCTTCGTCTATTCCATGAAGCTGTCGAGTCTTGATCCCGCCATTCCGATTATCGTCTACGGCCGTAATCTCAGCCGTCATTATGACGTTGATGTGGCGCGGGAATTGACCGAACTTGGTCACGAAAAAGTGCTGGTCTTTGATGGTGGGCTGGATATGTGGGAAGAAGCTGGATACGAGGTGGAAAAATGATAAATACCATCAAGAAAATAGTGATGCATCCGTGGATTGCACTCGGCTTCCGCCTGTATATAGGTGGGTTATTCGTCTTTGCGGCTATGTACAAGATCAACTACGCGGCGGAGTTTGCCACGACCATCGCGTCGTATCAGATCGTGCCATACTGGGCGGTGAACGCCTTGGCCGTGTTCATGCCGTGGGTCGAAATCATCTGCGGTGGGCTGCTCATTCTCGGCATACGTGTGCGTTCGGTCAGCACCATTATCGCGGGACTGCTCGTTGTTTTCACTGTGGCAATTTTCATCAACCTGTTGCGCGATGCCCCCATTAGTTGCGGCTGTTTTCATACCGTTGAAGACCCTATCAGTTGGTGGACAATCTTGCGCGACGTGACGTGGATCGGCATGACCATGCATATCTATTATTTCGATTCGGTCCTCCAGACCGATCAACTTTTCCTTGGTAAACTAAAGAGGATTCATTCATGATGCGTCGTATTCTCCCAATCCTCCTTTTGCTTTTCGCCTTAGCTCTCACTGCCTGTTCTCAGGACAAAGGGGCCGTGGCCGGAACCTATGCCGCCCAAAGTAATGAAACTGAAATCGTCTTGACCCTCAAGGACAATGGCAAGGGGACATGGAGTACTGATCTGGATGAAATCGAATTCAAGTGGTCCATCCGAAAGGGCGGCGAGCTGTGGCTTCACACCAAGGAAGGCGGCGTGATTCCGGGAGTGATTTCTGACGATACGATAACTATGATCCTGCCGGGCGTTGATCAGTTGGTATTTCAGCGGCAATAGTTTTCTCTCATATATGCGATAAACAAAGGCAGGGAGTCAGATTTATCTGACTCCCTGCTTTAATTCATTGGATGGGGCGGTTTTAAACCGCACATTCTTGTTGCTACAGTTCGAGCTTTTTGGCGTAGTTTGCGGCTTCAATTCCGGCTACACATCCTTCGCCTACAGCCTTTGCCATTTGCAGTGGCGGGCCGCAGATGTCGCCTGCGGCATACACACCAGCGACGTTGGTGCGTTGCTTTTTGTCGGCTTCTATATACTTCATATTTTCATCAAGTTGCACACCAAGCATGCCAGTGAGTTCCAGCACGCCCTTGGCACCAAGTTCAATGAACACACCGCTGACAGGCTGTGTCGATCCGTCATCCAGAAGAACGGATTCTACCGCATTTTCTCCTTGGATCTCGGTAATCTGCACGCCCTGATGAATGTGGACACCGGACTGTTTTAATTGATCAGCCAATCCTTCGGCCACATCGAGCTCTTCGCAGTAAAGATGAACCTCGCTGGCAAAGTTGGTCAGGGCCACGGCTCCGCCTGCGGCAGCGCTGCGACAACCGGCAACGGCGACAACTTCATCTCGATAGAAACCCGCGTCGCAGTCAACACAGTAGCTGACGCCCTTGCCGAGCAATTCCTTTTCACCAGGGACCTTAAGCTTATTGCGGCTGGACCCCGTTGCGAGAATGATTGTTTTTGAAGTGACAATGTCGCCCGATTCTAACTTGAGGGTTAACAACTTGTCGTTTGACTCGATGGACAGGACGTCCTCATCACGAAATTCAGCGCCAAAACTAATGGCCTGCTCTCGGCCAGTATTCAGAATATCCTCGCCAGAAATCTTTAACTGGCAGCAGTAATTCTCAACATGAGCCCAGTAAAGACTGCTGTTATCCATACGCCCAAGCATGAGCGTCTTTGCCTTTTTACGAGAGGCATGGATAGCGGCTTGCAGCCCTCCGGGGCCAGAACCGAGAATGATAACGTCATATAGTGTCGCTGCGGTCATGTGGAACCTCTTATTGTTTACTTGAAAGGGGCAGTAACCCAAAAGATAACATTTTAAAAAGCAAAGTACAGAGCGGGCTTTGTTTGGAGTAACGGGGCTCTTTATTCTGGTACCTTGGGTAGGATTTGAACCCGCACGACCTTGAGATCAAGGGGTTTTATGGCGTTTAAAATTGTTTGTTTTTCCCTTACTGGCTACTTTTCAAACCGTTTGAGTTTCTCCCGCAATGTTTTCCGGTTGATCCCCAATATCTCAGCAGCTCGGGTTTTATTGTTGTTGGTCATAGTGAGTACATTGGAAATGTGCTCTTTTTCCACCTCGGCAAGGCTTCTGTCCACGCGTCCCTCTCTGGGGAGGGTAAAGCGCATGGCATCGGGAAGATCTGTCACCTCGATGGGGTCATGGTCCACTATAACAACCAGCCGGTGGATAAGATTCTCCAACTCACGAACGTTGCCTGGCCATTGATGATGCCGAAGAGAACGAAGTGCTGCGTCACTGAGTGTCGGGCGTGTGCGGCCCATGGTTTTTGAAAACTTGTCGAGAAAATGATTAATGAGCGCCAGTATGTCATCACCGCGTTCGGCCAGTGATGGAACCGGGATATCAACAACGTCGATGCGGTAGTATAAATCCTCGCGAAACCCACCGTCCTTCACCAGTTGCTTGAGGTCTTTATGGCTAGCAGCCAGGATGCGGGTGTCCACCGTACGAACTTGACTCGAACCAACCTTGCAGAATTCTTTGGACTGTATGACCCGTAGCAACTTGGCCTGCATGTTCGGACTGGCGTCGCCTATTTCGTCCAGAAAGATTGACCCGCCGTGGGCTATCTCAAAAAAACCTGCACGGGCGTCTTTGGCTCCGGTAAATGCCCCCTTCACGTGACCAAACAACTCACTTTCAATCAGGCTGTCTGGGATGGCAGTGCAATTGACGGGGACAAAAGGGGCTGACCTTCGGTCACTGTTATAGTGAATAGCGCGTGCTACGAGTTCTTTTCCCGTTCCTGAGTCGCCTGAAATAAGGGCATTGGCGCTGGTTGAAGAAGCTTTGTTGATGCGTTGAAAGACGAGTTTCATCTCCTCGGAGCTACCAACGATGCCAAAGTTGTTCGGCGGCGAATCGAGCGAACCGAGCACCCGTTTTTGGAGAAGACGGTCCACTATGCGTTGGACAGCGGAGAGCAATTCTTCAGCGGTAAAGGGTTTCGCAAGATATTCGCCCGCACCGTCCTTGATGGCTTCGACTGCACCGGTGATGGTGGGGTGGCCTGTGATCATCATGATTTCGATGTCAGGGTGGTTGGCTCGCACATGCTTGATGAGGTCCAGTCCTGTGGCCTCGGGCATACGATAGTCAGTAATGATCAGATCAATATCGAGCTCGTCCAAAAGCGGCAGGGCTTCCGCCACCCGGGAACAGGAATAGACTTCATATCCTCCAGATTGGAGATGCCGCTTGAGTACCTCAAGGGTGCTTGCACTGTCATCGACTGCGAGAATCTTGATGGTATCGGGCATTATTGAGTCGCCTTGTCGTTGTGTAGACTGGAAAAAGCCAGTTCAAATCGTGTTCCTTCACCAAGGGTACTCTGTACTTGAATGACAGCTTTGTGCGCTTCGACAATTCCGTGGACAACGGACAGGCCCAGGCCGGTGCCCTTGTCCACGTCCTTGGTGGTAAAGAAGGGGGTAAATATTTGCTTGAGTACACCGGGAGCCATGCCTGTTCCCGTGTCTTGGACAATGATATAGGCATCGTCCTCGTTGCTGAGAGTCGTGAGGCTGAGTGTCCCGCCATCTTCCATAGCCTGGATGGCATTGGCCACCAGATTAACCATCACTTGCTTAATGTGTTGGGGATCAGCCATGACGCGAGGCAGTTTTGTATCTAATTCGCACTGAATATTAATGCCGGCATGCTTGGCTGCTGTTTCAGTGATTCTCAACGCTTGGTTGATGATATTATTGAGATCTGTGGAGACTAACAAGGGAGGCATTTGTCGGCTGAAGAACATGAGCTTTTTGATGACTTCACGCGCATGGAGAGAGGAGTCGACAATGTGTCTTAGGTCCGAAGAAACCTGTTCCGGAACATCAGGTACCTGAAGAGCCAACTCGGCAAAACCGAGAATGTTTGCCAACGGTTCGTTGATTTCATGGGCAACTCCGGCCGAAAATTGACCAATTTTTGCCAGTCTATCCGCTTGCTTGAGTTGTTGCTCCAAGTCGTCCTTGGCCCATCGGGTTTCTTTTTTTGAAATGACTATCCCTACCTGCTGCGCAACTGTCGCAAAGAGCTCTTTCTCATTTTCCAGGAAAAAAGTTGCCCCACGAGCTTTCTTTTCAGGTCCATTTTCAACGGAGACAGTCATTGTTCCACGGTTGTCATTGTTGACTATGATCCATTCGATAAGCGTATTTTCTGTCTCCACATAACCGGGTGTTTCCCATCGTACATTGTCCACTGATAGGCGAATGTGAGTCTTGTGCGGACCTTGAAAAACAGCAGGCAAAAGGTTGACTATTTGTTTGAGGATCTGGTCCAGGTGTTGGTCCATATTGCTCATGAGCAGGCTGATTTCATACAGGCAGCTCAACTCCATATTTTGACCAATGAGTGAGTACCGTTCACGAAGCAAACCTTGTTGTTTCTTCATGTGATTTGTGACGTCTTGCCCGACGCACAATATGCTTATGACGGTCCCGTTGGAGTCGATGAGTGGCTTGAGATTCCAATCTATGTAGAGCGTTTCTTTGGTACGGGTAACAATGCCCCCTGCCAAAGTGGCTATGCCTATCTCGCGGGTTTTCCCCTCAATGAGTTGCCGCGCATCTGCGCGTTTTTTAGGCGGTATGAACGTGTCGAACCAATCCTTTCCAGCTAATTCTTTCATGGTATAGCCGGAGAGGGATTCCAATTCGGAATTTCCGTGAATAATACTGCCATCAAGATCAAGCGTCACCACAATGCCGTGGCTCAACTCCATGATGGTTTCATAATAATTCTGAAGGTTCATCGCTTAATCCTCTCTACCAAAAAATAGAGTTAAATTTGAAACGAGTAAACTCTTTTCGCTGGAACATCGGCTGGTGGATCATAAGGGGTGCACGACCCGCTCTTGGGGGAGGCGGATCGTGCACGCTTACGGGGTATGGATCGAAGAGTTGTGAGTGATTGAGCCTCAATCCCCGTCCTTCGAAGACGAAGAGGATGCCGAAGCCATACCAGAGGGTATAGAATACCAAGGAGAAGAGAGCCATGCCGAGCTTGTTCATAATCTGGAGAGGCTCGCAGAGGTCGACAGTTATTCTACCGGAACATCATGCACGGTATTTGGGCGCAGGGACGTCCGCACCGCATTTCTGGCACTTCACGGACTTCCATTTGGAAGTAATCTTGACCACCTGTTTTCGGCCGCATTTTTTGCAAACTCGCTTCAGCTCCAGGGCGGCCTGGATGGCTGAGTAAAAAATCCACATCGTACTATCTCTCAGTCACCCGAGTTGTGAAGAAGGGTGTGTTCAAGGATGTCACGTTGACTAAATCAAATCATTATCAAGGATAAGGGATGCCATTGTCACCATGCCAACGATTATACCCATGTGTTCGACGGGCGCACGGTGGACACCGGTCCGATGGATCAGGCGAATTGCGTATCGCACATCCATTTTTGCAGGAACGGTTATGATCGGTTTGGTCATGATCTCGTAAACGCACACATCTTCCCCTTCACGATCGGGAAGAATAACGCCCTTAATCATGTCCATGATGGTGACGATACCCCATGCATCATTCTCATTCCGCTTGTCCACAAGGAGTTCGGATACACCGGAGCTACGCATCATGGCGGCTGCGTCCTTGGCGGAGGCCATACCATCGATGGTCGGCACTTCCTTTTGCATAACATCTTCAACCAGAGTTATTTCTTGAGACATCTCTGTTCCTTTATTTTAAACGGCAGCCCGAGGCAGCGTTTTTTATTATTACATTATAGATACTGATCACGAATCTCTTCCTTGAATCGCTCTATCTGGCTTTGCATACCAATGACGTGCTCTACGGGGAGGACGAAAGCGACTCCCGTGCCTGGTTTGTGGAATTCGCCAGCAATCTCTATGGCCTTCAGGACTGTTTTAACGAGGTGTTCTTCCAGAACGAACAGAATGATGTCCGTCTGATCTTCCAGCGTCAGGCCGAAAAATGAGTGGGCTTCTCGCATGCCAGTGCCTCGCGCAGGAATGATTGTCGCGCCAGTCGCACCCGCTTCCTTTGCTGCATCGACGACTGCGTCGGTCTTGTGAGGCTTTACCGGGGCGAGGATTATCTTAAATTTCATGCGTCTTCTCCCTGTGGGGCATTGATGATTTTGCGGCTTCCCGCCCAGTGGGTGATCTGAGCATATCCCATCACGGCAATGATTGGGAATAGGCTTGCAAAGGCGATGAGCCCGAAACCGTCCAATGCCGGGTTACGCCCAGGCACTGCTTCGGACAACCCCAAGCCAAGGGCCGCCACGAGGGGAACGGTGACTGTTGATGTCGTTACTCCGCCCGAATCGTAGGCCAGTGCGATAATTTTCTTTGGTGCAATAAATGTCTGCAATATGACGATAGCATATCCGGTCATTATAAAAATATACAGTGGTGTTCCTGTGACAATGCGAAATGCGCCTAGTGAGATTCCTACAGCAACACCAACGGCCACAGTCAGTCGGAGTCCCCATTGGCTGATAACACCACCCGAGACTTCGTTAGCCTTAATGGCAACGGCGAGCAAGGAAGGCTCTGCAATGGTCGTGGAAAAACCGATCATGGCCGCAAAAAGATAAATCCAGCCGTACGCGGTCCAGTCTGTTGGAGCAGGCGCTCCTTCGACTCCTGTCAGAAAAAAGGGATCGGAAAGTTGCGCTGCCATTATTTTCCCAACAGGGAAGAGGGCTTTTTCCAAGCCTATGAGGAACAAGGCAAGTCCTAGCACTACATAGACTCCTCCGACAATGAGGCGTCGCAAGTGCGGAATGGGCTGGCGGAGAACAAACAGCTGAAAGCATGTGATCAGAAGGAGAATCGGTAATATGTCCCGAAACGTTGCAATCAGTGTCGTTCCAAATTCCAGTATGAATTGTGTCATCCCATGTTCCCAATATTAACCGAAAACCAAGAGGCCATAGCCCATGACAAATATCATGGGTAAGAGGGATGCAAAGGCAATAAGACCAAATCCATCCAGCAGCGGGCTCCGTCCTTTGATGATGGAGGCAAGGCCGACGCCGAGGGCCGCAACCAGCGGAACGGTCACAGTCGATGTGGTGACGCCGCCTGCATCGTACGCTATACCCACAATTTCTTCGGGTGCGATCAAGGTCATGAGCATGACCACCACATAGCCTCCAATAATAAGGAAGTGGACCGGCCAGCCACGTAAGATTCGAAGTACGCCGACCAAAATTGCTACCCCTACAGAAAAGGCTACGGACAATCGTAATCCGAGGGCGTAGCTGTTCAAAGATTCTTCGCCGGGTGCGATCAAATTGCCCTGGGCCGCGATGCTGGCTGCCTCGGCGGCTACAGCGATCAATGCAGGTTCCGCCACCGTGGTTGAAAATCCCAGAGCAAAAGCAAAGGTCAGTAACCAGAACAGGCTTCCCTTGCGAGCCAATGCATGGGCCATTGATTCGCCGATGGGAAAGAGGCCCATTTCCAGTCCCTGGATAAAGAGTGTCAGGCCAAACACCACTAGGATGCCTCCGAAAACAACTTCGCCCATGTTTGGCAATGGCTGCTGGAGAACAACGACTTGGAAAAATCCAATCACCAAGACTATAGGTAGCAAGTCACTAAAAGAACTCAGTAACTTTGTTAGTACAGCCTTTATGATGCTGGATATTTGGTATGAACTAATTTTCTCACTCACAGCAGATTTCTCTTTGGTTTAGCCAAAACAACAGAGTCATCCCAAAGAGATTCACCTGCAAACTATGAGCAGGTATTACAATGATTATGCCAATATGTGGTGAGGAGGCTGACGTTGGTAGACTCTTTGATCAATTTTTTGAGCGATCTGCATAAGTCGTTGTTATATTGTAGTATTATTAGGTCGTCAGTGCGTGAAAAATGCTACTCTACATTTTTCGCATGTGGAGTGTGAGCGAGACACTGGCGCTTACTCATCGCTCAATCGGGGCAATAGGCCCCGCTTGTGATGCCTAAAAGTGTTTTTGCTGCTGATATCGGTATTTATTATAGTGCTTTATCCCTTTAACGGGGGACTTTGCCCCGGTGGGGCGAAGTGCCCCGCACTTCTTTTTTCTATACCACTCTAAATGGTCTGCGTGCCGCCTTGCAAAAGGACAATGTCCTGAAATTACTTGTTAATTTCTTGGTTGGTTTGTGCTGAAAATGACGCTGGAATGGCATGGCCCTTGCTTTATGGGGTGGGTTGATCTCGTGCTAAACGTCAGCAGAGATCCGAAATTATTCAATCATTTTGGTCAAATACAAAAAAGAAAATGGGGAGCAAGTCTCGATGGCTCAGACATTAGTACAAAGTATAGGTAGGAACTTTCTCGGTAATGCACCGGGATGGTACAAAATGGCGATTATCGCCTTTCTCGTGATTAACCCAATTCTTGTTTACACAGTTGGCCCGTTCATCGCCGGTTGGGTGTTGATCGGAGAGTTCATTTTCACTTTGGCCATGGCACTTAAATGTTATCCACTCCCTGCTGGCGGTCTGCTCGCTATCGAGGCAGTGTTTATCGGTCTGACGAGCCCGGAAACCGTGTACAAGGAAACTGCGGCTAACTTTGAAGTTATCTTGCTCTTGATGTTCATGGTTGCGGGCATTTATTTTATGAAGGACTTCTTGCAATTTACCTTCACCCGCATTCTGACAAAGGTTCGTTCTAAAACCATAATCTCGTTGCTGTTCTGCTTTGCCGGAGCATTTTTATCTGCTTTCCTCGATGCCCTGACCGTGACGGCAGTAATCATCGCTGTGGCTTACGGATTTTATAATGTTTACCATCGATTTGCCTCAGGAAAAACCGCCTCTTGCGAGCATGATCTCTGTAGCGATAATACCCTTAAAGACAAGAAACGGGAGGAGCTTCAACAGTTCCGGGCTTTCTTGCGAAATCTCATGATGCATGGCGCAGTCGGTACCGCCTTGGGTGGAGTGTGCACCATCGTTGGTGAACCGCAAAACCTCTTGATTGGCTCAGAGATGGGGTGGGAATTTGTCCCGTTTTTCCTCAAAATAGTCCCGGTTTCAATGCCAGTACTGGCCGTAGGCCTCCTGACCTGTGTATTAGTTGAGAAACTAAAGATCTGTGGCTATGGCGTTGAAATGCCCGGGCATATACGCTCTCACTTGCTTGAGACCGCCATTGAAATGGAAAAAAAGCAGGGAGTCAGAGGCAAGGCAAAGTTGGTTGCTCAGGCGCTCGTAGGTCTTTGGCTTATCGTTGCCCTGGGATTCCATATTGCCGCAGTTGGCCTCATTGGACTCTCTGTCATCGTTCTTCTCACGGCAGTGAACGGCATGATCGATGAACACCAAATAGGTCCTGCTTTTGAAGAGGCGCTTCCATTCACTGCATTGCTTGTGGTTTTCTTTGCCATTGTCGCTGTTATTCATGACCAACATCTCTTCAAGCCGGTTATGGACTATGTTCTGGCCTTTGAAGGACAAGATCAACTCGCGGCATATTACATCGCCAATGGCGTCCTTTCAATGATCTCGGATAACGTCTTCGTTGCGACGGTTTATATCTCCGAGACTAAAATGCACTTCGAAAAATTGCTGCACACCATCCCCAACATAGGCATGACCGGACAAGCCCTCATGGCAAAGCTGACCCTCCCGGACGTACCTCGTTCCGAGGTTCTCGCATCACTGCCTCAAGCTGCCGCAGAGCAGGCCGAGACGTTGATGGTACAATTCGAAAAACTGGCTGTATCCATCAACACAGGTACCAACATCCCATCAATAGCCACGCCAAACGGGCAAGCAGCATTTCTGTTCCTGCTCACTTCGGCTGTAGCCCCGGTCATCCGCCTTTCCTATGGCCGAATGGTCTTGCTGGCGCTGCCATACACGATCACCATGTCCATCGCAGGGCTCGCTGCAACCTACTATCTTCTCTAGGGAAGAGGGGCATCCACCAACTGATTTTGAATCAGTAGGCGAAGTCTAAAAAGAAAAGCCCCACTATGACTAAGTCATTGTGGGGCCATACTATTCCGTGGAGCTAAGAATCGGAATTGAACCGACGAGCTACTGCTTACGAATAATATGTGTGGTTCGTATCCGTTGATATGATTAACTTTATTTCACTAACGACTTAACTCCTTGAAGGATGGGCCTTCGTCCATCTGAAACAATACTTCGAATCCAGTATTTGATACGGCCTTGCTAAGCTTGTTTATCAAGCCAGACGGCGCACCCCACAAATTCATGGCAGGAGTTTTAGTCTATTTGGCATGTTCGCATAAAGTTGATAAGCATCTTGCCATTGTCAATAATCATATTTGAACATCCAGATACAACGGGACATCATGACAAAACGAAATAGAGTCGACGGTGCTAGAACACGGGAACGGGTTCTTAAAGCGGCAACTCCGCTGTTTGCGCGGTATGGTCGTAACGGTGTGGGCTTGCGTGAGATAGCCAGGGAAGGCGGCGTGGCCGCTCCGACCATCCCGTATCACTTCGGGAGCAAAGGTAACTTGTACCGCGAGGCCGCCAGCAACGCTATTCATGATATTGATTTCAATGCCATCTTCGAGGACAGCTTCGGCATCGACTATGCGGATAAACAACAGGTGGCGGACTCGCTATTTTCCATCATCAACAACCTCGGCATGTCCATGTGCCAGCCGCAGTTCACGGACAAGGCGGACCTGGCCTGCCAAGCGCTATTCTGCCACGACATTAAACTCCAGCACGAACTCATGGATGCCTTTGACCACTTCGAGGTGCCGTTCCTCGAATTCCTGGATAAAGTGGGCATCGAATACACCATGGAAGACAAAGCATACTGGCTCGTATTCCTCTGGTCGCAGATGCTGTTTTACGTCAGTGCCCGTGAGTTCGTCTGCGTGGACCTGGAGATAGAGACCATCCCGCAGGAGCTGTATGTGGGTATCGCCTGGAAGACGGCACATTTTCTGTGCATGGAGTTCGGGCTGCCCGACCCGCAGATGAGATAACATCCTGTGACTTTGACTTTTCCAACAGCCTGATAAACGCACATACTACCAAAACTGGTAGACCTCCCCACTTTTGGCAGGGCTGATGTATCTCACTAGATATGTCAGCCCTGTCGTTTTTGTTTTCCGGATTGAGTTTTTCCTAATGATATAGTATAGTTAGACTGAACAGTCGTTCAGACTACAGGCTAATATCGTTGGAAATATAAGGAAACTCTCATGCTTGTCTGCTCCACTATTACGAATACCGCGAAGGCATGTTTTCGCCATGCTCTCGTGCTGCTGTTTTTCACTTTTCTCTACGCCTCTCCCGCGCTGGCTGAGCCGGTAGTCCCCGGCGCTGTCACTGCGGACACAGTGTACGACAGCGGTAGTTTGCTTGTCACTTCAGGCGTCGGAGTGGGCGCCGGTAGCCACAAAGTCACCCTGGCCAGGGATGTCGCTATTACCAGCCAGACCTCGGCAACAGCCGTTAGTACCGCAGGAGCGACTGGAACGCTTCTCATAACCGGTGGGACAATCACGAACCGCAGTACTACTCGGGGCGGCGCAGGCGGCGGTTCGGGGAGCACCATAACGCTGTCCGGTGGCACCATCAACAATACAGGAGGGTACGGGGTCACAATCATTAACAGCGCAACGTTCAACATGTCCGGTGGTGCCATCAACAACAGCGGTTCGGGGCGAGGCGTAAATGGCAGGCGCGACACGACAATCAATATATCCGGTGGCACCATCAACAACACCAGCACTGGGTACGGTGTAGAAAACCTTTTTGACTCAACATTCAACATGACCGGCGGCATCATCAACAATACCGGCACTGGGTACGGCATACACAATACTAACTTGCTCAATA
>JAFLJT010000222.1 GCA_022712855.1 Pseudodesulfovibrio sp. | reverse complement strand
CCCCATTATATGGTTATTGCCCGCCGCGTTGGTATCTGGTATCCAAACGTGTTGCTCAACTGTTGCGTCTATAACTTTTTAGGAGATACCCATGGCAAGAAAAGCCATCGACCCCGAAGCCCTGCGCAAGGAAGCTCTCGGAACCGCACTGACGACCATCGAACGCAAGTTCGGTAAAGGGTCCATCATGCGTCTGGACGACGAAGCATCGCATACCATGCCATTCATCCCCACCGGTTCCATCGGTCTGGATATAGCACTTGGTATCGGCGGTGTTCCGCGCGGTCGAGTTATAGAAGTTTATGGCCCGGAATCTTCGGGTAAAACCACGCTGGCGCTGCACATCATAGCTGAAGCACAAAAAGCGGGCGGCAACGCTGCATTTATCGATGCCGAACATGCTATGGACCCCAGTTACGCCAAGCGCCTCGGCGTTAAAACTGACGAACTGCTCGTATCTCAGCCCGACTACGGCGAACAGGCTCTTGAGATCGCTGACCTTCTGGTCCGCTCCGGTGCTGTTGACGTCATCGTCATCGACTCCGTTGCCGCGCTCATTCCCCAAGCCGAACTGGAAGGCCAGATGGGCGAAACTCAGGTTGGTGGTCAGGCGCGCCTCATGTCGCACGCACTGCGTAAACTGACCGGAACTATCCACAAATCAAAATGTGTGGTCATCTTCATCAACCAGATTCGTATGAAGATCGGCATGACTGGTTACGGTAATCCCGAAACCACATCCGGTGGTAACGCACTCAAGTTCTACTCATCCTGCCGATTGGACATTCGCCGCATCCAGACCCTCAAGGACAAGGAAGAAGCCTACGGCATCCGCGCCCGTATCAAGGTTGTCAAAAACAAGGTAGCCCCGCCGTTCAGGCAGGCCCTCGTTGACATCATCTACGGTCAGGGCATAAGCCGCATGGGCGAACTCATCGACATGGGCGAGGAGCATGGCATCATCGAGAAGTCCGGTTCCTGGTACGCCTATGGTTCTGAGAAGCTCGGTCAGGGTAAAGAAAACGTCCGCCAATTATTGCAGGACAACCCAGACATGGCTAATTCCATTGAAGAAAAATTGATGGCACATCTGGGATACCGCGAGGCCCCGGAAGGCGAAGTCGCCGAGACCGCCGGAGACGCTGGCGAATAGATTGTTTTAAGCCCGGATGAAGCGCCTTGGGTATTTGACCCGAGGCGCTTTCGTCTGGAGAATATTTCCTTTGGAGAAGAGAAGACTATGAATGCCGCAGATATCAGAAAAAAGTTTCTTGAATACTTTGAAAAGAACAACCATGCCATTGTGGAGTCCTCGCCGCTGACGCCCAAGGACGATCCCACCCTGCTGTTTACTAACGCAGGCATGGTCCAATTCAAGAAGCTCTTTCTGGGCCAGGAAAAGCGCGATTACAAACGCGCCACTACCTCCCAGAAGTGCTTGCGCGTAGGCGGCAAGCACAATGATCTGGAAAATGTGGGCCGCACCGCGCGTCACCACACCTTTTTCGAGATGCTCGGCAACTTCTCCTTCGGCGACTATTTCAAAGAAGACGCCATCAAATTTTGTTGGGAATTCCTCACCGACGAACTCGGTCTGGATAAAGAGCGCCTTTATATTACTATATATAAAGATGATGAAGACGCGGGCGAGCTGTGGAAGAAAGTTGCCAACGTCCCTGCCGAACGCATTTTCAAGCTCGGCGAGAAAGACAACTTCTGGTCCATGGGCGACACCGGTCCCTGCGGCCCCTGCTCCGAAGTCCACTACGATCAAGGCGAAGCTGTCGGCTGCGGCCCGGACTGCGGCATCGGCAAATGCGACTGTGACCGCTACCTCGAAATCTGGAACCTCGTGTTCATGCAATACGACCAGGCCGAGGACGGTACCCGCACCGATCTGCCCCGCCCGTCCATCGATACTGGCATGGGCCTCGAACGTATCGCCGCTGTCTGTCAGGGCGTGACTTCCAACTACGAAACCGATCTTTTCCAATCCATCATCGAGTACACCGCTGAACTGGCTGGTGTGAAGTATCGCGAACCGGGTGAAGCTGGAGCCGAGATCGACACCGCACTGCAGGTCATTGCAGACCATAGCCGCGCCATCGCTTTCCTCATTCCCGATCAAGTCCTGCCCTCCAACGAAGGCAAGGGCTACATCCTGCGCCGCCTCATCCGTCGCGCCTACCGCTTCGGCAAGCTCATGGGCCTCGAAGGCTCCTTCCTCTGGAAGACCGCGAGCAAAGTTGTCGAAGACATGGGCGGCCACTACGCCGAACTCGAAGAGTCCAAGGACTTCATGGTCGAGGTCGTCAAAGGTGAAGAAGAAGGTTTTGCCAAGACCCTGGACAAGGGCCTTGAAATGCTCGAACTCGAACTGGCCGAACTCAAGAAGGCCAACATTGCCATCGTGCCCGGCGAGATCACATTCAAGCTCTACGACACTTACGGCTTCCCCATCGATATCGTCCGCGATGTCGCTGAAAAGCTCGGCATGGATGTTGACGAAGCAGAGTTCGACACCTTCATGCAGGAGCAGAAGACTCGCTCCAAGGCAGCCTGGAAAGGCTCCGGCGAAAAAGATGTGGCTTCCATCTTCCAGACTCTGCTGGAGCAGGACGTCACCAGTGAATTTTCCGGTTACGAAGAGATGATCGAGCAATCCGAGATCGCGTACCTCCTCGAAATGAACGGTACCGTGGTTGAAACCCTGCCCGAAGGGACCACTGGTTGGTTGGTCGCCAAGACCACCCCGTTCTACGGCGAGTCCGGCGGCCAGTTGGGTGACACAGGCGAGATCGCCGCGTCATCCGGCAAAGCCATTGTCCTTGATACCGTCAAGCCGTCCCAGAATCTCACAGCCCACAAGGTGCAGATTGCCGAAGGCGACATGAAGACAGGCGAGTCCTGCTTCCTCAACGTGGACCGAGGCCAGCGCCTCGCCACCATGCGGAACCACACGGTCACTCACCTGCTGCACGGCGCATTGCAAAACATTCTGGGCGACCACGCCAAACAGGCTGGTTCTCTGGTCGGACCGGATCGTCTGCGTTTCGATTTCACGCACATCAAAGGTTTGTCCGACGATGAGATTGCGCAGGTCGAAGCGATGGTCAATCAGCAGATTCTCGACGCCATCCCGGTTGAGCGCACTGTCATGTCCATCAAGGAAGCACAGGCCAAGGGCGCAACCGCGCTGTTCGGCGAGAAGTACGGCGACACCGTCTCCATCATCGAAGTGCCCGGCATCTCCATGGAATTTTGTGGTGGCACCCACCTCGACAACACCGGCGTTGCCGGGTCATTCATCATCACCAGCGAAGCGGGCGTTGCCGCGGGTATCCGCCGCATCGAAGCCGCCACTGGTGGCAATGCAACCGCGTACCTGAACGAACGCCGCGCAGCCGTGACCGAGGCCGGAGCCATGCTCAAGGCCCAGCCCGCCGAACTGCCGACCAAGATCAAGATCTTGCAGCAGCAAGTAAAAGATATGGCCAAGGAGATGAAATCGCTCCAAGCCAAGCTCGCATCCGGTGCTGGCAAAGACATGATGAGCGACCTTGAAGAGATCAACGGCGTACAAGTCCTGGCTGTCGAACTTGAAGCCCCGAATATGGGAGTCATGCTCGAACAGATGGACGCCCTGCGCTCCAAGATCCCATCCGGCATCATCTGCCTGGTGGCAGGCCACGATGACGGCAAAGTCTCCGTTGCTTTATCAGTTACCAAAGATTTGCACGACCGCTACAAAGCAGGCGACCTCATCAAACCAGTCGCAGGCGAAGTCGGCGGCGGCGGTGGCGGACGCCCAGACATGGCCCGCGCAGGCGGCACCGATGCTGCTGGTATTCCCAACGCCATTGCCAAAATCAAGGAACTTGTCAGCGCATAAATCTCACCCAGGTTGGCGAGAAAGGTGTGAGTGCAAGGCGCAAGAGATAATCAGGACCGCCGCGTATTCTTTATACGCAAGGGTCTGATTATCTCGCAGCAACGCCGCAATCGCGCCTTTATCGACAAGCTGAACGAGAAGTGGCTAAACTCGTGAGCCACTTCTTAATAAAATCGATAACTATTTGCTAATTGTACGTGGTGCTGTATAGGTGGGGCATGAAATGCCCTAACCTGTTACGCCCCGGCCGATATATTGGCAAAGCCGACGATTTAGCTGCCCTCAAAGCCGTTCTTTTTGAGAACAACGGATGGCTGAAAAATAGATTCCTCCAATTATTTGAAGGACAAGACACTCCCAGCTCGGAAGTGCCACCGTTACTTGTGCCATGGCATACCAATATCCCCGAAATGTCTGCCGCACTCGTGCAGACCATTGATGTTTTGACCGAAGCCGAGGCACTGGTTCCACTTCTCAACGATCACGAGCTTCCCATTGTCAAATTAACCGGGGCCATAACGCAAAATCACACCTGCGACTGCCGATCCCTCACCGATTGCCTGACCGTTTTCAAACGATTGACCAAAGCGTACATCGATCTTGCGTTACTCAAGCTGGACAATGCACTTGAACGCACCATTGCCATCGACTTCCTCAATTCCTGCTTTGACCCATGCGAAGTCGCTCTCTGCGGCCACTGGGAAAAAAAGAAAACCTCCCCTGGCAATCAAGCCCCGACACAGGGACAAGCTGGACGTTTCTTCGCCGCTGTCTACGACAACGCTTCTGTTGGCATCGGCATTATCACCCCAGAAGGTACCCTTGCTCTCGTAAACGCCAAATGTGCTGAACTCTTTGGCACACCCATTGAAGAGATTACAGGGGACAGCATTTCCAAATTCATTCACCCGGACGAGATGGAAGAAGTCTTTTACAACATGGCCTTACTGCTGTCCGGCGAAATTGAGACTGTACGGGCTGAACGAAGACTCGTCAGAAAAGATGGCTCATCAATCTATGTAGATATCAGCAGCGCAGCCATTCGTGGCGACGATGGAGACATTGAATGTCTCGTCACCGTGCTGGCTGACATAACCGAACGCAAACAAATGGAAGAAAGCCTGGTCACGAGTGAGCGGGAATTACAGCGTTACAAGGAGTTGATGGAGGTCATCATGGACGGAACCCCCGCCATCATGGGCTATGTCGACACCAACCTGCGTTACAAATTCGTCAACCGCTATTATGAAAATCTTTACGGGATTAATCCCGCTGAGGTTATTGGCAAACGCGTTCCCGAACTGCTCGGCGATGCAGTTTTTGCCAAGGTTGAGAAATACTACGATAAAGCGCTTGGAGGAGAAGCCGCACGGTTCGAACTGACCTTCGATTCCCCCGTCCTCGGTCCGCGTTATCTGGAAGTTAATTACCTCCCCCATATTTTTGAAAACGCCATTGAAGGCATCATCATCCTCATTCTGGACGCCACCGAAAGAAAAGAGGCCGAACTGGACCGCGACCGATTCTTCGACGTTTCCTTGGATATGTTCTACGTGGCTGGTTACGATGGCTATTTCCGCCAGACAAATCCCGCCTGCACCCGCATTCTTGGCTGGACGGCCGACGAACTCAAGGGCCAGAAGATCATGAAGTTCGCCCACCCGGATGATCGACGCGCCACGCTTGAGAAGTTCAGGGAAATAGGTGAGGGAAAATCCGTTGTCTCCTTTGAAAACAGATCCCTGTGCAAAGATGGCACTTACCGCTGGATCACATGGAATTCCATGGGCCTTCAGGACGAAGAACGGGTCTATGCCATCGGCCATGACACCACCAATCGCCACGAAATGGAAGAACAGCTGCGTACCATGGCCACCATCGACCCGCTGACCAAAGTCATGAACCGCCGACATTTCTTCGATCTGGGCGAAAGTGAATTCGCCAAAGCCAAGCGGTATAACAACGTCATGTCCGTCTTCATGCTGGACCTTGATCATTTCAAGGAAGTCAACGACACCCACGGCCACTTGGCTGGAGATCAGGTCCTGGGCAACGTGGCGACCATCTGCCATGACATTTTACGCGAAAGTGACATCTTCTGTCGGTACGGTGGCGAAGAATTTTCCGGCATCCTCATGGAAGCCACCGCTGAGAGCGCGCAGGCCACGGCCCAACGGCTGATCGACGGCCTTGCTGCCTACGCTTGCACGGTCGACGGACACAACATAGGTGTCACCGCCAGCATCGGCACAGCGACCATTACAAAAGAAGATGATTGCCTTGAGGCATTGCTCAACCGCGCAGACACGGCGCTCTATGCAGCCAAGCGAAAAGGGCGGAATTGCATAGTCCATCTGTAACGACCGCCCTTTTGTCTGAAAGCAAAAAAACACTTTATCTTTGTTCCGGTTCCATGTAGATGGTTCGTCCCGGTCGAGACTTCCACCGTTTCATCTGCGCACCGTTACAGTGTCACTGAAACCCTGAGAGCCTTGACCGCGAGACGTCAAATACAGTTACAGACTGTTGGCATGTCGCTTTCTGCAAAGCGAGATAGACATAAACCCCAGCGTATTGAGAACACGCAAAAGGTTTGAGTTCATCGAGCACCGCAGTTATCGACAGGTTGACTCGTCTTTAGGGTTGACATGCGGATGCATAATCCGTAAAAATCCCCTTCTCAGTTTGCGCAAGGAGCATTTATTATGAAGACATATAGCCCAGTACCGGAAGACGCGAATCACGAATGGTTCATCGTCGACGCCACAGACAAGATTCTCGGTCGCCTCTGCACCGAAATCACCATTCGTCTGCGCGGCAAACACAAGCCTGAATTCGCCCACCATATGGATATGGGTGACTACATCGTCGTTATCAACGCCGAGAAGATCAAGGTTACCGGCCAGAAGCTCGACAAGAAGATCTACTACAAGCACACCAACCATCCCGGCGGTCTGAAGCAAAAGACTCTCCGCGAGATGTTGGACAAGAAGCCTGAAAACGTAATCACCATGGCAGTCAAAGGCATGTTGCCCAAGAACCGCCTGTCCGCACAGCTTCTCAAGAAGCTGAAGGTCTACGCTGGTTCCGAGCATCCGCATGCTGCCCAGGCTCCTAAAACTTTGGATATTTAATCGGGGATTATCATGAGCAATTTCACTTACTCCACTGGTAAACGTAAGAACGCGATCTCCCGTACCCGTCTTTACACAGGTACCGGACTGATCACTGTTAACGGTCGTCCTTTCGAGGACTACTTCCCCCGCAAAACTCTGCAGATGATCGTCGAACAGCCCCTGAAGCTCACAAAGCTCCTCGGTAAATACGACATCAAAGCCAACTGCACAGGCGGCGGCGTATCCGGCCAGGCCGAAGCCCTGCGTCACGGCATCTGCCGCGCCCTCTGCGAGATCGATCCCGAACTGCGCGCTATTCTGAAGCCTCTGGGTCTCATGACTCGTGATGCTCGTAAGAAAGAGCGTAAGAAGTACGGTCTCAAGGGCGCCCGCGCCTCCTTCCAGTACTCCAAGCGTTAAGCCGAGTTTCTGGTTATCCAGACCTTACAAAGGTCGGTACCCCCAAAAGGGTGCCGACCTTTTCGTCGTTTTTGCGAGGTTGCCGCAGCTGCAAGGCGCTGGGCGTGAAGCTGTGGTCCACCACTGCGAACATCCAGCAACGCAGCAGATGGGGTGACATCGCAAAAACGACCACAGGATACAAACGGCTGGCACTAAATGGTGCCGGCCGTTTCGCGTTTTGGTACCACTCATATCCTGAGTATGGTATGCGTCATACATGCAAGAAACATCATCCACTCCAAAGCGGTTCTCCTTAGTGGTCACGATCCAGACCATCTTCATCGCCATTTGCCTCCTCCTTGCCGGAACACTGACTGGATACGGTTTCCTCAAGAGCCGCGAAGCGAGCCTGGAGGCGGGCAAAGACTTACTTGACGAATTGAACGTAAGCGTCGTCCAGGAAATGGAGAGACTCTCACAACGCCCAATGCAGCTTGTTGAGAATCTGCCGAATATTTCAGCAATATCGCAAAAGCCAACAGGGCTCGACCATCCTCTCCTTGAGTATTTCAACACCGCTCTCGATAACAACGACACACTCAGTGGCCTCTATCTGGGCTGGGATGATGGCGATTTCTATTATGTTTCCAGAGTCAGGGAAAATGAAAACTACAGGCTAAAAATGAATGCGCCGGAAGCAACCGAACGCATCATATACTCCATCACAGAGAAGGACGGGAAACGCCTGAGAACTACCGGTTTCTACACTCTCGAAGGAGAACCAACCGGACCGCTGCAGACGATTTCGACTGAGTATGACCCGCGAAAACACCGCTGGTACAAGGACGGCAAGAGCCATCCGGGCACACCTCAGAGAACGTCTATGCACATGCTTGCCGCACAACACGTTTTCGGTACGATATTCACCAACACTTTCTGGGGAAACCCCGGAGGCGTCGTTGGCGCGGATATCATGGTAGATGATCTGGCACAGTTCCTCGTAAATCGAACCCCAGGTCCAGATGGGCGTATTGTAGTTTTTGACGATAATGGTCGGGCTTTCTTCTCGTCCAAGAGAAATGGAACACCTGCTCCAGATGAAAACGACGCGGTCAACCATTTTGTCGTCACTGATATTGAGACCATGAAAGACCCAGTCCTGTCGGGAATGCACGAGGCCTACGTTACGAAAAAGCCAGGAGTTGGACAGCCATTCACCTTCTTGGTGGGCGAAGTGTCATACATTGCGGACACCAGACGGGGCACGTTCAGCCCAATGGAAGTGCTGGTCGTCGTCATCGCCACCGAGGATTATTTCACAGAGGAAATCCGTAAAATCGGCCGCAACAGTCTACTTTTCGCTGCCGTTATTATAACCATTGCAATCCTGATTATCATGATTGTTTCAAGAAAAATTTCAACACCACTCAGGGCTCTTACCCGTAAGACAGATGAAATCAGACAATTCAATCTCGACGTACAGGTAGACGTTCATTCAAGGATCAAGGAAGTTGCGAGACTTGCCGAATCCATCAGCGGCATGAAATCAGGCATTCAAACATTCGCCCAGTACATTCCCAAGGATCTGGTCAAGAGATACATCGGCTCTGACATTACACCGGAAATTGGGGGAGATCGTCGAACCCTGACGCTTCTCTTCACTGATATCGCAGGCTTTACCACCATGTCCGAAGGTATGGTCCCTGAGACTATTATCACCATGCTTTCCGACTACTTCAGCCGCATGGGTAAAATTGTCGCTTCAAACAACGGGACCATAGACAAATATATCGGTGACGCCTTGATGGCCTTCTGGAATGCCCCGGAACGCACTGAGGCGCACACCCTAGAGGCGTGTGAAGCAGCCCTTCAATGCGCTCAAGCCGTCCGTGACTACGAATATATGGACGACACCGGCAATACCAACACGTTCCAGACCCGGTTCGGACTCCATCGAGGAGAATCGGTTGTGGGCAATATGGGGTCATCTGACCGATTAAATTACACTGCGCTGGGTTCAACTGTGAACATGGCCTCCCGCCTGGAAGGGTTGAACAAATACTACGGCACAACAATTCTCGCCAGTGAAGCAGTCAAACTCCATGCTGCTGAGTATTTCGTTTTCAAGTCTGTGGACAAGGTCCTGCCAAAAGGGGCACTCACACCGATCTCAATATACGAACTTGTAGGAAGTCGTAGCGGCTGTTCAATCCCGGAAGTGGAAGTTACTTTGGCGATCACAGAACATCTCAAAGAATGGGAAAGGGCATACGCCTTGTTCCAAGCGCGACGGTGGGATGAAGCACTTGCTCTATTCGAAGAGATGGAAGGAGCTAACGATACGCTGGTATCAATCTACATTGAACGATCCCGTCAGTACAAGCAGGAAGAACCTGCACAGGACTGGGACGGCGTTGAAGTAATGATAGCGAAATAGTCAATTGTGGACTTAGATTGGCCATATATGAGAGTTATTCCCAAGTATGGTTAGAAAAAAGAATCATTTCTTGCCCAAAATCGCTTTTTCCCATTATAGATATACGCATGCCATCAAAGAAAAAACCACAGCCGCGGATGCTTTTTGCTACCGCGAACGGCGAGATATTCGATCACCCCGACCTTTTACTCATGTGTCGCAGAGGTGATGAGTTCGGCCTGCCCAGACCGGATGAAATTACGCCCCTACCCGATGAGTCCGAATTTTTCATGCTGCCCGGCCGTCATGCCATGGGCTACAATCCCGAAACCGGCCAGACCGAAGTTATGGAAGACCTCGCCGTGGCCGCATTCGCCAGCCCCGGCCATACCGTCACAGGCGTGTCGGCCTACGAAACAGATGAGAACGCTCCCATCCTGCCCCTGCTCTCTTACGGCGCCATAGGGTATGCCAACGGCAAATTCTGGGTCTGTGCCAAGAAAGTAGATGACGACAAACGTCAGATTTTCACGAACATCCCGCCGGATCGGATTGAAGCTGGTGCGCACAAGCTCATGAAAGAGATGCCTGACAACAGGCTCGTCAAACACCTTGCGAGTTGCGCCCTGACCAGCGGCTGTCCGGCTGCACGCAATCTTTCACTCGGTCGCTTCGAATGCCCACTGCCGACCGCACAGGCATGCAACGCTGAATGTGTCGGCTGCATTTCGCTACAACCCGAAGACTCTGGCTTTCCGTCCCCGCAGTGCCGCATACCTTTCACGCCCACCGTGGACGAAATCGTCCAGATCATGCGTCGCCACGAATCCCGTGAGCGCCGACCCATTTTTTCCTTCGGCCAAGGTTGCGAAGGCGAACCACTGCTCGAAGCTGAACTCATCTGTGATGCTGTCAAGGAATACCGCGCAGACGGCGGTACCGGAACGGTCAACGTCAACACCAATGGCAGTAGGCCGCAGGCCATGCCCGCCCTCAAGATCGCAGGCGTGAACTCCATCCGTGTCAGCCTGAACTCGGCCCGGCCCGGTCCTTACGAAGCATATTACCGCCCCAAAGGGTTCACATTCGACGATGTGCGCGAAGCCATCGCCAAGGCCCACGACGTCGGCCTGCACGTCTCACTCAACCTGCTCTATTTCCCCGGCATCACCGATACCGAGGAAGAATTTGACGCACTGGTGGAACTCGGCGAGTCCTGCAAGTATGACTTTGTCCAACTGCGCAATCTCAATCTTGATCCGGAACTCTACCTCAAGCTCATGAAACCATTCGGGCACTCCCCGTGCATGGGCTTCATGAATTTCAAGAAGCGACTTAAAAAGGCCCTTCCTTGGATCGAATACGGGTACTTCAATCCATTTTTGGGGTAGAGAACCACAGATTCAGCCGATCCGCTTTCATGGAGTTGTCAGTCCCTGAAACTATGCCCTGACAGCTTTGGCAACTCACCTGCGTGTGGCTGACTCACCCGCAAAACCTGTATTGCTGACCACTCTTGACACCCTCAACAGAGCTCCGTAAGTTCGAAACATGTCTAATACTGAAAAAGTGCCCCTCTCTGATGAACTGGTTGTGGATAAAGCCAAACAATTTAAGGCCCTTTCCAACCCACATCGCTTGCGCATCTTCATGGATATGTCCGCCTGCCTGGGGCCTGGATGTGTTGTGGAATCCGACGTTGGACAGTTCGAAAATTGTCAGCGGGAGTTTTCTGAACAGCTTGGCCTGGCACCTTCAACCGTCTCGCACCATTTCAAGGAATTGCGCACCGCAGGCCTCATGCACATGCGCCGGGAAGGCAAGAAAGTCTTCGTCTGGGTAGATGGCGACGCAGTGACCGAACTCAGAGTCCTCTTGGGCGGCTAAGAAAACAACGACGCCTTTCGTCAGATTCGCGACACCACCCCAACCACAGCCATACACAAAACCCGCTTACAATATCCCGATGTTCAACCCCATCGTCCCAAACACACAAACAGTGAGTTCGATAGTTTTCGAATTCTAAACTAATAAAAGGAGTCTCTCAATGAAGGTACTGACAATACTCGGAAGTCCCAGAAAAAATGCGGCCAGCACGGCCATCGCGAACCATTTCAACGAAGAAGCCACAGCCAACGGAGCAGAGGTGACGACATACACCCTCAATGACATGGACTACAAAGGCTGTCAGGGCTGCAACGCATGCAAAACGGGCAAAGAAAGCTGCGTTCTCAACGACGACCTCACTCCGCTCTTCGAATCCCTCAAAGAAGCCGATGTAGTGGTCGTAGCCACCCCCATATATTTGGGTGATGTTACAGCACAGCTCAAAGGATTCTTCGACCGCTTCTATTCCACAATCTCCCCTGAGTACTTTGAAACGGGCATCCCGACCTCCCGCCTACCCCAAGGCAAAAAATCACTCATCATTGCCACTCAGGGAGCAGAAGAGACAAAACATGCAGACATTGCCAACCGATACGACAGCTACTTTGAGACCTCCGGTTTCAAAGACCGCAAAATCATCCGCGATTGCAGCAGGATGGATTTCACCGACAAAGCCCCTGCAGCGACATCCATAACCATGGCCAAAACCATCGCCCGAGAATTCGCCACCGCCTAACCACAAAAAAAGAGGCCGCCCAATCAGGCGGCCCTTTTCTTCTTTCAACGCAACCGAACACCGTGAGGCTTTCGAGAGTGGTGTAGCTGTAAGGCGGAAGGTGTAAATTGACTGGAGGCGTAGTCTTCCTACGCTGAGGATCAATTTATACCTTCCAACGCAGCAGATACGCCGCTATCGGAAGCCGCGTTACTTATTCACAGTAGGGAAACCGGCGTCTATCCAGTCGTTCCATCCGCCCTTGAGAGCGTAGACCTTGGTGAAACCCTTCTTGATCAATGCTTGCGCCACACGGGCGCTGGTGTATTCATTGGGTCAGGCGCAATAGATAACAAGCGTCTTGTCCTTGGGAACTTCGTCAGCCCAACCATCGACGTCATTGTAGGCCTTGCGGACCGCATTCTTGATCATCTTTTCGCTGCCTTCCCAATCCGAACCACGCCGAACGTCAAGAATCAACACGTCCGGGGAATCGAGCTTGGGCCGCAGTTCCACGATATCCATTCTCTCGATCTTATCGCCAGCAAATGCGGCTCCTGCTATGGAGCTGGCCGCAAAGCCGAGACTCAAAGCCATGAGAACAAATGAAACAAGTAAAATCTTTCTGGTCATGTTACCTCCATGCCAAGGCCATACAGGCCATTGGAGCAAGGCTGTGGCCTCTGCTCTTGATGTACTGACAAATAATCTGATCGTACCGACTCACACTCTCTTCGTCGATCTTTTTAAAGATTATATGCCATCCATTGAGTTTCTCAACGGATGGTAATCAAGAAGGCACCAGCCACCGCAACATTGATGGAGACTTCGCTGCACCTGACAGTGAAATTGCCAGCACCACGACCACGGCCTCATCGTCCCTCATCGCAACAAGGCACGTAAAAAAGCCTCCGACCAATCAGGTCGGAGGCTTTACTCTTTAGAAAGTAGAACGCGATTTAGGGAAAACGAATTTCCACTTGCTCGTTGGCAGCCTTGCGCTCGACGATTTCTCCGATGCGGTAGGCATCAACATCGTCGCGTGCATCAAGGATATCCATGGCTTTACCTGCGGAATCCGCATCAACAATAAGGATGTAGCCGATACCGCAGTTGAAGATCTGAAGCATCTCCGGCCAGGAAAGTTCGCCTTGAGATTGCAGCCAGTCGAAAATGGGCAGCATGGGCCATGTGCCGAATTCAACTTTGGCCGCAGTGTTTTCAGGCAACACGCGCGGTATGTTGTCGTAGAAACCGCCGCCAGTGACGTGGACCATGCCCTTGATCGTGATGGACTCCATCAGCTCAAGCACGGGCCTCACATAAATTTTTGTGGGCTGAATGAGCACCTCGGCCACGGTCTCGTCCGTGCCGGGGAATGTCTCGTCATTCTTCAGGCCGGATTCGCCGAGGATCTTGCGGACGAGCGACCAACCGTTGGAATGTACACCCGTGGAACCGAGGCCGATGAGAACATCGCCGGGAGACACGGACTTTCCAGTCACCAGCTTGGGAGAATCGACCATGCCTACGGCAAAGCCGGACAGATCGTATTCGCCATCGGGGTAGAAACCGGGCATCTCAGCTGTCTCGCCGCCGAGCAGAGCGCAATCGGACTGGCGACAGCCTTCGCAAACGCCGGACACGACTTGCTCAGCCACGCCGGATTCGAGCTTGCCTGTGGCAAAGTAGTCGAGGAAGAAAAGTGGTGCCGCGCCCTGAACAAGCACGTCGTTGACCGACATGGCAACGAGGTCGATGCCCACGGTGTCATGCTTGTCGAGCATGAAGGCAAGCTTGAGCTTGGTGCCCACGCCATCGGCTCCGGCCACGAGCATAGGTGCTTCCATGCCGGAAATTTCCGGTTTGAACAATCCACCAAATCCGCCGATATCGGTGGCAACACCGGGCGTGAAGGTCGATTTTACCATATCCTTGATGCGGCTGACGAACTGGTTGCCCGCCTCAATATCCACACCAGCGGCGGTGTATGCCTGGGAACGTTTAGCGCTATCGCTCATATCTCAACTCCTAAAATTCGTTTAAGATGGATGCTCTATAGATGGTTGGCGGTTCAAGTTCAAGGGAAGATTTCCCGGCGCGTGATTTGCATTGCCATTTCTGAACCGGATGCTTATTCATAGTAATAGAAGAGTCCACGCCCGAATGGAGGAAACCATGCGCCATTTCAGTAAGATATTGATATTTACCGTGACCGTTGTCATTTTGACGCTGTCCCTTGCCTTGGCAGGAGCAACGTTCGAAAATAAGGACACAGCAAAAAATCGAAAGAATAATTCTTTCGGAACCGAGCCAAGTGATGACACGAGTGCATCAGTAATCGGTACCAATGAAGACGGTAACTCCATCATCAAATCCAAGGCAGCCCCCAGTAAGGAAGAAGTGGACTGGTACGACAAGGTGATCATCACCGTGAACCCGATCACAAAGTGGCCTCAGGGTGACGGCACGACTTCATCCTCCACAACGACAACGGGCTACGATAACTCGACAGACACGCAGACAACAACGACCACAACCCAGGAAAACAAAAACTGGTAGGTTGTTGACGTTCAACCGATGACTAAAACGAACCCTTCTGGCATACTCCTGTCAGGAGGGTTTTATCATGGTCGAAGCGAAACTCTGGAAACCGTTGAAAGACGGCGCTGTCCAATGCCGATTGTGCAACCACTATTGCGCCATCAAACCGGGCGAGCGCGGTAAATGTGGCGTGCGCGAGAATACGGACGGTACGCTCTATGCGCTTAACTATGGCAAAATAGCAGCCATGAACCTTGATCCGGTGGAAAAGAAACCGCTGTATCATTTTCAACCGGGCACGCGCACATTTTCCTTTGCCACCATGGGCTGCAACCTGAACTGCACCTTCTGCCAAAACTGGTCGCTCTCCCAGCCGCCTCGCGAGGACGGGCGTATCGAAGGCCGAGACGCTACCCCTGAGGAGTTGGTCGAAGAAGCGATCCGACATAAAGCCGCATCCATTTCCTATACCTATTCCGAACCAACCATTTTTTTCGAAATCATGCTGGACACCGCCAAACTCGCCCATGAACGGGGCCTGAAAAACATCATGGTCTCCAACGGCTTCATGAGCCGCGAATGCCTGGACGCACTCGGCCCGTACATCGACGCTATCAATGTGGACCTCAAATGTTTTACCGAGGATTTCTACGAAGATATCTCCGGCGCACGCCTCAAGCCGATACTGGAGAACCTTAAATACATCAAACACACCCTCAAATGGTGGCTGGAAGTGACCACCCTGCTCATTCCGGGAAAGAACGATTCGCCCGAAGAACTCAACCAGCTCACGGACTTTCTGGTCAACGAGATCGGCCCGGACACACCGTGGCATATCTCCCGCTTCCACCCCGACTACAAAATGGGCAATGTACCCGCCACCAACGGCGATACCCTCATGACCGCGTACAATATGGGCAAAGAAAAAGGCCTCAAATATGTCTACATCGGAAACATGCCCGGGCTGGACATGCAACAAACCACCTGCCCCGGCTGCGGCATCCTGCTCATCAACCGTTCAGGCTTCGCATCCACCCTCCCTTCCATCAAGGAAAACAAGTGCATTAGCTGCGGCGAAACCATCGATGGAATAGAACTCGGATAAGTTACTTGCCAACAGGAGACTTTTTGCGTAGGTAGACAATCCCTTCGGCGCAGTTGTCTGTTTACAGACAACCGGAGTTCAGGCCACAGCGAGTCCCAAAACGCAGTGAACCCACTCCACCAGCGACAACACTTGTCAGATTTCTCAGGATTTCCTCTGACAAGGCGCAAGAAGATTTAAGGATCGCCGCGTATTCCGATACGCAAGAGTCTTAAATCTTCGCAGCAACGCAGCCAGAGGGAATCCTGAGAAATCTGACGGGGCGTGGCGCAGTCTGGTAGCGCGCCTGCTTTGGGAGCAGGATGCCGGGAGTTCGAATCTCTTCGCCCCGACCAG